>DVLU01000047.1 GCA_018715365.1 Candidatus Ornithomonoglobus intestinigallinarum | reverse complement strand
GAATATTTTGCGTCGTACCCGAAAGAAGCGCTTGTTTTCCGTTATACGGCCGACGATGAAATGAACTTCAGCGTAAATCCCGTTTCGATGCATCCGGGAGAAATTACGGTAAACGGCGGCGAAATAACGATAACGGGCAGGCTGAAAGACAGCGAACCGTATGCAAGCGGCGGAAACGCAGCATGGAATCAGGAATCGGATCTTGAATACTGTACAAAGATAAAGGTCATTGCCGATGACGGCACGGTTACGGACAACATAAACAGCGTTGACATAAAGGGCGCAACTGGCGTTACGATAATCGCTGCGGCGGCAACAGACTATGATGCGAACCAATTTGAATTAAACGCAGACGGCTCGGTAAACATGGAAAAAACACCGTACAAGAGCGAAAGAGGCGTTGCGGCTGCCATAGAAAAGGCTCAAAGACGCATAAACGGCGCTTCGTCGATGACGTACAATGAGCTTAAGGCAGAGCATATTGCGGACTACAAGTCGCAGTTTGACACGGTGCATTTCAGCCTTACTGACGCTGACGAAATATGTCCCGTTCCCACGGATGAGCTTCAGCGCTCATACAAAAACGTTATCGGCACTTCAAAGGATGAGTCGGGCAAGACCGTTGTTTCGTATGATGAGGATAAATACGCATCGCTTAACAAGCATCTTGAGGAGCTTCACTATAATTACGCGCGCTATCTTATGATTTCATCATCGCGCTCAACAACGATGCCGGCAAATCTTCAGGGAAAATGGTGCCAGTCAACTGCCGAAATATGGGGCTCATGCTACTGTATAAATATCAATATGGAAATGAACTATTGGTTTGCCGGAGGCGCAGGGCTTACCGACAGCGCAAAGTCGCTTATAGGCTGGTTTAATTCGCAGATACCGGCAGGGCGCGTCACTGCCAAAAACATGTACGGCGTAACGCCGAAATCATACAGCCTTACGGGAGACGGAGAAATTACGTTTACCGATTCCGGCGATGATGATGACGACGTATTTATAATGCACACAAAACAGGCAATAATGGGTACGACCGACATGACCGGCTCAACAAGCATTCAATCGGCGGGCAATACGGCGTGGCTTATGTATAATCTTTGGGATATTTATCAGACAACGGGCGATAAGGAGCTTTTAAGGGACGAGCTTTACCCGATAATGAGAAAGGCTGCCAATTTCTATACGCAGTATCTTTACACAAACGAAAGAAAAACCACGACGGACACCGAAAAATATCCCGACGGCTATTACTACACCACATGGGCCGGGCGCTCGCCGGAGCAGGGTCCCACACAGGAAGGCATAAAATATGATTTGCAGCTTGTTGCGGGAATGTATGATTACACCATAGCGGCGGCGGAGGTTCTCGGCGTTGACGAAGACAAAGCCGCGGCATGGAAGGAAATAAGAAACCATCTTGAGACTCCGGTTGAGCTTGGCGACGACGGGCAAATCAAGGAATGGGCACAGGAAACTTCATATAATACCGATGAAAACGGCAGCGCCCTGGGCGACCCGCTTCACAGACACATATCGCACCTTGTGGGGCTGTATCCCGGCACTCTGATAAACCGCAATACGCCCGAATTTCTTAACGGCGCAAAAACAGTGCTTGAAAACCGAGGCGACGATTCAACCGGCTGGTCCTGCTCGAACAAATTCCTGCTTTGGGCAAGATGTCTTGAAGGAAACAAGGCTCTTGAGCTGTTCCGGTATCAGCTGGCGCAGAAAACATATGCAAATCTGTTTGATTTCCACGAGCCCTTCCAGATAGACGGCAACTTCGGTTCGGCAGCGGCGGTTATGGAGCTTCTTATGCAGTCGCAGACGGGTGAAATTTATATTCTGCCCGCGCTTCCCGACGCTTGGGATAAGGGTGAAATAAGCGGTATACGCGCCAAAAACGGAGCGAAGGTGGATATTGTGTGGTCCGATAACGAAGCTGTAAGCTTTACAATAACTCCCGCCGCCGACGGCGATATAACAATAGGCTATGACAGGGAAAACGGCACATTTATGTTAAATAACGAAATTTACGCCGATATGCGCGAAGGCAAAACGTATACCATAGAAAACGCAAAAGCCGGCACGGCGTATACGTTTACGGCAGCAGAGCCTGAGGATGATGCGTCGATTACAATAGCCGACGGCAAAATCACGGCGCACAATGCCGAAGGCGGCGTGCTTATCATAGCCTGCTATGACGAAAACGGAGGCCTTATAAACGTCGATTTTGCGGAAGGTTATACGGCTGATTTAAGCGATTATCCCGGCTGCCGTGCGGTTAAGGCATTCCTTTGGGACAGCGCAGACAATATGAAGCCGCTGTGCGAGGCGGTATCGCATATAATGTAATCCTTTTTCGGAAGCAAAAAATCAAAAAAATTCACAAAACGCCTTGACCCAAAGTCCTGTTTTGTGGTATAATTAACATATCATATTGCGGAGAAAAAGTCAAATATAACGAGAGAGATTTTTTATAAGATCCGGCAAAGCTTTGGTCTTAAGTATCCGCCAGGAAAAAATATTCATTGCCTTACCTGGCAAAATGAAAGGGGTAATATTATGTTAGTAAACACGAAGGCGAAAATCGGCGTATTTTCAATCGCTCTGGGAGCGTACCTTCCGCAGTTCCCGTCGCTTGTGCCCGAATTTGAGGCGCAGTATGAGGCGTTCAAAAAGACGCTTCCCGACTCTGTGGAAATAATAGACGGAGGCATGGTGACAACCAAGGAGCAGTCCCAGGCAGCGGGCGACCTGTTCAGAGCCGCGGACGTTGACCTTGTATTTTTACAGCTGCTCACATACGCAACATCATACAATATGCTTCCCGCCGTAAAGGATCTGGACGTTCCCGTTGTGCTTGTGAATATCCAGAAATTAAAGGCGCTCGATTACGACCATACCGACATCGCATCATGGCTCGGAGAGGGCTATGCGTGCGGGGCTGTCGGCGAGATGGTTGCAGACCTTGAAAGATACGGAAAGCGCCATGCCGTTATCACCGGCGTTGTTGAGGGCGGCGACCCGGGCGTTCAGAAGGAGATCGACGAATGGTGCCGCGCGGCGCAGACAAGACGCCGCTTCAGAGATACGAATATCGCACAGATAGGCAGGCCGTATCCCGGCATGATGGACCTTTACATAGACGAATCGAACCTCTACAGAAGAATGCACCTTTACACAAAGCAGTTCGACTGGGAGAAGATGTGGGCGATTGCCGATAACATCACGGACGAGGACGCTATACGCGCAAAGGCTCAGGATATTCTCGACACCTTCGATATCGAAGGCGGCGGAAGCATTGAGGAAGTTTGGGAAATGGCAAAATACGTTGTCGCCTTTGAGCAGTGGGTCAAGGAAGAAAAGCTCGGCCTTATCGCATCGCATTACGACGGTTTTGCAACCGGCAAGGCAGGCGTGCTCGACAGTATGCTTATCCCCGCATTTTCGATGCTTATAAAGCAGGGCACGGCATGCGCCGTTGAGGGCGATATGAAGGTTGCGATGGCAATGAGCATATTAAAGACAATATCGGGTACGGGCCAGCTTGCCGAAATGTATTCGATAGACTTTAACGACGACATTGCAATCATCGGCCACAGCGGCTCGGGCGATGCCGATATTTCCGACAAGAAGCCGACAATGAAAATCGTTAAGGTATTCCACGGCAAAACGGGCGGCGGCTATCTGACACAGTTCTATCCCTATACGGGACCCGTTACTTATCTCGCAATCACTCAGGACGGCGACGGCAAGTTCAAGTTTATCGCGGCAGAGGGTGTGAACGAGGAAGGCAAGATATTGTCGTTCGGCGATACAAATATGAGAACGCGTTTCAGCTGCGGGGCAAGAGAATTTGTTACACGCTGGAGCGAATGCGGGCCCACGCACCACTTTGCGGCCGCAACGGGCAGACATATCGATACTATCGCAAAGGTTGCAAAAATATTCAACGTTCCGCTTGAAATAGTTACGAGATAAATTTTTTATGCGGGAGCATCGCTCCCGCACCCCGCAAGGGGTTTTTTAATTTTATAATTTTGCCGAAAGGAAAAAATAAAATGCGCATTATTGCATCAGAGGAAATAACAAATAAGATTGCGGAGCTTTGCATAAGCGCCAACTGCTCGCTTAACGGCGATATCCGCGCAGCGCTCGAACGAGGCGTTGAAACGGAAAAATCGGAGGTTTCGCGCACAGTTTTGAAAAACCTCATAAAAAACGCCGATATTGCCGACAGGAAAACAGTGCCCATATGCCAGGATACCGGTATGGCAGTATTCTTTGCGGATGTCGGAAACGAGGTGCTTGTTGAAGGGAAAACGCTTACCGAGGCGATAAACGACGGCGTAAGAAAGGGCTACACTGAGGGTTATCTCAGAAAATCCGTTGTTGCCGACCCGCTCGACCGCAAAAACACGGGCGACAACACTCCGGCCGTTATATATTACGATTTTGTAAAGGGCGATAAAATAAAGCTCACGTTTGCTCCGAAAGGCTTCGGCAGCGAAAACAAGAGCGCACTTAAAATGCTTAATCCGTCGGACGGGCTTGACGGCGTAATAGATTTTGTTACAGAAACGGTCAGAAAAGCGGGCGCAAACCCATGCCCGCCGATGGTTGTCGGCGTAGGCATAGGCGGCACAATGGACAAGTGCGCGCAGCTCTCAAAAAAAGCGCTTGCGCGTGATATAACTTCTCACAACGAAAACGCTTTTTATGCGGAGCTTGAAAACACGCTCCTCGAAAAAATAAACAAATTGGGCATAGGCCCGCAGGGCATGGGCGGCACAACAACGTGCCTCGGTGTTAATATCGAAACCTTTCCGACGCATATAGCCGGGCTTCCCGTTTCGGTAAACATAAGCTGCCACGCAACGCGTCATGCGTCGGCCGTTATTTAAATCATAAATTGCTTGTATAATTCGGCCGCGCTTTCGGCTTTCATAAACGACGACATAACGCATACTCCCGCCGCTCCGGCGTTTATAACCGACGGAGCGTTTTGCGGAGATATGCCTCCTATCGCAAAAACGGGAAGGTTTACTGCGCCGCACACGGCTTTTAAAAAATCAAGCCCGCGCGGCGGCGCTCCCCTTTTGCAGTCAGTTTCAAAAATATGCCCCGCAATTATGTATGTCGCGCCCAGCGCTTCCGCTTTTTTTGCCTCGCCGGGGCTGTGCACCGACGCGCCCACCGTGTCAAAGCCGCTTACATCGGCCGTTTCCAAAATATGCAGCGGCAGATGTATTTTTTTTATGCTAAGCTCTCTTGCGGCGCTTATATAAGTATGCGGTATTATTGTGTCTGATATTTCAGCCGCCTTTTTGCAAAGCTCAAAATATTCAGCTTCGCCAAGATCCTTTTCGCGCAGCACCGTTGGTATTTCAAGTTCCGAAAGCTCCTTAAGCCTTTTGAAAAAATCCGGGCAAAGGCGGCGGCTTGTTACTGCTGTTATTTTCATTTTACACATAAATATAATCGCTCATGACAGGCTGCAGACCTTGGTTTTCTATTGCCTTATAGACCTCGTCAACATTTCTGCCGTCCGATATTTCAAACTGCTCGTCGCCCTTTTCCTCGCCTATATGCCCGCCTATACCGACGTTCACGCCGGCGCTTATTTTTGTTGCGGCTATATTTATAATGTTATCTCTGAACCTTGCGCATTCGCGCGTTGAAATTGTAATGCTCGCAAACGGCATAAACAGCCTGTAGGCGCATATAACCTGCAAAAGCTGCGGTTCATGGACGTCCTTCGGGTTTATTTTATCGTTATTTATAATGGGCCTGAGCCGCGGGCACGAAAACGCAATTTCCGTTTGCGGATATTTGCGCTGCAAAAGATATGCGTGCATTCCCGTTGCAAACGCATCCTTTCTGAAATCGTCAAGCCCCAAAAGCGCCGCAAAGCCTACGCCTCTCATTCCGCCCAAAACAGCGCGCTCCTGGGCATAGAATCTGTACGGGAAAATGCGCTTATGTCCTTCAAGGTGAAGCGTTTCGTATTTATCGCTGTTGTACGTTTCCTGAAATACCGTAACAAAATCGGCGCCGCACTCGTGAAGATATTTATATTCATCGCTGTTCATGGGATAAACCTCAAGCCCGACAAGCTTAAAATATTTGCGCGCTATCCTGCACGCCTCGCCGATGTATTCGACATCGGACATTTTGCGCGATTCTCCCGTCAGGATAAGTATTTCCTGAAGCCCGGATTTTGCGATCTCCTTCATTTCAAGCTCGATTTCTTCATATGTAAGCTTTGCGCGCTTTATTTTATTGTAGCAGTTAAAACCGCAGTAGATGCAGTAATTCTCGCAGTAATTTGCAATATAAAGCGGCGTGAACATATAGATCGAATTTCCGAAATGCTTTCTTGTTTCGGCCTGCGCCCTCACTGCCATTTCCTCAAGGAACGGCAGCGCCGCCGGCGACAACAGTGCCGCAAAGTCCTCCGGCGTTAGGCTTTCATCCTTATTCAATGCGCGGCGGACGTCGTCTGCCGTGTATTTTTCGTAATCATACGCGTTCATCGCAGCTATGACTTCGTCGAGCATGGTTGAATCCAATACCTCCATGCCCTCCGTATATTCCATGTGATTTGTTCTCTGTTTTGCTTCCATTGCTTTCCCGACGCTCCTTATTTAATCTCTCAAAAAGCCCGTGAGCGGCGACGACGCCGACGCTCCGCTCTCGATCACGCGTCCCGTTCCGGCAAGATATGCCGTGCGTCCGGCTTCTATCGCTTTTTTGAACGCTTCCGCCATTGCCGGGATATTCCCCGCCGTTGCTATTGCCGTGTTTGCCATAACGGCCGCGGCGCCCATTTCCATAGCCTCACACGCCTGCGACGGCTTGCCTATACCGGCGTCCACTATAACCGGAAGGTCTATCTCGTCTATAAGTATCTTTATAAATTCCTTTGTGCACAGCCCTTTGTTTGAGCCTATCGGCGCGCCGAGCGGCATTATGCACGCTGCGCCGGCATTTGCCATATCCCTTGCCGCGTTAAGGTCGGGATACATATACGGCATAACAACAAAGCCCTCCTTTGCAAGCATTTCCGTTGCTTTTGCCGTTTCGTAATTATCCGGCAGAAGGTATTTTGTGTCGCGTATGCACTCGATCTTTATAAAATCGCCGCAGCCTATTTCACGCGCAAGGCGGGCTATTCTTACGGCCTCCTCCGCGTTTCTCGCACCGGAGGTATTCGGCAGCAGCGTTACGTTTTCGGGGATATAGTCCATTATGTTTGCCACATCTCCCGTTGCCGCACGCCTTAACGCAAGCGTTATTATCTGAGCGCCCGCGTTTTCAACAGCCGCCTTTATGAGATCGAGCGAATATTTGCCCGAACCGAGAATAAATCTTGATGTAAATTCATGCCCTCCGAGCACAAGCTTATCTGCTGTCTTATTCATTTTATATATTGCTCCTTTGCTTTATATTTTTCAACATTCCGTTTCACCAAGCAGCAGCCTTAACGCCATATTTGCCTGATGGTTTGCGCACACCGCAACGCGCGGCGCCATAAGTCCGTTATGCTCCGCCGAATCCGACACGCCGTCGCCGCAGATATAGAGCCGCTTTGTTATCATTCGCGTTTTTATCGTGTTTGCGCTCAGATACCCCGCCATGCCGGAGCCCGATATGATTTTTGTTTTGGGCTGCGACAATAACAGCGCGTTTATAAGCATCGCTTTATTTTCGGCGCGGTCGAACGCCTCGCAAACTATATCAAAGCCGCAGAAGACAGCTGCGGCATTATCCTGCGTTACGCGTATTGTTTTCGTTTCGACTTTGATATACGGGTTTATATCGCGCAGTATTTCCGCAAGGGCGTCCGTTTTGTACATTCCCACATGCTTCACAAAATACTGCTGGCGGTTTAAATTGCTTATTTCCACCCTGTCAAAATCAACAATAAGCAGCCGCCCCACCCCGGCCCTTGCAAGCGACACGGCAATATTCGAGCCCAGTCCGCCCGCTCCGGCGACGGCAGCCGACGAGTTTTTCAGCTTTTCAAAAACAGGCTTTGTGTGACGCTCGATAAGCGCCCTTTCAAAAGCTTCTCTGCTTAAGCCGCAGCTTTTGTTTTTTATGTCGGCCATAAATTAACCGCCTCCCACAAACGAAACGACCTCAAGCACGTCGCCGTCCTTTAAAACCGTTTTATCATATTCGCTTTTCGGAAGTATTTCACCGTTATATTCAACGGCTATTCGGTCTGTTCTGAAGCCGTTTTCCTTCAGCAGCTCCGACAAATTCCCGCCGCCGTATGCCGTTTCCTTTCCGTTAAGAATTACCACGCATTTTTCCCCTTTCCGCTTTTTCTCAAAAAAAGAACACAAAAAGAATCACGCCCTTTCGGTGGTGTGCCCCTTTTGTGCTTTTATATGATACCATATTTCCGCGTTTTTGTCAAGCGCAAAAAAAAACAATACGCTTTCATGTCTTAATAAATTACAGTTTTTTTCTTAAGTATACCATATCCTTAAGCAGTACTCCGCCCTCATATATGGGGCGGTCGTAATTGTCCGTAAAAAAATCTTTTATATAATGCGATTTTTTAAAGCCGCACTTTTCGTAAAACGGCACCGTGAACGGACTGTCGCCCGTTCCGACGATAAGCTCGTCAAAGCCTTCCGCGTATTTGCGCGCAGCGAACTCTATAAGCAACCTGCCCAATCCCCTGCCGCGGTATTCCGAAGCCACGGCAAGGCTTTTTATTTCAAGCGTCTTTTCATCCGCAGCTGTGACAATACATTCGCCCGCCGGTTTATCGCCGTCAAACAGCACATACATATCTCCCGTGTCTATATAGCGTTCTATCATGCTCTCCTGTTCGTCGGCTTCAAGCAGCAGCGGCAGATATTCTTTTCTGTTTGCCTTTATTTTTAATATTTCCATAAAAATATTATCTCGGCACAACAGTTTCCGTCGGCTGAGGAGAAGCGCTTTCATTCGGCGCATACGGCGTGGGCTGCACTGTGGGGCGTGCGGAGAGCTCGCCGTTTAGCCTGTCGATTTCCGCCTGAAGGTCGGCTATTTGCTGCTTCAATTCCTCCTCCTGCTGCTTCAGCTGCACGTTTTCCGCAACGGCCGCCGATATGTTCTGATTTTCGGCACTGTCGGAGCCGGCAATCGCGCCGACTATCCACAAGAACACAAGCGCAAGCAGAACGGCAATGCCGGCTGCAATAAGCGCTCTTTTAAGCTTTGACGGTCTTTTTGAATTTATTGTCCTGTACATTCGTTCCCCTCTTTTCCCGTTTACGACGGATATACCTCTATAAGCTCAACTCCGGCCATAGCTTCGTCAATAAGACGTTCTACGTCAAGATGGCTTTCGCTTTTTTCTATATTTGCGCGCTTCGGATTTACCGTCGGGTGCTTCGGTGTAAATACTGTGCAGCAGTCCTCATAAGGAAGTATCGACGTATCATACGTGCCTATTTCCCTCGCCCGCTCGATCACCTCGATTTTATCCATGCCTATAAGCGGCTGAAGCACCGGCATATCTATTACGGCGTTTGTTACGTCAAGCGCCGAAAGTGTCTGCGATGCAACCTGTCCGACGCTCTCGCCCGTTATAAGCGCAAGCGATTTTGTCTGCCGCGCTATGCGCTCCGATATACGCATCATAAAACGGCGCATTAAAAGCGTCATATGCTCCTCCGGGCAGTGCTCGCGTATTTCAAGCTGAATATCGGTAAAAGGCACTATATAAAGATTTATTTTCGAAGTGTAGCGTGCGATTATCGACGCAAGCTCTATGACCTTTTCCTTTGCACGCTCAGACGTATACGGGAACGAGAAGAAGTTTACGGCGTTTATTTCAACTCCGCGCTTTGCTATCATATGTCCCGCAACGGGGCTGTCTATACCTCCCGAAAGCAGGAGCGTCGCCCTTGAGCCGGTGCCTATCGGCATGCCGCCCTGGCCCTTTATTTTGTTTTCTTCGCAGTAAACATACGCGCCAAGCTCGCGCACCTCCACCCTTACTGTTACGTCCGGCTCGTGAACGTCAACGGTGACGCCCGGGAACGCATCGTCAAGATAGCCGCCAACCTCGCGGCTTATATCCTGGGAGGTGAGCGGGAAGCTCTTATCGGCACGCTTTGTTTCCACCTTGAATTTTTTGCCGTCGGTAAGATCGTTCTTTAAATATTCCTTAGCCGTTTCCTCTATTTCTTCAATCGTTTTACCGCACACGGCAGCCTTTGCGACAGACACTATGCCGAATATTTTCGTCATGCGCTCAAGCACAAGGTCGGTTTTGCCTTCGTCAAGCACGTCAACGTAAATTGTGGCCTGTATCAGCCGCGCTTTTATTTTTGCGATATTTCGCGTTGCGTCCGCTATATTATTCATAAGTATGCTTTCAAAGCGGTGCCTGTTACCGCCCTTCAAAATTATCTCGCCGTATTTTGCAAGAAGTATTTCTTTCATCGGAAAATCCCTTTCGATTATTTGTATTACATATATTTTTTTATTTTTGCCGCTTCGGCGGCTATTGTATCGGCCGCGTACTCAAAATCGCTTTCCGAAAGAGCTTCGCTGAAGCTTATCCTGATCGCGCCCTCGATCCGCCGTTTTTCAACATTCATGGCCTGCAGAACGTGCGACGGCGACGGGTCGTGCGATGAGCAGGCGGAGCCCGTGGAAACGTATATTCCCTTTGCTTCAAGCGCGTGGAGGAGTATTTCGGCCTTTATGCCTTCAAACGAAATGTTTAAAACAGAGCCGGAATTATACTCGCCGGAGCCGTTTATTTGTACCGAGCCGTTTGTTTTTTCCGCCAGCGCATCGGCAAAGGCGCTTCTTTGCGCGCGCATTTTTTCCTCATCGTATTTATACGCCTCGGCCGCGGCGCCGAACGCCGATATTCCGCCGACGTTTTCCGTCCCCGGGCGAAATTCCCGCTGCTGCTCGCCGCCGAAAAGCAGCGGCTTTATATTTGCGCTCTGCTTTATATACAGCGCTCCCGTACCCTTAAAGCCGTGTATTTTATGCGCCGATATGCTTATTAAATCGGCGCCCCATTTTTTCGGTTCAACCGGCAGCTTGCAAAATGACTGAACGCAGTCGCAGTGCAAAAGCGCGCGCGGCGCTTTTTTACGCATAAGCTGTTTTATTTTATCAACCGGCTGAATAACGCCCGTTTCGTTGTTTACGTGCATAACGCTCACAAGCGTTGTATCTTCCGTCAGCGCGTCATCAAGCTCATCGATATTCAGCACTCCGCCGCTGTCTGTGCCTATATATTTTACGTCGAAGCCTTCGCGCTCAAGACGCTTGAAGCACTCAAGCACGGACGGGTGCTCGATCTTTGACGTTATAACTCGTTTACCGAGCTTTATATGACCGTATGCCGTGCCGAACACCGCAGTATTGTTTGCTTCGGTGCCGCCCGAGGTGAAATATATATCACGCCTGTCAACGCCCATCATAGATGAAATCGATGCGGCCGATAAATTTATAAGCTTCTCCGCAGCTAAGCCTATCCCGTAAAGCGATGAAGGGTTGCCGAAATTTTCGACTGTATTTAAAAACGCATTTACGGCTTCGGCGCAAGGCTTTGTTGTTGCGGCATTATCAAGATAAATAAATTTATTCTCCATTGTTTATTATTATCAGTCCCTTGCCCTTTTTTGCCGATATAAACGCATTGTCCGAGGTTACGACATTGCTGTTCCCGCGCGCCGCTCCGAAATACAGCGTTTCGCCGTCAAGCGGATATTCGAAGCCGCGCATTGCAACATTTTCAAGATCGCCGTTCAGCGGTATAAGCGACAGCGTTTTGCCGCGTTTATTCTTGATTTCTATTCCGGCGCCGGCGCAAAGCGGAATTATCTCGTTATGCTCGTTTATCAGCTTTGAATTTACGCATTTAAAAAGCAGCAGTATGTTATTTATCGTGTGGTCAAGGCGCGTACCCGTCATACCGATAAAAAGCGTTTCGGAAAATCCGTGCTCCGCCGCATATTCTGCACAGAGCTCGCCGTCGGTAAAATCTTTTTTTGCCGGATACCGTATGACTTTTGCCGCGGTTTTTATGCCCTTCGGCATACTGTCAAAATCCCCGATAAGGATTTCCGGTTCAATTCCCAGCCCCGCGGCATGGCGTATGCCGCCGTCGGCACAGATAAAAAAATCATCGTCCCTTAAAAAGCCTTTTATGTATTTATAATCGTTTATGTCTCCGCTGCCTATTATGACCGCCCGCATATTAAAATCTCCCGTTTATCGTGTATCGTTCGCTATCTTAAAAGCTTTTTTACGGAGCCCGTTATATCGTCGTTAAACACAGCCGTTCCGGCAACTATAACGTCGGCTCCCGCGCCGATGGGCCTGTGGATATTTTCGGCGTATATACCGCCGTCAACCTCGATTTTCAGCCCCGGGCGCGCCGCTTTTCTTACCGCCCTTATTTTTTCCTCAACCTCGGGCATATACGCCTGTCCCCCGTAGCCCGGGAAGACAGTCATACAGAGTATCATATCAACGTCGTTTATATACGGCATAACTTTTTCCGCCGGAGTATCGGGGTTAAGCGCAATCGCCGGCATACAGCCGGCGCTTTTTATAAGCCGTATCTGTTCCTCCGTGTCGCCTTCGGCCTCAATATGTACCGTTATGCCGTCGGCGCCGGCATCGGCAAACGCCTTTATGTATTTTTCGGGGTGTTCTATCATAAGGTGCACGTCAAAAAACATATTTGTATGTTTTCTCAGTGAGCTTATAACGGGGATACCGAAGCTGATATTGGGCACAAAATGCCCGTCCATAACATCGAGATGCAGCCACTGCGCTCCCGCGTTTTCGGTTTCAAGCACCTGCTCCGCAAGTCTTCCGAAATCCGCCGCCAATATTGACGGAGCCAGTATTATACTAATGTCAATCAAACCCTTTCGTGTTTTATTTCTCCCACGATTTTTTTTGTTTGAGCTTTTCATAAAGCTCTGTATAGCTCTCATATCTTGACCGTGCCATTTTGCCCTCGTCAAGCAGCGCCTTAACGGCGCAGCCCGGCTCGTTTATATGCGAGCACCCCCTGAAGCGGCACTCCCCTGCCGCGTTTCTCATTTCGGGAAAGTATTTCCACAGTTCGCCCGCGTCGGTTCCCTCAACCTCAAGAGAACCGAAGCCGGGCGTATCGAGCACATAGCCGCCGTCCGGCAGCTCAAAAAGCTCGACATGACGCGTTGTGTGTCTGCCGCGCCCTATTTTTTCGCTGACGCTTCCCGTTTCAAGCTTTTCATTTGTTATTATCCCCAAAAGACTTGATTTGCCCACTCCGCTGAGTCCGGCAAACGCCGTTACCCTGCCCTTTATAATGCTTTTGAGCTCGTCAAGCCCTTCTCCCGTATATGCCGACGCGGCTATTACCTTATAGCCCGCAAGCCCGTATATTTCCTCAATATCGGATCGGCTTGCCAAATCCGATTTATTTATGCAGATGACGGGCGTTATGCCGCCTATCTCCGCATTTACAAGCATTTTGTCGGCCAGGAACAAATTCGGCTCCGGCTCCGCCGCCGCGGCAACGAGTATCATCGTGTCTATATTCGCAACGGGCGGACGGATGAGGCTTGAGCTTCTTTCAAAAATTTTGATAAGATAGCCCTTGCCTCCGCCGCTTTTTTCTATCGCAACGCGGTCGCCTATCATAGGCGTTATATGCTCCTTGCGGAACAGGCCGCGCGCCCTGCATTCATATTCTGCGCCGTCCGCTGTTTTTACATAATAAAACCCGCCGACGCCCTTTGTTATAATTCCGTTAAGCTCCATATTCAATCAGCGTTTTTACGCTTAAAATGTCAGCTCCTTCTGCGCCGCAAGAGCGCCGTCTATATACGCCTGAACGTCAACGCTGCCGCTTCCTTCTATTTCAACGGAAACGTACTGCTCGCTCTTTGAATGAGTTCCCGAATGGACGGTCTGCCCGTTTGCTATTATTTCAACGTCAACGGTGTCGTTTGCGCTGTCGGGAATTTTTACGGTAAACGTTTTTACCGATACTTCACCGCCGCCGCTGTCCTCCGTAACGTCATCCATGCTGCTTTCGGGAACGTCCGTCGGCTCTGGGATATATTCCTCGTCGGGCTCCTCATACGACGGAGTTTCCTTCTCGCCGCCGGTATTTTCTGTTGTTTTATCGGGCGTTTCAATTTCGCCGGCAGGCTCCGTTACGGTAGTCTGCGTGCTCGACTCGTTGCCGCTCGACAAAACTATCGTCACATAGGAATCTCTTGCCGCCGTGCGCGACGCCTCGGGGCTCTGCGAAATTATCGTCCCCTCCGGCGCGCTCGATGCTTTTCTTGTTACGGTGCCGAGCTTAAGGCCGTTATTGTTAAGCTCTATTTCTGCCTGCTCGCGTCCCATGCCTATAAGGTTCGGCACCGATACCTTCTGCACCGTTGCCGGCGCCTGCGTTGCCGTTACGTTTTCGCCGGTGCTCACATGGAGCGTTACTATATCGTTTTCGTTTACCTTTGTTCCAGCCATCGGTATCTGACGTATTATATTGCCCTGCGGTACCGTATCCGACGGGCTTTCAACAACTCTGTACGTAAGCCCCGCCGCCATAACCTGCGATATTGCTTCGTCAAACGTTCTGCCCACAACGTTGGGAACGGGAATGTTACCGCCGGATGAGCCTATGGAAACCACAAGCTTTACAGCGGAATTTTTACCGACGAACTTGCCGGGCTCGGGATCCTGAGTTATAACGCGCCCTTCTTCTATATCGTCGGAGAGCGAATATTCTATTTCATCGTCAACCTTAAGCTCAAGAGCCTGAAGCTCCTGCGTTGCTTCCTCAACGGTTTTGTTTGTAAGGTCGGGAACGTTTGCGCCGTTTGTACCGCTTATTATCTTGTATGCGCCGAACGCTATGAGCAGTATTGCCGCTATTGTGACAAGCGCCAAAACAACGGCAAGCCTGTCCTCTTTCTTTTGGGCGGCAGTCTTTTGCTTTCTGACCTTTGTGCGCTTTTTGCTGCGCCCTCCCGTTTTTTCCGCAATAAGGCCTTCATCGTCTATATCCTCAACGTCCTCGGGATAATCGTAATCATAATCATCGCCGTCCCTGTCGGGGAGCTTCGGTATTACCTTGGTGTCGCCGCCGTCAGACTCCGAAGGATGAACAACGCCGCCGGTCCTTTCGTTTTCACGCGACGGGAGAGGCTCCTCCGCAAGCACGGCGTGAAGGTCGTTAAGCATTTCCGGTATATTCTGATACCTTGCGCTCTGCTCCTTTGCTATCGCCTTCATTACGACGTACGCAAGGTCGGACGGTATATTCATATTAACGCATTTTACGTTTACCGGCTCTCTTTCAAGATGCATAAGAGCAACCGAAACGGGCGTGTCGCCGTCAAACGGGACCTTGCCCGTAAGCATTTCGTACAGCACTATACCGAGCGAATATATATCGCTTCTCGCATCGGTAAAGCCGCCGCGCGCCTGCTCCGGCGATATATAATGCACGGATCCCAATGCAGTGCCGCCGACTATTGTTGTATCGGCCGCCATTGCGCGCGCTATGCCGAAGTCCGTCACCTTAAGCGTTTTATCGGCCGTCATTATAATATTCTGCGGCTTAATATCGCGGTGAATAATATTTTGCGCATGCGCTTCGCCTATGCCCTGCGCTATCTGTATTGCGTAGTCGCACGCCTCCTGCCATGGAAGCGCGCCGTTTTCTTTTATGTATTCCTTTAAGGTAATACCGTCAACAAGCTCCATGACCATATAATTTATGCCGTTGTCTTCACCGACGTCAAAAACCGATACAACATTGTTATGCGACAGCGACGCCGACGACTGCGCTTCTTTTATAAAGTTTGAAACCACCTGTTTCTCGCCTTCAAGCGCATCGCGAAGTATTTTTATCGCAACGTATCTGTTTAAAAGCGTGTCCTTCGCTTTAAATACGCTTGCCATTCCGCCGCTGCCTATTTTTTCTATTATCTCATATCGTCCGTTAAGGGTGCTGCCGACAAGATTTTCACTGTTCATCTCAGTATTACTCCCTTCCCATTGCTACAATCGTAATATTGTCGCGTCCGCCGCGCTCGTTTGCAAGCTCCACCAGCTCGCCGACGCTCGCCCGCAGCTCTGCGCCGCTGTTTATCTTTTTCCATATTTCATCGTCCTCAACAAAGTTTGTGAGACCGTCGCTGCAAAGAAGGATTGTTTCGCCTTCGTAATCCTGGATTGTTATATCCACCTTAACAACGTCCTCAGCGCCCATTGCTCTTGTTATGAAATTCTTTTTGGGATGCTTTTTTGCCGCCTCGGGCGAAAGCTCGCCGCGCATAACAAGCTCCTGAACGTATGAATGGTCGCGCGTTATCTGCTTTATTCCGTCACGGCTTATTTTATATGCACGCGAATCGCCCACGTGCGCCGTTATTATATTGTCCCTGTAAATCATAGACAGCGTTGCCGTCGTGCCCATTCCCATTATCTTGTAATGATTTTTGGCAAAAGTGTATATTATGCTGTTTGCGCAAACAAACGCCTGACGTATAACCTCGCCCGCTTCGGCAAAAGACATGCCGGCTTCAAGGTTATGGCTTAAGTGGTTCTCCACTATATCCACCGCCATGCGGCTTGCCACCTCGCCTGCCTCATGGCCTCCCATGCCGTCGGCTACCATTGCGTAAGGAAATTCACCGTCGCCGTGCACCGTGCAGCTGTCCTCGTTTATCTGCCTTACCCTGCCAATATCCGTGACCAAGGCGGTCTGCATTATAAATTCACCCCTTCATTTTTATTATTTTTCACCGTTTTTACCGTTTTATTATTTTCCGTTGTTTGTCCTTCGCTTTCCATGCTCTTTCGCCTGAGCTGCCCGCACGACGCGGCTATATCCGATCCGAGCTCGCGGCGCACCGTTGCGTTGACCCCGCGGCGCTCAAGCGTTTCTCTGAATGAGTTTATTTCCTCCGCAGTACCTTTTTTGTAATCCCGCTCCTTTATCTTATTCACGGGAATAAGATTTACATGAGCATGGAGCGGTTTTACAAGAGCCGCCAGCTCCTCGGCGTTTTCGCGGCTGTCGTTCACGCCGCTGATAAGCGAATATTCAAAGCTTATCCGCCGTCCCGTTTTTTTTGCGTATTCGCCGCACGCCTCCGTAAGCTCCGATATTTTATACCGCTTATTTACCGGCATTATCGTATCGCGTATCCCGTCGTTCGGCGCATGAAGCGATATTGTAAGCGTTATCGGCAGCTTTTCGCCGGCAAGACGCTTTATCTGCGGCACAAGCCCGCAGGTTGAAAGCGTTATATGCCTGCAGCCTATATTCAAGCCCTTCTCATGATTTACGTTATGAAGGAATTTAATAACATTTTCGTAGTTATCGAGCGGCTCGCCTATGCCCATCATAACTATATTCGATATCCGCTCGCCGATATTTTTTTGGGCGAATATAACCTGGTTTAAAAGCTCTCCCGGCGTAAGGCTTCTGCACAGCCCTCCTATTGTTGACGCACAGAAGCGGCAGCCCATGCGGCAGCCCACCTGGCTTGATATACATATCGTAAGCCCGTGATGATAGCGCATAACAACGCTTTCTATACAGTTGCCGTCCGGCAGCTCAAACAGGTATTTTACCGTTCCGTCAAGCTTCGAAACGTATTTTTCGCGTATTTTAAGCGTTGAAACGTATGTAGTTTTTTTTAGCTTTTCGCGCGTTGCTTTTGAGATGTTTGTCATTTCATCATAGCTTTCAACGCCCTTATGAAGCCATTCGAATATCTGCGCCGCCCTGAACCGCGGCTCGCCCATTTCCTTTAAAAAGGCGCAGAGCTCGTCAAATTCAAAATCCTTAAGGTCTGTCATAATTTAAAATTCCCGTTTATATTTTTTTGAGCTTACATATATAGAAGCCGTCCGTATTATCCGTATTCGGATAATACGTTTTTTCAAACAGCTTTTCAAAGCCATCCGTTTTTAAAAGCTCCCCCGTTATTTCCTCGTTTTCGGCGCGCTCTATTGTGCACGTGGAATAGACGAGCTCCCCGCCGTGCTTTAAATATGCCGCGCCGTTTTTTAAGATATTAAGCTGCACCGTGCGGAAATCGTCCTCCGGCGACCTGTTCCATTTTATGTCGGGCTTGCGTCTCAGTATTCCGAGCCCGGAGCACGGAACGTCGCAAAGTACTTTATCCGCCGTTTCCTTAAGCGCGCCGTCATACACAGCAGCGTCGGCTTTTTTTGCCGCTATTATCGTAATGCCGAGCCTTGCGGCGTTTTCCTCTATAAGCTTTATCTTATGCTCATGAATATCAAACGCCGTGATTTTGCCGCTGTTTTTCATAAGCTCCGCCATATGAGTCGTTTTGCCGCCCGGCGCGGCGCACATGTCTATTACCGTTTCTCCCGGCTTTGGCGACAGCGTCGCCGCCGCCGCGGCGGCCGCCTTATCCTGAACGGTGTAGAAGCCCTCTCTGTAAAGCCTGTCGTTTCCTACGTCAAGGCCCGTACATACAACGGCGTTTCCCGACACCGCGGCGTTTTTGCCCTCATCGTTAAGCATTGCCGCAAGCTCCACGGCAGTTGTTTTAAGGCTGTTGGGCCGCAGCGTCAGCTCCGGCTCCTTATCGAACGCTTTCATCAGCTCCTCGGCAAAATCCGCGCCGAACTCCGTTATCCAGCGACGGCAAAGCCATTCCGGATACGAATACATAACCGACAGCCTTTTTACCGGCTCGCCGGGATATTCGATCACCGTTCGTGCCGCAGCTCTCAGCACGCCGTTCACGTATCCCGCCGATGCGGCGTGACCGTAGCGCTTCGCCAGCTTTACGCTCTCGTTTACGGCTGCGCTCTGCGGTATTTTATCCGTGAACATCAGCTGATATATACCGAGCCTTAAAATTTGATGTATATATTTCGAAAGCTTTTTTATTTTTATTTTGCTGAGCGTCCGTATTATATAATCGAGCGTGAGCTTTTTGCTTATTACGCCGTAAACAAGGCTTACCGCAAGCGCTCTGTCGCGCGCGCTCATTGTCTGCGGCAGTTTTTTAAGCTCAAGATTCGGATACGCGCCCTCATATTCCGTTTTGCACAGTATAAGTAGCGCCGCTTCTCTCGGTGTTGCTGCTGGCAAGCGGTTATCCTTCCCTTCAGAAATATTTTTTCGTTATTGCCGTATATGAATTTCCCGTCAGTCGCGCCGTCTGTTGTTTAATATCAGAAGCAGCCTCAAAAGCTGAAGCGCCGTTGACGCGGCCGACGCTATATACGTCATTGCCGCCGCCGTCAGCGTTTTGCGCGCGCCCTTCAGCTCGTCGCCCTCAAGGAGCATCATGCCGTCAAGCGTCTGCATTGCGCGGCGCGACGCGTTTATCTCAACCGGCAGCGTTATTACCTGAAACAGCAATACAAGCCCGAAAAGCGCCGCGCCTATATATGCAAGGTTTGTGAGCTGGAAGATAAGCCCTATAAGAAAAAGCGGCATTGAAAGGCTGCTGCCTATATTTACAACAGGCACTATGGAATTTCTTATCTTTATCGGCGCATAGCCGACCTTGTACTGCACGGCATGGCCGCACTCATGCGCTGCGACGCCTATTGCTGCAACAGAATCGGAATCATAAGTCGAATCCGACAGTCTTATAACGTTTTCCTTCGGGCTGTAATGGTCCGTAAGATTTCCTCTTATTCTTTCTATTCTTATATGATGAAGTCCGTTTGCGTCAAGTATACGCCTTGCCGCCATCGCGCCCGTTATGCCGCGCGCGCTTCTTACCTTATCGTACTTATTAAATGTACCCTTAACTCCGAACGATGCAAAAAGCGTAAGCAAAAACGCTATTATAACAAGCACGTATGTCGGGTCAAAATACATCCCGTACATTCCCATTCCGTACATATAACGGCTCCTTTCAAAATATTACTGCACAATACCTGCATTAAACCGATGTTAAACACTATTCGCCGAGAATAACGCCCGTTTCAACCTCATGGCCGCGCGCGTAATCCTCAACGTTCATTTTCCTGCTTCCCGCAAACTGCGCCGTCTGTATATACAGCGCTCCGCTGCCGGCATTTACTTTAAGCCCCCTGCCCTTTTCAAGCGATGCAATCATGCCGGGCGTTCCCGAGCCCTCGGCTATACGCGCGGAAACAATTTTGAGCGTTTCGCCCTTATATGTTGTATATGCAAGCGGCCACGGATTTAATCCGCATATAAGCTTTGATATTTCCGCGGCGCTTTTTGTCCAGTCTATTTTTCCCGTTTCGCGTTTTATCATCGGCGCATATGTGCTGTTTTCGTCGTCCTGCGGCACGGGCTCTGTATTTTCGATATTTTTTACCGCTTCGACGACTGCGCTTCCGCCCATTTCGGCAAGGCGGTCAAAAAGCTCTCCCGCCGTTTCATATTCGCCGATTTCCGTTTTCACGGTGTAAAGCATATCGCCCGTATCGAGCCCCTCGTCCATTTTCATTATCGTGACGCCCGTTTCGCGTTCGCCGTTTATTATTGCCCACTGTATCGGCGCCGCTCCGCGGTATTTGGGAAGCAGCGACGCATGGACGTTTATGCAGCCGTATTTCGGATAATTTATAATATACGGCGGCAGGATTTTCCCGTATGCCGCAACGATTATCATGTCGGGCTTAAGCTCGTCGAGCAGCGGCAGGAGCTCACCGTTTTTCAGTTTTTCGGGCTGATATACGCTTATGCCGTGCTTTTCCGCTTCAAGCTTTACGTCTGTCGGCGCAAGCTTGTGCCCTCTGCCCTTCGGCTTATCCGGCTGCGACACGGCGCCCACAACGTCAAGCCCCGCCCTGCATAGCGCGCTCAGCGTTTTTGCCGCAAAATCGGGCGTACCCATAAAAAGTATCCTCATATTTTAATGTCCTTTATTATTTTGTTATATATTTAATATATACGTTATACACGTTTTTTACGCCGTTATTTTATTATCCCTGTTTTACTGCTCGAGGAATCTTGTGACCCTTTCCAGAAACAGCTTGCCGTCAAGATGCTCGCACTCATGGCAAACGGCGCGCGCAAGCAGCTCCTCGGCCTCCATTGCAAATTTTCTGCCGTTCCTGTCCTGCGCCATGACTTTTATTTTATTCGGCCTTTCAACCTCTCCCCATACTCCAGGAACGCTCAGGCAGCCCTCCGGGCCTGTTTGGCTTCCGCTTTCCTCGATTATTTCGGGATTTATAAGCTCAATTTTTCCGCCGCCAACGTCTATGACAACGGCTCTTTTCAATATCCCCACCTGCGGCGCGGCAAGGCCGACGCCCTCGTGAAGCTGCATTGTTTCGTACATATCGTCAAGCAGTACGGCAAGCCTTTCGTCAAAGGCTTTTACCTCCTTGCATTTTTTATGAAGTATCTCATCGTCTTTTGTTCTGATTTCGCGTATTGCCATTTTATTCAACGCTCTCCTTTCCTGACCGTCAATAGAGCATATTCGGGTCCTTGTCTATAACTATCGCAACGCCCTCAAACGCCCTGCGGCACGTTTCCTCGGCGTTTCTCAATATGTCGTTTAATGCATCGTCGTCGGCGCATTTTATAAGCAGCTGCCACCTGTACTTGTTTTTTATTTTCGAAAGCGCCGACGGTATCGGTCCCAGCACCTGCACCGCCGGACGAAGCAGCTTTATATCGCCCATTGCCGTAAGAAACAGCTTTGCCGTTTCCTTTACGCTCTCTTTATCCCCGCTGCTGAAAAGCACGGCGATTATTTTTGAAAACGGCGGGTAGCGCAGCGCTCTGCGCTCCGCAAGCTCGCCCTTGAAAAACGTTTTGTAATCATGCGATTTCACAAGCGTTATTGCTTCGTTTTCGGGGCTGTACGTCTGGATTACCGCTCTGCCCTTTTTGCTGCCCCTGCCGGCGCGGCCGCACACCTGCTCGAGAATGTCAAACGTGCGCTCGGCGCTTCTGTAATCGTTTATATGGAGCATCGTATCGGCGCTCACAACGCCCACAAGCGTTACGTTTTCAAAATCAAGCCCCTTTGCAACCATCTGCGTTCCGATAAGGACGTCTGTTTTTTCCTCGGCAAAGCGGCGCAGTATTTTTTCATGGCCGTTTTTGCCGGAGGTTGTATCGATATCCATACGCACAACCGACGCCTGCGGGAAAAGGCGGTGCACCTCCTCCTCAACGCGCTGCGTTCCGCCGCCGAAATAGCGTATGTACCGGCTGCCGCACTCGGGGCATATCGTATAATTTTCATGCGTGTAGCCGCAGTAATGGCACTTTAATCTGTTTTCGTATTTATGATACGTAAGCGATATGCTGCAGTTCGGACATTCAACCGTATAGCCGCAGCTGCGGCATGACACAAACGTTGAAAAGCCGCGGCGGTTCATAAGCAGTATCGTTTGCTCATGGCGCTCAAGATTTTTTCTGAGCTCGTTTATCAGCGCTGCCGAAAACATACTCCTGTTGCCGCGCGCAAGCTCGCCGCGCATATCGGCTATATAAATATCGGGAAGGCGTGAGCTGTTTACCCTGTTTTTTAATTCCAGCAATCTGTAATCGCCCTTTACGGCACGGTAATAGCTCTCAACCGACGGCGTTGCCGAAGCAAGCACGACCGCACTCCCGTATTGCTCTGCCCTGAAAAGCGCTATATCCTTTGCTTTGTACCGCGGGGACATTTCGGACTTATACGTGTCGGAATGTTCCTCGTCCATTATTATTATACCTATATTTTTGAGCGGCGCAAAAACGGCGCTTCTTGCTCCTATGACAATATCGGCCTCGCCGTTTTTTATGCGCTTCCATTGGTCATACCGCTCGCCCTGCGAAAGTCGGCTGTGAAAAACGGCAATCCGCTCTCCGAAGCGCGCAAGGAACCGCGACACCATCTGAGGTGTAAGCGATATTTCGGGCACAAGCACAAGCGCGCTTTTCCCTTTCTCAAGAGCGTTTGCAATGCTCCGCATAAAAACCTCTGTTTTTCCGCTGCCCGTTACGCCGTGCAGCAGAAAGGTTTTCCGTTCGCCTTTTTTTACGGCGCCGCTTATCTCATAAACCGCCGCCGCCTGCTCGTCCGTAGGCTCCGGCGGCGTTTCGGACGCTTTTGCCTTTTTAAACGCCCTGCGCTCTATTACAATATCAAACAGCTCCGCGCATCCTTTTTTGCAAAGCGCTGTTACGGCAGACGCGCTGCCTTCGGCAAATTTTGAAAGATCGGCTGCCGACAAAAAGTCGTTTACGCTTAAAATTTCAAGCATTCTTGCCTGCACCGGCGCTTTCTTTTCAATCCGCGCCGCCGTTTCCATTGCCTCCTCGGGCGTTATTTTAAGCCTCACGCCGCGGATTATCCTGTCGCCCACGCTTTTTGATACTCTGTATTCGCGCCTTAAAACGTTGTTTTTTATCATGTCGCGCACACGCTGCTTTATATCCGTTTCAAACATCGAATAGAGCATACCGGCTTCCATTGCGCCGCCGTTGTCAAAAAGCACCGCGATTATTTTCTCGCGTATTGCCGAGCGCTGCGGCGACACCTCGCCGAGAACTATCCATTCCTCGCTTTTAAGATTCGTCCCTCCGGGGAGCACGGCATGGATTATGTCAAGGTACGGCGCAAGATATTTTTCGTGCATGAATTCTATGACCTTCAGCATATCCTCGTCAAACGCCGTAAGCTCGTTTGCCGCCCTTAATATTTTTTTCAGGCGTTTTGCTTCGCTGTATTCCGAAAAGCCGACGCAGAAGCCCTCAACCTCGGTATTCCCCGCCGAAAACGGCACAAGCACGCGCGAACCTATTGTGAGCTTTCCTTCAAGCTCCTTGGGAACCGCATAATCAAACGGCCTGTCAACCGCCTTTGAGCGGTGATCGACTATAACCTTTGCAATCAATTATGCCACCCGTCCGTTATTCGGCGTCGCTGTCTTCCGCCGTTTTTGCAGCTTCGTCCGTATCGAGAGCTATATCCTTAAGCTCGTCGGCAACGGCGCCCACTTCCTCGGCGGCCGCCATATAGAAGGGATTGTTTTCCGCCTCGGCAAGATTGCTCATCGCCTCCGCCTTTTCCTTCTCCCATTCCCTTGCTTTTCTTATCGCTTCGCTTCTTACGTAACCGACCTTGCCGTTTGCTATTTCGTTTACGGCAACCGTTACCGGCTTTTCCTCCTTGGGGTCATGGACCTCCTCTTTGCTTTGCTCCTCGCTTATCATACGCGCTCTTTTTGCCGCCATTGTGACAAGCGTATAGCGGCTGTCAACGTATCTTGAAAGCTCTGTTATTCCCGGTTTTATCATCATGGTCTTATTCCTCCAGACTGAAAATATATTTAATTTTGCTCGGTTAAAAGCTTATGTATAAGCCCGCGTTTTTCCGTTACGCCGCGGATTATTCCGGCAACCTCACTCACGCACTCGTCAAGCGCGTCGTTTATTACAAGATAACTGTATTTTGGCGCCTGCTCTATTTCCCAATGCGCCGCACGGAGCCTTTCCTCTATCTGCTCCTCGTTTTCGCGGCCGCGCCCGCGCAGGCGCTCCCTGAGCTCCGCCATGGACGGCGGCAGTATGAATATAAGCACGGCTTCGGGGAACTGCCCTTTTATGTTAAGCGCGCCCTGCGGCTCGATTTCGAGCAGCACGTTTTTGCCTGCGTCAAGCATTTTTTCGACGTTCCGCTTCGGCGTGCCATAATAATTTCCGTTATATACGGCATATTCGAGCATCTCGCCGGCGTCTATAAGCGCTTCAAACTCTTCTCTGTACAGATAATTGTACGTTACGCCGTCCGTTTCGCCCTTACGTTTTTCACGCGTTGTTGCCGAAACCGACAGAAACAGCTCCTCCGTTTTCAGCAGCTCCTCGCATACCGTCCCCTTTCCGGTGCCGGAAGGACCGGATATTACAAACAGTATGCCCTTTTTGCTTTTTGAATCACTCATGTCAATCCCCCTTTTCTTCGCCTTCAAGCCTTGCCGTTATCGTTTCGGGCTGTATTCCCGAAAGCACAACGTGATAGCTGTCCGTTATTATAACAGATCTTGTCCGTCTGCCGTATGTTGCGTTTATAAGCCCGCCGCGTTCCTCGGCCTCGTGGATTATACGCTTTACCGGCGCCGACTCCGGCCCGATAATCGCAACGACGCGTTCCGCCGCCACCATGTTGCCGAAGCCTATATTTATAAGTTTCATGCGTTTCTCCTACTCTATGTTCTGCACCTGCTCGCGGAGCTTTTCTATTTCGCCCTTGAGCGTTACAACAAGCTTTGCGATTTCAACATCCTGCGCCTTTGAGCCTATCGTATTCACCTCTCGGTTTATTTCCTGAATAAGAAAATCAAGCTTCCTGCCGGCAGGTTCTCCGCTGCCTATTATATTGTAAAATTCTTCAAAATGGCTGCTTAAGCGCACCGTTTCTTCGTTGACGGCAATTTTATCGGCAAATATGGCAACCTCGGTAAGAAGGCGCGTTTCATCGGGCTCTCGTTCCTCGAGCAGTTCTTTTATTTTCGCATACAGCTTTTCCCTGTATTCGGCAACCGTCTGCGGCGAACGCTCGTCTATTTTTTCCGTAAGCGTTTTCATGTATTCTATGCGCGCAACAAGGTCTTTTTCTATACGCTCGCCCTCGCGCTCGCGCATGGCGACAAGCTCCGCCATTGCTTCCTCCATCACGCCTTTAACAAGCCGCCATATTTCGTCGCGGTCCTCCTCGCGCCGCTCGGCCTTAAAAATATCGCCGAACTGGGCAACGCTCATTACAGAAATATCATCTCTCAAATCAAACTCGTCGCGAAGCTTTGCAAGAGCGCTTATATAGCTTGCGGCAAGCGCCGTGTTAAGATGTATGTCCTTGTCCGCTTCCTCGTAATTTTCAACGCTTATGTATATATCAACCTTACCGCGCGTTATGTACTCGGACGCAAAGCTTCTTACCGGTTCTTCAAGAAAGCCGAGATGCTTCGGGAGCTTTATGCCGTAATCCGTAAAACGCTGATTTACGGACCGCAGCTCAACAAGTATTTTTCTGCCTTCGGCAAGGCGCTCGCATCTGCCGTAGCCCGTCATGCTTTTTAACATAGCCTTCTTCCTTTCATAATGTTATTTATTATTTGTCGTTTTCCGATTATTTCTTATATTTATATACCGCCGCGCAGCCGGTGCGAAGCCATAAAAGTCCATTATTATTTTATTATATCACATTTTTACGCGCTTGAACATACTTTTTTAAAAATTTTATCCGAAAATTTTTTATTTGTTAAAACCATACAAAAAGGGCTGCCGCCTTTGACGCAGACCATATGCGTTTCCAAAAGCGGCAGCCCCGATAAAATTGTTATTTATTTTTGTTATTTGTTTTTGTTTTTTGTCCGTCCGTATATTATCATTTTAAGCGGCTGGATTATGATAAACGAGCCGAGAGCAAGGCCGTAAACGGTCAGCAGCTCAGCCGTGCTTAACGGGTCAACCGAGAACACGCCCTGCAGCGGCGGTATGAGAAGCACCGCGTTAAGCAATACAAAGCCTATGAGGAACGCGCCTATAAGGCTTCTGTTGTTCCACATATTGCGCGTGAACCATACGGATTTATCGCGCTTGCAGTTAAATCCATGAACAAGCCTTGACAAGCAAAGCGTTGAGAACGCCATTGTGCTTGCCGCCGTATCGCTCCGCATAAGTCCTATATGGTAGGCAATAAGCGTCATAACAGCTATGATAAGGCCTTCTATGCCGATATTTCTTAAAACCCTGCCGGTGAGGATCGACTGCTCCTTCGGCCTTGGCTTTTCGTTCATTATATCCGGTGTATGCGGCTCAACGCCGAGCGCTATGGCCGGAAGGCTGTCGGTAAGCAGGTTTATGAACAGCAGGTGAACCGCCGCGAACGGTACAGGCAGGTTGAGTATCGAAGCGTACAGCACGGCAAGTATACCGGCCGTATTTCCCGAAAGCAGGAATTGTATCGATTTTTGTATATTTTTATATATATTCCTTCCGTTTTCGACAGCCTTTACTATCGTGGCAAAGTTATCGTCGGTAAGCACCATGGAAGCCGCGTCCTTTGCAACCTCGCTGCCCGTTATGCCCATTGCAACGCCGACGTCGGCCTGCTTAAGCGCCGGGGCGTCGTTTACGCCGTCGCCCGTCATGGAAACTATATAGCCATTGCTCTGCCATGCCTTGACTATTCTTATTTTATGCTCCGGCGACACTCTTGCGTATACGGAAACATCGGTTACAAAATCCTTTAATTCCTCATCCGAAAGCCTTTCTATCTCCCTGCCTTCAACGCCGCGTCCGTTTTCGTCAAGAATACCTATTTCCCTTGCTATGGCGCATGCCGTAACAAGGTGGTCGCCCGTTATCATGATGGGGCGAATGCCTGCCGACTTACATTTTGCAACGGCGTCCTTCGATTCCTCACGAGGCGGATCCTGCATTGCGATAAGGCCAAGAAGGATATAATCCTTTTCGTCGTCAACCGTAACGTCGGCGCTCGGAACGTCGCGCTCACAGACGGCAAGGACTCTCAGACCCTCCCGGGAGAACTGCATATTTACGTTCTTTAATTCCTCTATATCGGCCGGCGTAAATTCACGCTTGCCGTCCATCGTCTTTACCTCTTTGATGCGCGGTATGAGCACGTCAACGGCGCCCTTTGTGAGGAGCTTGTAATTTCCGGCAATTTCATGAACGGTGCTCATGAGCTTTCTGTCGGAATCAAACGGGATTTCGCCCACGCGCGGGAATTTTTCACGAACCTCTTCATATTTCAGGTTATGCTTATTTGAATAATTTATAAGCGCAACCTCGGTGGGGTCGCCTATTTCCTGTCCGTCCTTTTTAACGGAGTCGTTGCAGAGCGCGCCGTCTATGACAAGCTGCGCCTGACGCTCGTTCGGCGTATCGTTCTTGTCGATTATTGTCCCGTCGAAATAAATCTTCTGAACGGTCATCTTGTTCTGCGTAAGCGTTCCCGTCTTATCCGAGCATATGACCGACACGCTGCCCAGGCCCTCGACGGCCTGCAGCTTGCGGATTATCGCATTTTCGTTTGCCAGCTTCTGCGTTCCGACGCTCAAAACTATTGTTACTATTGAGCTTAACGCCTCCGGGATTGCCGCAACGGCAAGCGCAACGGCAAATATGAACGCGTCGCCTATGCCGTCGCCGCCTCTTACGACTTCAAGTATAAATACAAGTATACATATTGCGATTATGCCGAACGACAGCTTCTTTCCGAAATTATCGAGTGAAACCTGCAGCGGCGTTTTCTTTTCCTTTGTGCTCTTCAGGAGCGCGGCGATCTTGCCCATTTCGGTGTTCATGCCGACGCCGGTGACAACCATTTTTGCGCGTCCGTACGTTGCGAAGCTGCCGGAGAACATCATATTTTTCCTGTCTCCCAGAGGCATATCCTCGGAATATACGGTATCCTCTTTTTCGACAGGCTCGCTTTCGCCCGTGAGCGCGCTTTCGTCAACCTTCATTGCGGCGTTTTCTATAATTCGCCCGTCGGCACAGACGTAGTCGCCCGCATCAACGACAACTATATCGCCGACCGTTACATCGCTTCCGTTTACGACCTTTATGCCGCCGCCGCGTATTACCTTTGCCGTGGGGGCCGACATTGCCTTAAGCCCGGCAAGCGACGCTTCGGCTTTTACCTCCTGGACTGTGCCCAAAACAGCGTTTATCGTTATTACTATAAGAATAACGAGAGAGCTTTCTATATCGCCCAGAACCATTGATATTATTGCCGCGGCGATAAGTATAAGAACAAGAAAATCCTTATACTGCCCCAAAAATATCATAAACGGGCTTTGCTTTTTTTCCTCGGCAAGCTCGTTTTTGCCGTATTTTTTCAGACGTTCCTCAGCCTCGGCCTCCGTCAGCCCGTTTTCGGGAACGGACAGCTCCTTAAAAACCTTTTCCTTTGCGGCCTTGTACCATTCCATGATTCAGCATCATTCCTTTCAAAAAGCTTTGATTTTTGCGGTACAATAAAAAAACGAGCCTTTTTTATTGCACCAAAATAAATATGCAATAAAAGTCTCGCTTCAGAGAACACGGCACGGGCCTTTTAAGGCCGTACTGACGACACCGCATTACGCCTCCGGCGGCGCAAGCTACTCCCTTTTATCTTTCTGTAAATACCATTATAACATATTATTTTTTTATGTCAATAGTTTATTCACAATTTTTTTAAAATTATTTTTCAAAAAAGTATTGACATACGAAAAAAACTGTGGTATTATATATAAGTCGTTAAGACAGCTTGATATGCGGGAGTGGCTCAGTGGTAGAGCGTCACCTTGCCAAGGTGAACGTCGCGAGTTCGAATCTCGTCTTCCGCTCCAATTTCCGCCGGCTTTATGCCGGCGGTTTATATCGCGGGGTAGAGCAGCTCGGTAGCTCGTCGGGCTCATAACCCGAAGGTCGTTGGTTCAAATCCGGCCCCCGCAACCATATCGGAACAGATTTTCTGTTCCGATTTTTTTGTGCTTATTCAAAAAATCATTGCAAGCGCACAGGCTGTGTGATATAATATATGTATAATTTCATTTTAAAAGCCGGTGATTTTATGGAACAGATGAATATGTTTGACGACAGGGGCAAAAACGCGCCGCTTGCGACGCGGCTCAGACCCGAAACGCTTGACGAATACGTCGGTCAAAAGCATCTTGTGGGCGAAGGCAGGATCCTCCGCGGCCTTATCGAGAACGACAGCATTTCGTCGATGATCTTCTGGGGGCCCCCGGGAGTCGGCAAAACGACGCTTGCGCGTATAATCGCGAAGCATACAAAATCGGATTTTGTTGAATTCAGCGCCGTAACGGGCGGCATAAAGGAAATCAAGGCCGTTATGCAGGAGGCGGAGCAAAACCGCCGTCTTGGCATCCGCACAATACTTTTTGCCGACGAAATACACCGCTTTAACAAGGCGCAGCAGGATGCGTTTTTACCCTATGTTGAAAAGGGCAGCATAATCTTAATAGGCGCCACAACGGAAAACCCGTCGTTTGAAATAAATTCGGCTCTTTTGTCACGCTGCAAGGTGTTTATTTTAAAGGAGCTTAACGAGGACGATATTACGGAGCTTTTGGAGCGCGCCGTTAAAAGCCCGAAGGGGTTCGGTGATACGGAGCTTTCAATAAGCACCGGCCAGCTGCGCACAATTGCCGCATTTTCAAACGGCGACGCAAGGACTGCGCTGAACACTCTTGAAATGGCCGTCTTAAACGGCACCGTTGCCGGAGATGGAAAAATCACGGTCACGGATGATATTTTAAGCCAGTGCATGAACCGCCGTTCGCTGCTTTACGACAAAACGGGAGAAGAGCATTACAATATAATTTCGGCGCTCCATAAATCAATGCGGAACAGCGACCCGGACGCCGCCGTATACTGGATGTACCGCATGCTCGACGGCGGCGAGGACCCGCTGTATATTGCGCGGCGGCTTGTGCGTTTTGCAAGCGAGGACGTCGGCATGGCCGACTCAAACGCACTGCGCGTTGCCGTTGCAGCGTATCAGGCGTGTCATTTTCTCGGTATGCCCGAATGCGACGTTAATCTCGCGCAGGCCGTTATATATCTTTCCATGGCTCCGAAATCAAATTCCGTATACAAGGCTTGTCTTGAATGCGCCGCGGATATAAAAAGCAAACCGGCGGAGCCTGTGCCGCTTCATCTCAGAAACGCCCCGACAAAGCTCATGAAGGAGCTTGACTACGGCAAGGGCTACGAATATGCGCACAGCACGGCCGAAAAGCTTACTAAAATGCAGTGCCTGCCCGATTCGCTTGCCGGACGGCGGTATTACCGTCCGAACGGTCAGGGACGCGAAAAGCAGATAGGCGAACGGCTCGAGCAGATATTAAAATGGAAAAATTCAGATTGAGCGAGGTTTACCATGACGGACACAAAAAGCATTATAGATGATATTTTAACGCCGAAGCGCGAATTTACGCCTATCCCCTTTTGGTTCCTCAATGACAGCCTTGAAAAAGAAAAGCTGAAGGCGCAGCTTGAGGATTTCAACGAAAAAGGCGTAAACGCCGTTGTGCTTCATCCGAGAATGGGGCTGCCGCAAAGCATCGAATACCTTTCCGAAAAATATTTTGATATTATTGAGTTTATCGTAAAAACGGCGGAGGAGCTTGATATGCGCGTTGTTTTGTACGACGAGGCTATGTATCCTTCCGGTTCGGCGCACGGGCTTGTTGCAAAATCCGATATGTTTCTCGCGTCGCACGGGATAACGCTCACAAAGGAAAGCGGCACAAAGACGCTTGCCGAATTTGACGACGGGCTCAAGCTTGTCTTTAAGCCGACGGGCGGCACAATACGCGGCGTCCATTTCGGCGAGGATGACGGTGAGCCGCACGCCCCGCTCTCCGCCGACATTTTAAACCCGAAGGCCGTGGATAAATTTATAGAGTTTACGCACGAGCGGTATTATATGCACCTTAAAAAATATTTCGGCAGCACTGTAATCGGCTTTTTCACCGATGAGCCGTCCGTTACGGGACGCGGCACGTCCGGCTTTTTCGGCTGGACGCACGGCTTTGAGGAGGAATTTACGGCAAAGGGCGGAAAGCTGCGTGAGCTTCGGGCGCTTTTCGAGAACAAGACCAATGCGTCAACAACGCTTTACCGCAGCCTTTTAACAAAACGGCTGAATACCGTATATTACAAAAAGCTTTATGATTGGTGCGAAAACCATAATATACAGCTTATGGGGCATCCCGCCGAAAGCGACGACGCGGACGAGCAATCATATTTCCACGTTCCCGGGCAGGACCTTATTTTCAGGCGCGTATCGCCCGAAACGGGCGGAGTGTGCGGCACGGATTCCGTCCAGGCAAAATGCTCGTCCGATACTGCGCGCTGTTTCGGCAGGCGCAGAAATTCAAACGAATGCTTCGGCGCCTGCTCGCGCGGCGGCATACCGTGGCATTTTACCGGCGCGGACATGAAGTGGTATATCGACTGGCTGGCGGTGCGCGGTGTTAATATGTTTATACCTCACGCGTTTTTCTACAGCGTCAGCGGCAAAAGAAAGGACGAGCGTCCGCCGGACGTCGGGCCGAACAATATATGGTGGAAGCATTACAGGCTGTTTTCCGACTACATAAAGCGCGTTTCATATATAATGACCGATTCAAAAAATCATGCCGAAACGGCGGTGCTCTGCAAAAGCGGAGATATGAAGGCGGATGAAGTAAAAGCTTTTTTTGAGCATCAAATCGAATTCAATTATCTGCCCGTATCTCTTTTAAACGACGCCGAAGTAAAAAACGGCAGGCTCCGCATCGGCGGATATGAATACAAATACGTGCTCGGCATGCCCGTTAAAGGCGTAAAGGAAATACGCTCATCAAAGGAAGCCGGCGAACGCGATTTCCTGACGGAAGACGAAACCGCGGCGCTGCGCGTGACGCATATAACAAAAAACGGCGCCGATATGTATTTTGCCGTAAACGAGGGGCTCTGTGAAATAAACACATTATCGAGCGTCCCGGCAGAGGGCAATGCCGCAGCCGTTGATTTGTGGAACGGCCGCGTTTCCGGGCTTGAAGGTGAGCGGCGCGGAGGCAGAACTCATTTCAACCTGCGCCTTAAGCCGTTCGAGAGCATACTTATATTGTTCGGCAAAAACCGCGTATACGCGCCGCCGCGCCGCCGTACCGAAATACACCCCGTCTTTCGGCTTTTAAGCGAAACGGCCGAAAAGAAAATTTACGTTTCGGAATACATTTACGGGGGCTGCAGGGACGAGCTGTTTTTTAAGGCCGATTTTTCGGAAATGGCAGAGCTTTATATCAACGGCCGTTTTACATCCGTAAGCTTTTTCGATAACGAGTTTCCCGCTGACAAAAAATTGCTCCGACACGGCAAAAACGAAATTAAACTTATCGTTTACGCATCGGCAGCAAACAAATATAA
>DVLU01000046.1 GCA_018715365.1 Candidatus Ornithomonoglobus intestinigallinarum | reverse complement strand
ATTTAATTTTTATTATTTGTTTACTCTTTCCATATATTCGCCCGTTCTTGTGTCAACGCGGATAATATCCGAGCCGTCAACAAACAGCGGAACCTGAATAACCGCGCCCGTTTCGAGCGTTGCGGGCTTTGTTGCGCCCGTTGCGGTGTTGCCGGCAAAGCCGGGCTCCGTTTCCGTTATTGCAAGCTCAACAAATGTGGGGGGCTCAACGCCGAATACCTTGCCCTTGTAGGACATAACGCGGCATACGTCGTTTTCCTTAACGAACTTCATCTGGTCCTCGATTTCCGATTTTGCAATATCGAGCATATCAAACGTTTCGTTATCCATGAAATGATAGAAATCATCGTCGCCGTATGAATATGCCATATCTTTTCTGTCTATATGCGCTTCCTCGAATTTTTCCGTGGGTCTGAAGGTCTTTTCAACAACGCCGCCGTTTATGATGTTCTTAAGCTTTGTTCTTACAAACGCCGCGCCCTTGCCCGGCTTAACGTGCTGGAACTCCACAATCTGGTATACGTTGCCCTCATATTCAAAAGTACGGCCGTTTCTGAAATCGCCTGCTGTAATCATATACTGATCCTCCTGAGTAATTATTTTTAATTTTATATACATATTTATTGTAATATATTTTATCCGAAAAGTCAAGGATTTTTCATAAAAAACGCATTATTTTAATTTTTTGCGGCGTGCTTTTGCGGCAAAAACGCCGCGTGTTTTTATATTCATATACCTTTGAATCTCAGCATAAAATACAGCGCCCAGTCCTGGTCGTTGGCGTAGGGGTCGGCAAAAGCAGCGCGTTCGCCGTTGACCGCCGCGGGATAAACGTATGCGCACGACGCCGTGCCGTCCGCGTTTATAAGGCTGAGCGCCGAGCGGTACGAGCTTTCGGCGCGCTTTTTGTATTCGGCCGAATTTTCGGCGTTTGCGTATTCGTTATATGCGTTTCCGGTGAGCGCGCTCCAGTAGTGCGGGAAAGTATCGCCGTATAATCTGCGCTTCCCGAACCAATAGCCGTCCCAGTGGCGTATTGCCGTTTCGTAGAGATGATAATCGGGCTGTCTGCCATTAAAGAGCTCAAGCACCTTAAGCTGTTTTTTTGCGGCGTCAAGATATTTTGCTTCGCCCGTCACATCATATACCTGAAACAGCAAATTTGCCGCCGGTGCCGCGATACTCTGCTCGTAATTGACCTCGTGCGCCGGATAATCAAAGCCCGTTTCCGTTATAAAATCGGCGTGCTCCCTAAAGTGTGCTTTTATATCGTCAAGCTCCGCGCCCATGCCGCATTCCTCAAGCGCTTCGCACAACATCGCGGCGGGCACCTCTATAGCGTAAAAATGCGCTCCGCCCTGCGAATAGAACGATTTCATTATTTTATACGATATTTCCGCAAGCGCTCTTTCTCCGTAAAGCTTGTAAAGCTCAAGATACAGCAGGCTTACCCACGGGTAATTGTAAAGCCGCTTAAAGGAATTGTCGCGCATATAATCGTTGAACACCTCTCCCGTTTCCGTGCACAAAAGCTCGCGCTCAACGTATTTTATATATTTTTTCAGGCTTTCCTCAAGAAAAGCATCGCGGTGCTCCCGCAGGTATTTTGCGATAAGTATACCCATTCCCACACGCTCGCGCCCGCCGTTTCTGTCGTAGTCGCGGCTGTAATGAATATGCTTTTCCTCATTGTCGTATATCAGATACGCGCCGTCAAGACGGCTGCTTTTGTTATCGTACTGCTGATTTTCGGCAATAAAGCGGCAGCGCTTTTCCGCAAGCTCTGAAAGCGGCGGCAGAACAAGGATATTGCAGTGCGTTGTGACTCCGCCGGCGTTTATGATATAAGAATATTCTCCGTCCGTTTCGGCTTTTTCCGAGATTTTAACCGTTTTGCCGTCCGAAACGGGGGATATAGCGCGTCCGTTTACGGTGACGGTCACGCTTGAAAATTCAAATGACGGCGTTATTTTAAGCTTTATATCCTCGCCGCGGAAAACGACGTAATTTTCAGCCGAAACGTAAATAAAACGCTTATTGTATTCGCTCAGCTTTTTGTAAAAATCCTCCGGCCCGTTATGCCAAAAGAGCGTCCATGATACCGTAAAGCTTTCTCCGGGAGCAAGCGCCGCCGGCGACGGATGAAGGATTATATCGCCTCTGTCGTTGCTTATTTTTGACAGGTCGCGCTCGACGCTGTAGCCGCCGATGCTCCCCTCCGTAAGCACAAGCCCGAGATGCGGAGCCTCTCCGCCCATGCGCAGGCACATCACATATGATATGTTTCCGCCGCACCAAATATGGGCGTGGCATCTTGACGTCATGCAGGCTTTTGCGCCGCAAAGATAATCGTCGTTAAACGGCGTGTATATCGAAATATCGGTAAGCGATGTGAAAACGTCTTTATCGCTTATATTCGTGAACGTATACCGTTCGGTTACGGTATCGCCGTTTTCGTCGGAATGTTTTGACACTTCAATGGTTTCGGGAGTCTTGACCGTACCCCATTCGGCAGTTCCCTCAATCCAGTTCATTTTGTATTTGTCGTTTT
>DVLU01000002.1 GCA_018715365.1 Candidatus Ornithomonoglobus intestinigallinarum | reverse complement strand
TTATTCCGTCCTTGTCCGGTTTTGGGAGATACAGCTTTGTTATTGTATCGTTTATTTTCGATTTCACATCGTCCATATCGTATTCTTTTGCCAGCTTATTGTACACGCTTTCGGGACAATCCTCAAGTATCTCCGCGGCGCGCTTAAGATTATAATAAGCCATATAATTTGTATAGGCATTATTATTTACGTCCTCTTTGTATTCATCCGGACCGGTAACATGGAGCAGCTCATATCTTCCGTGAACTTCTTCAACGCGCGACGTCCAGAATATCGCCGTGAGTATTATTATTTCATCGCCGTATTTCTCCATGAATTCGGCATCACCGGTAGTTCTGTAATACTGCCATACGGCATATGCAACGCCCGCAGTTATATGTATTTCTTCTTCCGGCATTGTAAACTTTCTGCGCTTGCCGGTTGCCGGATCGAGGTCGCCGTATTCAAGGCATACCTCGCCGTCCGTACTCCATGCGCTTTCCCACGGATACATAGCGCCTTTAAAGCCGTATTTTTTCGCCTTTTTCTTTGCGGCGTCAAGCAGGCTGTAACGGTATTCGAGCAGCAGACGCGCTTTTTGGGGTTCCGTAACCATATAGTACGGCAGCAGAAATATCTCGGTATCCCAAAAGGAATGACCCATATACCCGAAGCCCGTCATGCCCTTGGCTCCGACTCCGAGGCGGTTATCGTCGGAGCTTGACATGATATTTAAATGGTACTGCGCAAATATAACAGCGCGGTCAGCAAGCTCATTGCCGCTGTCCGTTATAACAAGGCAATTATCCCAAAATTCTTTCCATGCGGACGTATTTTCTCTCAAGAGTTCGTCATAGCCCGCCTGTGCCGCGGAACGAAGATAAGAGAGCCCGTCATTCCTCAGCCGTTCTTCGGCCGCTTCGCTGTCCTTATATTCATAATCACGCGACGACACAAAGGATGAAAGCTTTGTCAACGTTAACGAGCAGCCTTCATTGATGTGCGTTTTTATTTCTTTGAATATTCCGCGGCGCGTAACATACGCTGCCGAGCCGTCATCCGCAGCACACTCAATTTTGCTGTGCACGCATACTCTGACGTTTGAGTGCAGAGTTTTTGTATGCAGCCCTATTGAGCTGTCTTCATACTGTCTTTTTTCCGTGCTGCCGAAGTGCTGGCAGCCTTCATTTGTTACCTCTGCATCGATTCCCGTTTTTATCTTGCAGTCTATGCCGCCAAGAACCGGCATAATACTCATGCGCTGTACAAAAATATGCTTTCTTGTTTTTGAAACAAACCTTGTAAAATTGATGCGCATGATCTTTCCGCTGCCGGCTTCCCATTCTATATAGCGGGTAAGCACGCCGTTTTGCATATTAAGCTCGGCATAGTAATCTCTGACACGCCCTTCTGTTAAAGAAAACCTTTCGCCGTCCGCCCTGATTTCAAGATTCACAACATCCGGAATATTGACAAGCTCTGTTGCGTCGTCCGGAGATTTGTCAAAAACTCCGTTTATCAATGATGCGCGCACGGTTTGTGTATACATTTCTTCATTTGACGCCCTTATTCCCATATATCCGTTGCCCTGAGTCCAAAGAGATTCACGCTTGCGCATACGTTCAAGATTCGGTTCGTTTTCGGACAATCTCCATTTATCCATTTGTTTGTTCTCCTAACTTTATTTTGTTATTTTGAGCAGCAACGGAACATACGCCTCGGCTTTTACCGTGTCGGCATACTTACCGAAATTGATAAGATCCTCACATTCACCGACCTTTTCGCCGTTTATATAAACGGAAATGTCTTTATCGGTCCATTCGTAGTTGCACAGGCTCACGATATATGCGCCGTCAAGCTCTGCCGTAAGGTATTCGCATTCCTCCATAGGTTTGCCCGTGGCGTTGTCTATAACCGTTATTGCGTCAAGACCTTTTTCGCTAACTGCCGTTTTTATCGCTTCGTTAAACTGCGCCTTGCTGTTAAACGATATTGTCGTTCCGGCGTCCTCATAAGACATGCAGACGGCGTTATTTTTGATATGGTCAACAGTTTCGCTGTTATGCGCATCGCCGTATTCGTTTACCGTAAGCGCATTGTCGCCGAGAATCAGCAGATAGCCTCCGTTATCAACGTATTTTTTGAGATTATCAAGCGTTTCCTCCGTTACGCTCACGCTGTTCGGTACGATAAGAATATCGTAATCAAACATCTTATCAGAGTCGGATTCAACAACAAAGTGTGTTTTCTGGCCGCTTTCGCTCAAAGCCGCAGACGCCGTAAATATCATATCGAGCATTTCCTCGGCGTACGGTATACTGTTCTGCGAATAAAGTATTGCCGTCTTTGACGGTGCATCCTGAAGCGCCACAACCTCTTCCGCAAGGCGGTTAAGGTCAAGCGTTGTTTTCCCGAGCGTTGCGATTGAGTCGGGACGCGCCGTAAGCAGCGAATTAAAGTATGCCGTGCCGTTCTTCGTTCTGTCCGACCTGTCCCATATCCATAAATTTGAGCCGCCGCGGCCGTGGATTGCGCCCGACCAGACGTCAACAACGTTGTATTTAACTTCCTCGTCACGATACACAAGCTGCGGTGCGTCTACAATTATATGATCCTCACTGTTGTATATCGGCGCTTCTTTTACAGATGAAAGAAAATCGTAAAATACGTTTTTCCATCTTATATCATACGTATCCATCAGCGACCACGCATCGCAGCCGTTTATATCGGTGTAATCCGAAAGCACTTCGTAATTATTGCTGCCGGTAACGCGGAAATTACTCGTTCTTCCGAACGTATCCATTACCTTTACCGACGTAAACACATCGGGCTTTACCGATTTTATAAACTTGCCCAGATAATCTATCCAGTTCGGCAATATTTGATCGTTATACACACGCCAGTCGTAAAAACGCGGCGTTGCCTCCACCGCTGTCGGCATTGTTACATCGTTAAACGATTCGTAGCTTGTATTCCAGCGTTCGTTAAGCTTATCTATCGTTCCGTATTTTTTCTGCATTTCGGAACGGAATTCATCTATAAACGCATAGCTGCTTAAGCTTGAATTGAACTGCGGCTCGTTCGCAAGCACAACGCCGTCAAACGATTCATAATCCTTTATGCGCGGGATAAGGCTCTTATAAAATATTTCATACATCTTCTGCAGATCGGCATTTCTCGGGTCCTGATGCGAAAAGTTTCCGTACTGCTCGGGAAGCATTGCTTCGGGGTGATCGTTTTCAAAAAATGCCGGTACGTAATGCGGTGCGGCAGAATAATTGCACGAAATGTTCTCTTCATCGCACGTTGCAAACGTTTCCGCGAGGTCTTTTACAACCGATTCCTCCATGGCATAATACTGATCTTCGGGGTATGCATCCTCAAAGCTGCCGTTTGATAAAAGATTTTCATCAGTCCCCGCTTTTCTGACAAATGCGTTGTCAAGATAAAGCTCGCTTACCGTATCTTCAACAAGGATTATAAACGTAAGCTCCGTCTGATCGGCTGCCGTCGTCATCGTCCAGCTCTCGTCCTTCCAATCATACGTGCCGTTAAGATATTTTCTCATAGCCTTGTCGCCTATTGCGGCAACGCTGTAATAAACCTGATTTACGTTTGTACCCTTTGCCGATATGCCGTATTCATATTCGGTATTCGGCAGGACGTCTATCGTCTGCCTGAAATAGCAGTAATTATTGCTCACATAAGGCATTGTGCTGACTATCTTCAGCGACTTTCCATCGGAACGCGCAACGGACGACGACGTTTCGTCCTCTATATCGTATTCGCCTATGACCTTCAGGCTCCAGTCCTTTACCGAACGCGCTTCAACCATGGCATCCCACGGACCTATCTCCGGCTGCATACAGTTAAAGCCGACGCTTGCGATATTGCGCACTTCCTCGGGATCACGCGATTTTTCCCAATGTCCCGCACCTACAAAAAATACGGGGCGCCTTTCCGTTTTGCCGTCCTGTGTTTGAGTGTCGGCAACAAAATGATGGCCCTCAACCTCAACGGGAGACGTTATGTATTTCGGAACCTGAACGGGCTCGCGCGTACCTGCCAAAAGCTCCTCAAATTCCGTTTTTGCTTCATTATAGAGCTGCGTCATGACTTTATCCTGATGCGCTATTCTCGTTAAATCACCGTCTTCAAGATCTTCCTCCAGATAGCCTATAAAAAGCTCTATCGTGTTATATTTTACCTTCTGGTATTCTATAGGAATATCCCGTTCCTCGCACTGCTCTTTTAATGCGGTAAGTTCATCAAGATTTTGCTTTTGCTTTTCTATTATTGTTTCTGTCATTTCACTGTCGGGGCAAACCTCTGTTGTCACCGACAGCGCTTCTTCTTTATTGCCGTCCGAAACGGAAACTTCCGTTGTCACCGTCCCGTATTCGTTAAAAATTCTTGTAAAGTTATATATACCGTTGCTCATAGGCTCCACGGTAACGGTATCGTCAATGCCCGCCGTTTCACTCTTGACGGCAAAGGTTTTGGAGTTTTCCGACCTGTTTGCAATCGTTACCGCAAATTCGCCTTCGGCGTTTACATCAAGCTCCGACGCGCCGCTCATGTATGCTGCATACTCCTCGCCCTCCTGCATCATTATCATGCGCGGAAACAGCTGGCTGTCTTTATACATCGAAATACCGGGAGCGACGTCCGCGCAGCCGCGTCGGCCGACGCCGTCGTTGTCGTTATCGTTTACTATGGCGCAGAAGAGCGCAACATCCGGAGTTTCGCTGAAATACGAATCCCATGGTATGGCTATCTCATAAGTGGTTTTTGTACCGTTTCTTACAACGCTCACATCCATCGCCGTATCGCCGAATTTAAACACCTCGCCGCTTGCTTCATCATATGAAACGCCGTATGACGTGCCGAACGAATCCGTTGTTTTGCATATCGTAAACTGAAGGCTGTCGCCGTTCCAGTAGCTGCCCGAAGTTATCGGATAATGAACGTCGTCTTCGGCTTCGATTTCAAAATAAAAGTTATCGTCATCCCAGGCATACGCAATATTTGCGTCAATTGTTTTCGCCGCCTGCGTATAATCCGTATAAATATCTATATGGTATTTTTCTATATCGGCCCAATCTGAAATGTCGCCGTCAACAGTGATTGATTTTTTCATTACCGGGATAATATCCGTTGAAACGTTATCGTCTGTTGACGCTATGCTCTCAAAAGAGGGATTATCTATAAGATTATATTCCTCCGTCTGAGGCATTGAAGTGTCGTAGAAATACACATCGTCTATCCAAACATACTCCGCTCCCTTTTCAAGGATAAAGCGAAGATATGCCGTTGTGTCCTCACCGTTCGAAAACGCAAATTCAAAATTACGCCAATCGGCCGTATCTCCCGTGGGATTAAGATACCCGAGCGCGGTACGGATCCAGTTCACCTGCGCATACGCTCCGCTTGCGTTTTTTACTTTCGCTTTGAAGCCGTATACATACTGATGATTCGGTTCAACCGTCACCGGATAGCTGACTCTCAAATATCCCCCGTTATCCGACGGCGCGTGGTTTTCGAGACGCATACTTGCTTCGCCTGAATATTTTTCTTCTGTATCTATAAACGCGCCGCCGTCTGCTTTGCTGAATTCAACCGACCAGCCGGGGATTGTGCTGTTGTCCGTTTTTGTTTCAACCGCCGCATACACGCCGAGTTCCGCAAGCTGCGGTACGCAAAGCGCGAATACGGCTGCCATTACAATCAATCTTTTTATAAATATATTTTTTGCAAATATCTTTTTTTCAAATATTCTCATAGCTCCGCCTCCGACACTATTTCAGCCCGCACGCTTTTGTGAGCGGCTTCATAGTTTTGCTGTTTTCCCAGACAAATGATTTCATGCTGTACCCGCCGCCCATATCGTTCATCTTTATTGTAAGCGATGAGCGCGCATTGCCGTTTTTGTCGCTTATAACCTCGTTTGAAACAAGCTCTACAAGCTGTTCGTCCTTATACAGCGCAAATATATGGCGTATCGGTTTGTTTGCATCTGTGTTTATGCTGACATTCGCAGTCATCGTTCCGGCAGACAGCTCCGCTTTGCCCTGCTCGTTTACGATTTCATTCACATCACTGCACGTAACAGCTTTAACAAGCTTTGTTTCATACGGTTTTAAAATTATGCTGCCTTCTCCGACAGTTTCGTTGTTTGTCAGATCAATCAGTTTTTCGTATCCGCCGTTAATGTTCACACGGATTTCTTCGTCTGTTTCGCCGTAATTGCACATGTTTATAAGATAGCCGCCGTCGGTTTCGGCGTCAATCCATTCGAGCTCGTCCGAAATATGCTCCAGGCTGACGCTGCGCGGCAGTTCGCTTACGGCGCTGTCGATCGCTTTATAAAGCGCATCGCAGCCGTATGCAATGCCGTCGCTGCCGACGTCACCGAACGTTACGCGCTCGCCGCCCGAGAGAGTTTCGTTTAAGAGAGAGGCGTTGAGCGCTTTTCCGTTCTCATCAAAATAACCGTTTGTGCGCTCGGCAAAAATGATTTTCTTGCCGTGTTCTTCAAATTTTTTCAGCTCGCGCCACATTTCTTCCGGCATATAAGCACACGCCGGAACAACTATCAGCTCCAGATTTTCGTTTTCGTTTATGGCAGCCGGGTTTGAATCGCTTGCTATATACACCTTTTCACCGTTATTCTGAAGACGCTTGTACGCCGCGTACATCACCGCATTAAAATCCGAGGTGAACGACTGCGTGTAATTTGAATAGAGTACAGCCGTTCTCGGTTTTTTATCGCGTATTTTGGCAAGCTCCTCCGAAAGCCTGTTAAGGTCATGGTTTACTTTGCTTATTCCCGCAACGTAATCTATACGCTTTGAAAGATTTGTATTGTAATACCATGTTCCGCTGTCGGTTCTCGATGAAGTATCCCAAAGCCACCAAACAGAACCGGATTTGCCGTGAACCGCTCCCTGCCACGCATCCGCAAGCAGCACTTTAAGCTCATTGTCGTCATACGTTACCGTTCCGGAATTGCTCTCGCGCAGGATATGATCCTCGCTGTTTACTATGGGAGCGTCTTTTACCGACATCATAAAATCATACCACATCATTTTACCCTGAAGCGTATGCTCGTTTTCGCCGTATATGGCCCATGCGTCACAGCCGTTTATGTCGGACACATCCGCCCACTGCTCGCTGTTCGTGCCGCAGTCGGTGCGCCTCGAACCTGTGCCGCCGCTTGCTATATACGCGGAGCACTTTATATGCACCGGTATTGACGGGTCGATATTATGTATCGTATCGGCAATAAATCCGAACCATTCCGTGAGCACCGTATCGCCAAATTCACGGCAGTCTGTATAGCGCGCCTTATTGCTTTCGCTTCCGGTAAGGACGATATCGTCAAACGATCCGAAGCTTGTGCCGTATGCGGCGTTAAGAGCACTTACCGAGCCGTATTTATCCTTCAGGTACTGCCTGTATTCTGGGTTGTAATATTCCCTGTAATCCCATACGGGCAAAAGCGGTTCGTTTGCCATACACACGCTTTGAAGAGAGTTATAATTTTTTATTTCGGGAATAAGCGCGTTAAGGAACGATGCTATTGCTTCCTCAACCTTTGGGTGTGTGGGATAATACGGCATAAACGACAGCAGGTCGTCTTTGCTGCCTATTTCCGGATACTGTTCGTATATAAAATCCGGAAAATAGTGCATTGCCGTAAGCAGCACAACGGATATATCGTTTTCCTCCGCATCGGCAAGCACCTGCTTTACGCGCTCGATGCCTTCGCGGTTTATGTTGTACGTCCCGTCGGGATTTATTGAGCTCAGCACATCCGACGGGCCTATCTCAAAATGAGTGCTGTTTATGCCCATCGCTTCAAAATCACCGAATTCATCGGATGTTGTCGGCCAATGACCGAGACCGTTAAAATACACGGGCCGCTCTTTTGTTTCGCCTTTAAGCTCGGTTTGTGCGATAAGCTCGTTTCCTTCGATACGCACATCGGAGCTTATGTATTTGGGCGCTGCTTTTTCGGCTTTTGTGCCGTCAAGATAGGCTCTCAAATCGCTTTCTGTCTGAACTGCGATATCAATCAAGCCGTTGTAATTATGCTCGTATTCCTCGGCAAGACCTTTTTCGTAAAATTCATCAAGGAATTCCGCGAATTTGTTTATTATGCCGAGATTGCTTTTTTCGTATTCCACCGAAATGTTTTTTTGCTCGCATTCCGATATAAGTCCGCTTATAACGGACACATACTCCGCGATTTCGGCGCGGTACGCGTCTATGCCGCCGTCAAACACAAACGTAACATACGCTTCGTCTGTTTGATCCTCCGCAAGCATAAAGCACGTCAGCTCCCTGTGCGCCGCGCTTTGCGGCAGCGCAAGCGAAACCGTAAAAGCGCCTTTGTTTTTGCTTTTTACTGTCCCGGACGCATACTGTTCGCCCGTTTCGTCATCTGTTACACGGTATTCGATATCATATCCGGCGCCGCCGCCGAAGCTTCCGCTTATGCGCACGTTCGGCTCAACATACGAAAGGTCCGATATTTCGATGTTTTCGCCGTCCTGTTTTTCCCTGAAGCTTACAAAGTCAAATATCCCGCCGTTTCCGAGATATTCAAACTGTTCGCTGTAAATTTCACCTTCCGCATCGGAAAGCTTCAGCGTAAGCGTTTTTTCAGCCGCTTCCTTCGGCAGCTCGGCAGAAAAAGAGAATCCTCCGCCCACGCCGCTTTTTGTTTGGGCAAGGGCAAAAATGCTTTCGGCTGCCTCGTCTGTTATTGTCATGGTTATGTTATGTCCCGCGCCGAGCGAATACTTCCCCTCTATATCCGCAATACCGAGTTTTGTTTCGAATGAGGTTATTTCAGCGCCCGCTCCCTCCGCGGCATTCACATTACATTCGGCGGAAAGCCCGCCGAAAAAACAACCGGATATGATCGGGCATACAACCGAAAAACATATAAATTTTTTAAATATCTTCATTACTTTCTCTTTCCTGCCTGTGCCGGAGGAAGCGGATTGATATTATCCGCTTCCCCTGCGGCGCATTAAACATTTATCTGCTTTTTATTCTATTTTATCTGTTCGCAGTCCTTAAGCGGCCTCATGCCATTTATGCTGTCCCACAGATATGCCATTACCGTATCGCCTTCCTCCGCCGTTACAGACGCTGTCAGTGTTTCCGCAGCTTCCGAAACAGCCGTCCGGGGAATGACAGACGCCGGCGAATAGCTTATGCTCTTAAGCCTCCGGCCGTCATAAACGCCGAGAATAAGCTGCGCATTATAGCCCTCATCAACGCCGTTGTTCTTTATGTCTATGCTTACCTTTACCGCGTTACCCGAAATGTCGGATACAAATTCGCCTATAACAACAGGCACGGGCTCCGGTTCCGCCGTTACGGCAACGCCGGCGCTTTCCCTGCCCTCGGAATTTACCGCCTTAACGATAAGGTCGTACGATGTTCCGCCGATGAGATTAGCAAGGTCTATATAGCCTCTTGACGCGGGCACCTTTGCGATAGGCGTATCGGCGCTTGCTGACGTATCATATATCGCAACATACTGCTGTGTTGCTTCATCTTCCGCCGTCCAGCGGATTGTTGACGCGTTCGTTTCGTTTGATACGTTTACATTCGTAACATCCGCCGGAGCGGCTGCCGCATTGCTGAGATCTCCTATGCCGGCAAGGAGGTTATCGCCTACTATATTGCCGCCTTGTCCGTCAAGCTCATAAACGGCAATATCGTCTATCCACAGATCCTCCGCGGGGCCTACAAGGTTAAAGTTTATAACATTCTTTGTTTCGCCGTTGGGCTTGCCGTCGGTTGTCTGTTTTGTCCACTCGGAAACGGTAGTCATTGAGTTCCAGCTTCCTGCCACGCCGTCGCCGAATCTGTAGCTGTCATCCGGCCAGCCGAGTACTCTGCCCCACATATAGCCTTTATTGTTCTGTTTTGACCATATTTCTATGCGGTACCACTTATTCGGGTCAAGTGTTTCCTTCGTTTCAAGCTCTATCCATGTTCCGGGACTGTTGTTTATTCCGCCCGACCAGTTTGATGCAATCCTTAAAGAAGGAGCGGCCGTATGATATTCATCATAGTCGGCTTCGGCAATTACCGCAGGCTTCGGCTCGCTGCCCGTTATCGAAAAGCTGCCTACCGTATAATTCCAGGATGTTCCCACCGTAACGCCCGTATACATCGATTTAACAATGCCGTCGGTATAAGTAAAATCAACTCTGTATGATTTTTCGTCTCCTGATGCTGCGGCTGTATCCTTGTATTCGCATATGGTGGCGCTGTCCGTTGAAAAATCGTCCTTTATAAGCGCGCCCGTATCGGCGTTATAAAGAGCTGCGGAGCTAACCTCGGACGAAACGGGATTTCTCCATGAAACGGTTACCTCTGTGGCTGCTGTCTGAAGCGCCATAAGATTTTTGGCCAGTGGATATTCCTTTTCAAAGTTTATCGTTGTTACCGGTGTTTCTTCGCCGGATTTGGTGAACGTTATGTCGTCTATATAAAATTCCACCGGGGCCTCTGCGATAATAAAGTTGGGGGTCCATGTTCCGCCGCAGGTAAACTCATTGCTCGTAAACTTGTACCAGCCGCTCTTTGCGCCCTCGGTTATTTCTTCGAGTGTTCCGCCCAAAGTGTTGCTCAATTTAAAATTATTGTTTCCGTCATACGAGAAATATGTTCTTGCTCCTCCGCATGGGCTGAACCAAAGGCCGCCTTCTCCGAAGTTCTTGAAGTTTATATAAAACTCCATAACATAATTTTCACCATCCGTAAGGCCGAGATCGGAATGAAGGCCTATCCAAAGATCGCTTTGCGTTCCGGAACGCAGCTCACGCATATTATTGACATAAAGCGAACGTGTTCCTCCGTAAGCGTTTGAGCTGTATGAAACCTCATATTCGCCTTTTGTCATGGGCAGACCGCTCGACTGCGTTACTTTTGTGAACTTGTCTATGGCAGTCGGGAAAGTGTCGGTACCGTCAACAAAAGCTTCAAAGCCCGTGCTCGGGTTATTGGGAACTATGCCGCCGGGTGTTGTGCACGTAACCTTAAGGTCATCGACGTAAA
>DVLU01000045.1 GCA_018715365.1 Candidatus Ornithomonoglobus intestinigallinarum | reverse complement strand
GCCCTGAGGGGCGCCCTTGACATGCCGGAATTTTTATGATATATTGTAGCTGGGCAGGACGAATGCCCTGCCCTGAAAAATATAAATTTTACCACAGAAGCTTAATTTACAGAAAAAAATTCGCACGCCCTCAAAAATAAGCATACCGCTTGATGGCGGTATGCTTATTTTTCTGATTATGAGCTGCGGCTAACATCAGCATTTCCAGTCATGCAGCGCTTTAATCCATTTGGGTTCAAAATGATTGACTATTTCACTATGCCCTATATCCATTGTTTTTATTTTATCTATATCCTCCTCTGTCAAAGAGAAATCGAATACGTCAAAATTCCGGCGTATCCTGTCCTCATGAACAGATTTCGGGATAACTACAACACCGCGCTGTATATTCCAGCGAAGCGCCGCCTGTGCGGCAGTCTTTCCGTATTTACTGCCGATTTCAGTCAAAACCGGATTGTTAAAAAAGTCATGCAGTCCCTCATTGAAAGGCGCCCACGCCTCCGGCACAACATTATACTCTTTCATTGTGTCGAGATTAAGCTGCTGCTGAAAAAACGGGTGCATTTCCACCTGATTCAGCATGGGCCTTATTTCAAAAGTTTCGCAAAGATCCGCCAAAACATGAGGGTAGCAGTTTGCCATTCCAATCGCTTTCAGTTTACCGTCCCGATAAAGTTTTTCCAGCCCGCGCCATGCACTCATATAGTCGCCCAAGGGCTGGTGGAGCAGCATGAGGTCTATATAATCAACGCCAAGCCGCTCCATAGACAGTTCCGTTGCTTTTATTGCACCTTCATAAGAAAAGTCCCGAATCCAAATCTTTGTTGTAATAAAGATTTCTTCCCTTGGGATCCCGCTCTCGCGTATTGCATCGCCCACTGCTTTTTCGTTCATATAGCTTTGTGCGGTATCAATGAGCCGATAGCCCGTTTTTAAAGCTGTCAATACAGCGCTTTTTGCTTGTTCATATTCGGGAATCTGATATACCCCGAAGCCGAGCATAGGGATTTTTACACCGTTATATAGCTCTCTGTATTCCATAAAATATCATCCTCCCTGTTTAGTCATCCGCATGGACGTCAAATGCGCTTATCAGCATTTCCGCAACGCCGGGTGCATCCGGGTTGTGGCAGCCTTTGCCGGTGTCGAGGGCACGCATTTTATCCATCTCTTCATCACTCAAAGCAAAATCAAATATCTCCGTATTGCTCTTTATCCTTACCGGATTTATTGATTTCGGGAAAATAATCGCGCTCTCCTGATATTCAAAACGCAGGATAACCTGCCCGGCATCCTTTCCGTGCGCTTCTGCAATTTCTTTGATAACAGGGTCAGCAAGCATTGCCTTATTGCCCTGACCGAGCGGCCCCCATGCCTCAAGCCGAACGCCTGCATCTGCCATAATCTTTCTGATTTCTTTTTGCTGACAGTAAGGATTGAACTCTATCTGATTGACAGACGGCATTGTTTCAAACTGCGGCACAAAGCTGTTCCATATTTTCGGCGTCATATTGCTTACGCCGATTGAACGGATCTTCCCTTCCTCTTTTGCTTCCTCCATTGCTTTCCATGCGCCGGGAACATCGCCGTACGGCTGATGGATTAAGTATAAATCCATATAGTCCAGTCCCAGCTTGCGCAAGGATGTTTCAATCCCTTTTTTCGCCGCCTCATAGCCGTAGTCCTGAAGCCAGAGCTTGCTGGTCAAAAAAATTTCTTCACGTGGTATCCCACTCTCGCGTATTGCATTGCCCACCTCTTGCTCGTTGAAATAAGCCGCGGCAGTATCAATGTGCCGGATTCCGATGTCAAGCGCTTCTCTGACCGCCCGGTATGTGCTTCCGTCGGCCGGAATCTGATAAGTGCCGAATCCGTAAACAGGGATCTCCACGCCGTCGTTTAATTTTACGGTTTCTGTCTGTTTCATAGCTATCACGTTTCCTTTCATAACAAATATTGCTTTAACAATACACCTAAATATGTTTTACAAAATATTTGTGTGCGTTTCTCAAAGCCGTATGCGCCGCCGCTGAACGCCCAGCAAAGCATTTGCCCGTAAAGCAGGTCGTTTATTGTGTTTGAAAGCGTTTCAACAGGAGTATCCGGCCGCAATTCTTTGTTTTCTATCCCTGATCGGATCAAATCTTTTACGGCAGATATGTCTTTCTTCAGTTTGTTTGTGCCCACATCTGACTGATCCGTGTCAACTGCATTCTTAATCCATTCCTGCGCCAGCTTCAGGCTTCCGCATTCAATGTATCTTGAAAAATGTATCATATAATTTTCAAGTTTTTCTGAAATGCTGCCTTCACATTTTTGTGCATCGGCAAGGATTTCATCAAACATTTTTTCACTTAATTCATAGACAATATCTTCTTTCCGCTTGAAATACGTATAAAAGGTTCCTTTCGAAACGCCGCACGCTTCCGTTATTTCATCTATTGATGTATTGGCAAGCCCTTTATCGCAAATAATCCTTTTGGCTGTTTCCACAAGCTTTTTCCGCGTTTGGGCCGCCGCGAGTTGTCGATTAGTCACTATTTCCCCTCCTTCCGCTTGTTTGTTGATTTCATTATATCACAGTCATTGACTTAAAGTCAATAGAAATTTTTGATTTTATCTGAAATATTTTTTAATATCATAAAATACGGAATGAAAAAGCCGATTTATTTTTGAAAACAGCTGCAAGATGATCCACGGCAAAGCATTTTATCCGGAAGCTGTCCGCCATGCCGTCCCGCGCTTACGAAAAGAAAGAGAAGAAATTCCGCAAAAGAACAAAAAGATTGTCAAAAATAAAGAAACGGCATAAAAGCTATGCCGTTTCCCAAAGCTGTAAAAAGCTGCGGTTTTACCGCATGCGGCTATTATGCCGCATTTTTTATTCAATATTATACTCTGTGCAGCAGTCCGTTCGCAAGATCGCTTGCGGCCATCTGCTTTGCCTTATAATGAAGTTTTTTACCGGTGGGGTTAAACGGTATTTCCGTTATAAACCTGTAATAGCGCGGGCGCTTATAGTTTGCTATCATGGGGCTCTGCTTGCAGTGTTCCTCAAGCTCCTCATACGTAAGGCTCGGGTCAGCCTTTACGACGTATGCCGTAACAAGCTCGCCGCGCTGCTTATCGGGCACGGCCGTAACGATACAATCCGAAACCTTATCGCAGCTGTTTAATACCTCCTCAACCTGGGTGGGATAAATATTTTCGCCCGACGATATTATCATATCGTCCTTTCTGCCGGCTATGCTTACGTAATTGTTTTCGTCCCACGTTCCGAGGTCGCCGGTATACATATATCCCTTATAGAACTTGCGCTCGGTTTCCTCGTCGTTATTGAAATAGGTGTACGCCGATTTTGCCGGTGAACGGATTATAACCTCGCCGACTTCTATATTATTCTTTGCCGCTTCCTCGTCCGGCTCGGCGCGTCTGTCGTCAAATACCTTGACAACCCTTACATCGTCATCGACGCATGAGCCGCCGGCCGTACCTGCCTTTTCGGGCAAATCGAAGGGTCTTAAGAACGTATTCCAGAACGTTTCCGTTGTTCCGTAGCCGTTAAAGATATTGGGCGTCAGAACCTCCTGGTAGCGTATGCAGGCAGCGCGCTCAAGCGCACTTCCCATCGTTACTATACCCTTAAGGGAGCTTAAATCTCTCCCCTCTTTAAGCTGCGAACGTGTTAAATCCTCAAGCACCGTCGGCACGCCGATTACGAACGTCAGGCGCTGCTTTTCTATAAGCTCAAGACAGAGCTTGGCGATAAATTTCCGCATTATTACTATTTCGCCGCCGGCATAAAACGTCGGGCCCGGACCTGCACAGTGGAGACCGCCGCGGTGGAACCACGGTGTTGTGTTCATCGTTATGTCAAGCTGATTCATCGGGAAATGGATCATAACGTCATGAGCCGAAAGAACCTCGTTTATGCTCGTCATGGGTACGCCCTTCTGGCGTCCCGTTGTTCCCGAGGTATACAGGCGCGTCGTTTCGTCGTATATGCTCGGTTCAAAATCGGTTTCGGGCTCCGAAACGGGCTGACCTTCAACGTATTCCTCATACGTCACAACGCCCTCGGGCGCCGCCGCCGATTTATTTATATCCATAAGGATAATGCGCTTCGGCTTATTCTTTACCATCGAAAGCGCCTGCATTACAACCTCCTGCTGTTCTGCTTCGTATATAAATACGTCCGGCTTGGAGTCATCCATGGTAAGCGCGATCTCTCCTGCCGAAAGCCTGTAGTTTACTGGGCAGTTCACCGCGCCGATTTTGTGCGATGCAACATATGCAAACGCAAACACGGGGCAGTTGAGCAGCTGATACATTACGACTGCGCCTTTTTTCACACCGTCGCCGAGCATAGCATTTGCAAGCTTATTGACGTCCGCGTTAAGCTCCCTGTATGTCCAGCGTTCACCCGTTTCCGGGAAATACATCGCACACCTGCTGCCGTAGCGGTAAACGTTGCGCATAAAGCCTGCCGCCCATGTATATTCCCTTTCAAAATTCTTTTTAAAATTTTCAAGATATTTTTCCATGATAAAATCCTTTATTGTCTGTTTTGATTTTTTCTTATTTTCTGCCCGCAGAGAAGAAGCAAGCAGATTGCCCTTTTGAGGGACGCCGACGTACAAATTGTACTTCAAGTCTCAGTAAAGAGTAAGATGCGCCGCTTATTTTCTGCTCGCGGAAAAGAAGCAAGCAGATTGCCCTTTTGAGGGACGCCGACGTACAAATGTACTTCAAGTCCCGATAAAGGGTGAGCTTCGCCGCTCATTTTCTGCTCGCGGAAAAGAAGCAAGCAGATCGTTGCCCAACGAGACGATGACGTATGTTTATACTTCGAGTCTCGGCGGGTGATGAGATGCGCCGCTTATTTTCCGCGAGGCTATTGCGGTCTTGATTCTGTTTCCAATATCCCGCTCATATCCGCAAGCGAATCGAGATATCCGTCCCTTATTGCAAGGCCGCCGACGTTCCTGCGCTCCATGAAAGCGAAATTATCGTGATATTCAAGATACGGCTCGCTGTAAACTCCGCAGAACATTTTAAAGCCGTGCGCAAGCATATCGGTATGCTTTGCGTCGTCCCAGCTTTCGGGAACAACGCCGTAGGGATACATGTATATATCCGTTCCGCCGACGATGGGTCCTACTTCGGCCTCCCAGCGCGCAACGTCTGTCGCATACCAGATATTATCGCGCTCGTCAATGCTTCTGTGTCCGTAGCTGTGCGACGCGAACGTCCAGCCCAGAGCCTTTAGCCCGTCGGCAACGGCTCTTGCCTCACGGACTCTTTGGTCATAATCGGGCGCGTCAAGCTCGTTTGTCCTGTAGCCCAGGATTCCCTCATAGCCGGTTACGGATATTGTTCCGCGCGCGCCGCCGTAAGTGAAATCGGGGTGCTCCTTGATAAACTTTTCAAGTATCGGCATATAATCGCCGTCCTCGACGTATACCTTTGAGCCGTCGTCGTTTCTTAAAAATGTCCTCGGCATTCCGTCGTCGCCTATATCAACGCCGTGCACAAAGCCGTACTGCTTCATGTAGTCGTAATAGCACGTATCGTCGAACGACATGACAAGCGGCTTTTTGCCCTCGGGTATGTATACGCCGCGCCGTGCAATGCTGCCGTCCTCATTCACCGAATAAAGCTGCTTTATATCGTATAATATATAATTATTCTCATAAAGCCTTTGAAGTATACTCTTAAATTCGTTTACGGTTAAGTAATTATCGTTAAATTCCTGCGTCATGTAATCGCCGACAAACGTTTTTGCGGGGTCGTATATGAGCGAATGGAAATATATATGCTCAACCGCGCCCGTCCATTCAACGGCGTTTGCAAAGCTTACACATGTATTAAACAGGCTGTTCAGCGTCGGCTCGGCACTGTCGGTATTGAGAGCAACTATCGGCTCAAGCACGTTTGCCGCGCCCACGTAATCATAATTTCTTATATATGTATATGCTTCCTTCTGCTTGTTTTCCGAGAGCCAGTAAAAATACTGACGTCTCAGCTCCTTCATTGTGCCGTCCTTATCCTTATCAAGGTTTGCGTCAAGGATTTTAACCGCACCTTCAAGGTCATTTACATCGTTTACAAGCTTTTCGGCGGCGCTTACCGCTTTATTGCCGCTCCAATATTTGAGCGGATCTGAAACAAGCGGCAGCCCCTTGCCCGTTATCAAGCTTCTTGCTCCGAGAGCGCATACGGCAAGCACAACAACGGCCGCAGCGGCAAGCACAACGGTCTTTTTTAGCGAACGCCCGCTCTTTTTTTCCTCGTTTTGATTGTTTTCCGAATTGTTATCATTTGAGGTATCGGCAGCGCTGCTGTTTTCTTTTTGATTTTTGCTCTGCGCTTTTGCATCGTCTTTTCTTTTGCCGCTCTTTTTATCGGCCTTTTCGGTGTTTACTGCCGGTTCGCTTTCAGGCGCTTTGGCGTCGTCAGCCGTTTTTACCGGCTCGCCGAATTCCTCCTCTATTTCCTCCGGCTCGTTTGTCCGGTCCTTATCCATGCTTTTGTCATCCTTCACTGCCCGTACCTCCGTTTCTTTTGATTTTATCTTTTATAATTTTAATTCATATCCGCCAACGGGACGTATCGACAAAACATAGCAGCTTCCCTCGCCGAGCACCGCTTCGATTTTTGTCTTAAACGCATCGAGCATATCAAAAGGCACAAACGCCTGCACCGTGCCGGCAAAGCCGCCGCCGTGAACCCTGTATGCGCCGCGGTTTCCCAGGAACTCGTCGCAGAGCGCAAGCGTGATTGACATTGCCTGCTGCTCCGGCGCCGATGCTGCGTATATATTCTGCAGGTACATATACGAGGAACGTCCCGATTCCTTTATCAGCCTGAAAAACTCATCGTAATTCTTTGCTTTCAGCG
>DVLU01000044.1 GCA_018715365.1 Candidatus Ornithomonoglobus intestinigallinarum | reverse complement strand
TTCGGGAACGGCAAAATTATATATCGTAAAATCGTCTATATATCCGTTTGCATATTCGCCGGAACCCCAGTTTGCACGACCGATATACGCGACAGATTCGCTGCCGAGAATATCCTCCAACGCAAAGTCCGACGGCTGTTCCGAAGCCTTAACTCCGTTTATATAAACGGACGTTGAATCCTTGCCGTAGGATACGATAACGTCGTTCCATTCGTTTACCGTATACGCCGCCGACGCGCTTGACGGGCGCGTTCCGCCGTTGTAGCGCTCGGCCGTTATCGAGCTCTGGCCCAAAAGGCCTATATAATGCTCTTTTTCGAATGTTTGCGGATTGTCGTTGGGCGCCGCGAAGAACCACCAGGAGGTATCGGCCGCTGCGGGCTTTACCCTGAACGCTATTGATATTTCATCGCGGCTTGTTAAAAGGCTGTCCCCGTTTGCGTCCGTGAGCTTAACATAGCCGCTGCCCGTGCCGTCAAGATGCAGGCTGCTGTTTTCGTAATCCACTGTGCCAACAGCCTCGGCCATGCCGTAAGGCGAGCTGCTTGATAAATCGTTATTGTCAAAATCAAGGCTTATAAGCGCGGCGTTTTTGTCAAACGGCGCAACGGGCTTTGTTTCGTTTGTGTTAAGAATATCGCCGTCAAAGTTATCGTATGATACGACCCTGTAGGTACTGCTGTTATAATCGCCTGTAAGCTCAAGCGATTTTATGCTTACGGGCGCTGTGAGCGTTCCCGATGCGCTTATATTTTCAAGCCCGCCGGTCATTGAAACGTCAACCTTGCCCGTGCCCGTTATTTTTATCGTGACGGTTTTGTTAAAGTCAACATTATTCCTGAACGGCTGCGAACCGTCAAACCAGCCGTTTGCGCCGGTTCTGTTGCCGGAGGTTGACGTGCGGCTTTGTGATATGTTTCCCGAAGCGGCAGCAGCTTTGCCGCCTATCCTTAATTCTTTTAATGAATATCCGCCCGTTGTAAGCGTTATGCCAACAAGCTCGTTTCCGTTTGCATCTTTAATTGAAAGCGTGTTGTCTTTGCCGTTTGATTCCCATCCGGCAAACATTGTGTATGTCAGGCGGAACGTCTGGTCATCTGCAAGAGCTAAAGCCTCGTCAAGCTCTGATACTGCCGTAGCCTTTACGGGAGCAAAAGCGCGGCCGTAGCGTGTAAGCTGTGTATCAAATACCTGATTCCCCTTTGAGGAAAGGCTGCCCTCGGACGCGCCGACGATATTTGTTTCGCCTTCAAAATTATCGGTAAACTCAGGTATATCAACAGCCTGCGGTTCATCATCGGGGAGCGTGCCGCCGTATGGCTCGCCGTAAAGCGCGATTTCGGCAATGTTTGCGTTGTCGCCGGGACGCGTATATCTGAACCGGCGGAACGCCTTATCGGTAAGCATTTCTTCCTTTGTGATCTCCGTGTATGCCATCGAGGGTATCTCCGAGGTGACCTTGTAAATATCCGTCCAGTGCTCGCCGTCGTTTGAACCCTGAACGATGCCGCCTATTGAGCGGTCCTCATAGCCGGCTCTTGACGCAAGCTTTATAACGTCAAGAGTATACGGAACGGTGCAGTCGTACATGACATAGCCGTCAACAAGACCGTCAAAATAAGTTGAAAGGTCGCCGTCGCTTGCCTTCAGATAGTCGGAATTGTCATCATAATTCCATGAATACGTGCCGGTTATATTGTAATCGCTTACGCGTATGCGGCTGTATTCCGGAACGGTGAATGTTCTTTCGGCTGTGTAACCGCCAAGCTTTGCATAAACCGTAACGTCGCCCGCCTGTTTTGCCGTGATTGTTCCGTCCTCGCTTATTTCGGCAACGGCCGTGTCAGAAACAGACCATTCAACGGAATTGTATTCAAGATTCGTTTCAACAGTAAGCCGCTGCGACTCGCCGACGCACAGCTCGTCAAAGCCGCCCGTTATCGACGCGTAATTTGTCGGCCCGTTTCCCTTTACAACAAACGTCGTAACGGTATTCGCCTTTGCGGGAGCCGTAAGCGTTTTGCCGTTAAGCGCTGCTTCGTCGCTTATTTCGGCCCATTTTTCGCTGCCGTTTTTGTCGGAGCGTATTTCCGTAACCGTATCGCCTACGGATGTAAACGCCGAAAGGTCAAAATTATAGTCAATATCTTCGCTCGAAGGATTTGTGACAACTATTTTTATATCGCCGCTTTCTTTATTATACGCGGCAAGCGTTCTGTCGGACGATGCAATTATTGTATCACCCGGCTCTATATATCTTGTAAACTGGCCGAACATATAATATTTGCTTGTTACAACTATCTCCTGCGCATCATGATCGCCCATGCCCACGCCCCAGAGTGATCCCGTATATGAGCATGTGTTGCCGGCCTCTGGGAAAATGCCGCTGCCTGCGGGGTATTGGAATACTTTCGAATCCTTGTGCTTGTCAATTATATTCCACATTACCCATGCGGAGGGCTGCATGCCGTTCATGTCGGCAATAATCCTGTCGGCAAGGCCGAAGCCGTCCCAGCCGCCGTCAACCTCGCTCATCCACAGGTCCTTGTTTAAAGACACCGCTTTATTTCTAAGCTCCGTGCGCTTTGAACCTTTGTATGTATGAGTGTCTATTCTGCCGAGGTCACTTAATGCATCTTCGGTGAGCAAGTCCAGATTGCTTACCGTTTTGTTTATATCTGTTTCGTCCATGCCGGCAACAAGGACATCGGTAAGCCCTTTTGCGTCAAGAGCCTTTCTCGTTTCCGTTATCGCCTTCGACTGGCTCTCGCCCGGTGTGTAATGGCAGCCCTCCTGTTTGTTGGAATTTGCCTTCCAATAGTCCGTGTCCGGCTCGTTCATCGGCGAATAGCTTTCAAATTTTATGCCGTTTTTTTCTAACAGTAATGTTGCAGCTGCTATGTACTCCGCAAAATCATCGTACATATCGTCTTTCAGATTATTATCCAACGCGTTGTTCGCTCCCGACGAGCAGCCGCTGCTTGTCATAAAATACGGCGGCGAATTTGAAAAGCCCTCAAAATAAATATCGGGATTTGCTTTCTTTGCCGCAAGTGCGATATTGAGCTGATTTTGATCGTTTGACATATCATAAGTAATGGAGGTGACATCGCTGCCGTCCTCCGACAGCTTAAAGCCCTCCCACACGCCCGGGACTTTAGAGTCGGAGCGGTTCACATGCGTATGCACGGGATCATCTCCGCCGCCTATGTTGTAGCGAGCGATGTCAAGGCTCAGGCCGTTTTCGGAGAAAAACAGGTCAGCCGCCTGCTGTGTCAGTTCTTCGCTGTACCCCAATCTGTTTGCCCACCAGCAAAGAGCCGTGCCCCAGCCTTCAAATTCGCCGTTATTAAACGGCGACGCATAGGCGGGATTTAGCCGCACGTTCGTAACGGGCCCTGCCGCCGAACCGTGCAGTACCGGTATTGCGGGCAGCATTGCCGCCGCAGCCAATACGGATACGATTTTTTTAAGCCTCATCTTTTTCAATCCTTTCTTTAAATGTATTTTTTGAAGAAAATCGCTATAGATATTTTAACACTTTTTGTGCATTTTTTCAAGAATAAAATAAATAAAAAATGAATTTTTTAAGCTTTTTTTGAAATCGTATCATGACTGTGATATAATTTTTATACGGAGGTGTTTTTATGTATCGTATTGCCGTATGTGATGATGAAGAAAACACGCTGAAATACATTTGCTCCTGCTGTGAAGAGATTTTAACGGAAGCGCATATAAAACACAAAATAGAGGCGTTTTCCGCCATAAAGGAGCTTGAGCGCAAGCTGTGCCGCTTTGACCTGCTGATAACCGATATAGAATTGAACGGCGAAAACGGGCTTGAAACGGTAAAAAGGCTCAGAGCCGAAGGATCGTTTTTAAGCGTGATATTCGTAAGCGGCCATGAGGAATATATGAAATACGGCTACAGCGTACAGCCTGTTCATTTTTTGCTGAAGCCCATATCGAAGACGGAGCTTGCCGAAGCTCTTGCCGCCGATCTGCGCATGAAAAAGCGAAGCGAGCGCGCCGTTTTAAAATCGGGCTCAAAGCTTGTGACGCTGCCGATCGAAACGTTTATTTATGCCGAAAGCTACGACCATAACGTATTGGTACATACAGAGGACGGCGTAAAAATATTCAGAACGTCCCTCACCGATATGGAACGCAGAACGGAGGGCTGTCACGTGTGCAGATGCCACAACAGCTATATTGTAAACATGCGCTTTATATCCGAAATAACAAAGCATTCGATAATATTAAAAACAGGAGTAAGGCTGCCGGTCGGCAGAAAATACGGCAGCCTTCTCCAAGCAAGCTTCACAAGGTATATTAACGGCGTAAAATAAGCTTACGGGCGGCGCTGCGCGTTTGTTTTCAGCACGCAGCTTACCGTAAAGCTGTCGGCGATGCGGCTTATATTAAGCGTGCCGCCGTATTTTTTTGCGATTGCGCGCATTTGCTTTATCCCCAGACCGTGCAGCTCCGCGCTGCTTTTGCGCGTGGCAAAGCCTTCGTTTATTTTCCCGTCGTATGAGTTTGAACAGGTTACGGCAAGATAACCGTCCTCAAGCTCGGCGTTAAACGTGATATAGCGCTTTTCCTTGTCCGTGACCTTTTCGCAGGCTTCTATAGCATTATCCGTAAGATTCATTATAAATACGCATAAATCGTCGTCCGGTATGTCAAGCTGCTTTGGGACGGCTGCTTTTGCGCTGAATTTTATATTCTTTTCCGCGGCCGCTGCGGCGGCGCTTCTCAAAAGACTGTTTATAACAAAATTTTCCGTAAAAGACGTCCTTGTCATTTCGGACATATTATCGCATAATTTATCGAGAGTTGCCCGGAGCTCGTCAAAACGCTTGTTTTTACACATTAAATTGAGCGCCGTAAGATATTTTCTGAAATCGTGCCTGAGCTGCGCCGTTTCGGAAAGGCTTTTTTCGGCGGCGCGGCAGCTGTCAAGTATCATTTTGCTTTTAAGCTTCAGCGCTTCCGATTCGGAACGCATATCGGCAAAGGCGGCAAACGTATCAAATACGGCAATGCAGGAGCAGGACAGCACAAGATATACGGTGAGCCAGTGCAGCAGGCCGTTGTAAAAACCGCTGTTTATAAGCGATAGCACCGAATCGTTTATGTACATGGACAGGTACGAGCCCTTTATAAGCGATATAACGTAGAGCACGCCGAACACAAACGCGCTTAACGCCGTAAGCTTGAGAAAACGCCTGAGCGCGCCGCGTTTTGCGTTGAGCGCTATATATGCCAGTATGAGAACCGGTATGGCAAATGAGATCCATTCGGACGAAAGCGCGTCCGTGAGCGCGGGCGGAAGAAAATAATATCCCGCGCCGACGGCTATGTCGTGCACCGTAAGCGCGCCTGCGGCGGCGGTAAGCACAGCCGCCGAGGGATTCGGCCTTTTTATTGCGATGCTTAATATAAAAAGCCCGGCAAGCGCGGCAAAAACAATTCCGAAGGAACCGGCCGGTATGCCGTAAAGATTTGCGTACGCAATGCTTGACGCCGTTTCGTCGGCAAGCGATTCGATTAAAAATATGTTAAAATATAAACAAAGAATTATTTAAAATCTGTTCATAAACCGGCAGCGGGCCGGGGACAGTATAAAGGAGGCATAACAAAATGGGAATCAAACTGAAGCGTGCCGGCGCGGCGCTGCTTTCGCTTGTTTTTGTGATGTCGGCGGCGGCGCAGGCCATACCGCTTACGGCAGCAGCGGCGGAAGGCGACGTTGCGGTGAACACGAAAAGCCCGGGCGTGCCGCTTTTAAATGCGGCAAACTACGAAAGCAGCCAGGTGAAAGATGATTTTCTGTATAAGACGAACGGTCTTTTAAACCCCGGCTATAAGTTTTGGCTGGGGCAGACGAATAACCTGAGCAGCATGCCGCCGTCGGATCTTGCGTCGGCTTTTTCACACAAGTTTACGAAGCAAAACGACGATTCGTGGTGGTACGCAAGCTACGTATGGCAGTATGTGACCGACTCTTCCGCCCCCGGTTTTAACGACCTTATAAATAAGGGCGACATAACGTATGAAATGAGCGGAAAGCTTTCGTACGACAGCCACACGAACTTCTTCAACCATTGGCTGAGAAGAAACGACCGCGCAACGCTTACGATGTATATGAAAACATATACGGCAGCGATTCGGTTTATGAAAATTTTGCAACGGTCAATTCGCCGTTTACCGACCTTGCCGGAAACTCACTTGCGGACGGGTGTAAACAGTAATATAGATATTACGCGCATAACGTTTGAAACGATTGAAATAACCTCCGATATGGTACCGGAGGACGACGGGAACCCGATAGGCGTTAAAACGCTTACGCTTCCCCCAAATACGGCCGACCTCTGCGGCAATGAATTTGCAAGCACCGATATTACCGTTACGGCGCCGGCAAGGCAGCAGGAATGGCTCGATACCGTTGCGCCCTCTATAAGCGCCATGGGTATCATTCCGGAGGAATCGTATTACGGAAGCGACGAAACAAAAACGGTAAGCGGATTCTGCCTGCCCGTGCAGATAACCGATAACAGGTACGCCGATGATATTATATCGGCGGCCAATGCCGATAAATATGTCAGCGGCGCAAACGGCGTCGGCGACAGCGCTCAGGCGCAGGAGAGCGGCAAAATCATATTAAAAGACGCATCGGACGAGAAAGACGGGGCGCTCTATGAATACTGCGTAACGTCATCGCAAGACGTTCCGTCCTCCGAGAGCTGGGCAAAAGCGCGAACGGGCGAGGAACTGCCGTTTGTGCAGCTTGAAAACGGCAATTTTATACATATAAGGCTTGCCGAGGACAGCGACAGACCAGTGTTTGAGCCCGTGCTTACAGTTAAGGGCTATGACTACGCCGGAAACTTTGTCGAATATAAGGCGGAATTTGATGCGCCGCTTTATGAAAAGATAGCTCCGACGTCCGAAGCGGAATTGCGCTATTCCGCGGATCTTAATGTGGCGGAAGCAATAGGCACCGCCGCGGCGGAGGACGCCGGCGGCATAGCGGAGCTGAAATATAAAGCGGTGGTTATCGGCACGGATCAAGACTCCGTGGAGAAGCCGCAGACGCCCGCGCCCGAAGAAGCGCAGACGGACTCCTCATGGCAGACCGTTGATACGGGCGGCGGCAGACAGGCAAAAATAGAATTTGATATAGACGGCGTTATGCTTGAAGCCGGCAAAAACAATTTCCTGTACTTCTATATATACACAATGGACAGAAGCGGGAACACCTCCGTAACGGTCGATGAGTTTAACTTTAACCTATTGCTCCCGTCGTTTGAGATAAGCGTGCCGCAGGGCATAAGCGACGGAAAGGTTTCTGTAAGCAAGCTTAATAAGGACGATGCGAAGGAGCTCGGCTGGACGGCGGCAACAGTTCGCAATATAGACGCCTACGGGAGTATAAATGATAATTATATACGGACCTACGGCGCGCTTTATGTTGCGCTCAGGGATACGCGCTATAACAACAAAATCGGAATGTTTATCGATGACCTTACCGATGTAAACAGCGCCCTCAGTGTTCCTTCCTCCGCCTTTGAACCTGTAAGCAAAGCGCCGTTTGAAAATCTTGAAATAACGGATTTGCTTTCGCAGCTGGCGGTCTCGGAAGATGTCCCGGTTTATATAGATGCGGATGTACCGATGGGCTATTTTGACGGTGCGATGACATGGGACGGATGGGGATTGAATTTCGACAGTTTGGATCTTGTATCATCGATAGGCTCAACAACAAATTTTGTTGTAAATGATTATGAGATGGATAGCCCCGACTACATAGAAGGGTATAAGGAGAAGGTCAGAAATACGGCGGAAAGCTTCTCAAATTACTACGGCGAGGTGGAAATGTATACGCTTGTATTAGATTCGGTATTTACATCACAACAGAATCATGATACGCCTGACGACCCTGTGAATGCAGCCAAATCGTGGGTGCAGTTCTTGCAAACTCCGGAAAGCGAGAGAAGCCTTGCCGGGAGAGTAACGGGCGAATGGGGTAACCCTGTAAAACCGGCAATGGTGCAGAAATACGTTGTAAAAACGGCAAGAGATGACGGAGATTTGTCAAATCCCATAAATACTGCGTCAATGACGTCGCTAAGAGACGCCTCGGGTCACGCGATAAGCCCCAGCGACCCAAGATTGTATGAAGGTGCGGTATGTATGACGGTACGGAGCCCATGCGCTTTAAATCGCTTAACGGCATACAGCTTGCGTTCAGCATATCAAACAACCGTATGCCCGAGTGGGGTGTCGGGGATATAGACTTTGAGAACAGCTTTGTAAGAATTTACAAGGACGGCGTATCGAACCCCGTATATGAAAAGCAGCTTGCCGCGGATGCTTCCGAGCAGCTTCTTGTATTCCCCGATATTGAATACGAAAGCGGCATGTATTATACGGAAGTGGCGCTTCAGGCAAAGATAAGCGGACGCGTTGACACTGTAAGATTCGAGACGAATTTCTATGTTGACGCCACAGAGCCCGACGCCGGCGCCGCCTTTAAAACGCTTTCGGTATTTCTTCCGGAAATCGGAGCGCACGAGGTCTTTAACGGCATCGAAAGCGGCGAGGAGCTTGAGAGCGTCGTTGTTCCCAAGGACGGCATTTATCAAATGGTGCAATTCGTATCGGAAAGCTACGGGCAAAAGGGAATGTTTGATGTGTGGCTTAGCGGCAGCGATGAATCCCCGCTGATAATCAACAGCAATATTATAGGCTTTGCAAACGACGGCTCCGAAGCGCACATTGTATATGATTACAGCGAGTATGTCTATCCGACGGTATTTGTATCAGATGATGAACCGACGATTCTGTATATCCGTGAAAGGCTGGCAAACGGCGAAACGGGCCCCGTAAAGCAGCTTAATTTAAGCGTAAGCGAATATGCGCCGGAGCTTGAGGTTGAAGTCGTACCCGACGGCGTTTCGCAGAGCGTCGGGCTGAGAGCAAAAAAGAGCAGCAGCATGAACGGCAGCCTTAAAGACTTTTATATGATCCAAAACGGCATGCCGTATGATGTTGAAGTGACGGAGGAAGGGCTTTTAAGCATAGACGGCAAAACGGAATTTAATGAGCCGCAGACCATGTCATTCCTGCTTGTTGACGAGTACGGCATATATTCGTATTATCCCGATGCGGTTGATTTGTCAGATCATCTTGATAACGATGCGCCGACGTTATCGTCGCGTATATTATCCTCCACGGACGACGGTTATGAGGTTGAAATAAATCTGAACGACGCCATGGTGCGCAGCTCCGGCGATAACCTTAAGCTGTATTTGTCGCCCACAAATCCGGCGGCGGGCGATGGCAGCCCGGAAAACGAAGCGGACGCGGACAGCGACATACTTGCAATAACGTGGTCGGAGGGTGATGAGCTTGAATTCGGTTCATCGCCGAACAGCGCCGGCATATACGGCATAGCGCCCGCCGAAGGTGCGGACAGCATCTATGTATCGGATGACGGGCACAGCTTCAAAGCCGTTATAAGCGGCAAGGTGCCTGAAACCGGCGTCATAATCGCCTATGCCGTTGACGAGGCGGGAAATAAATCCGCGCCGTACAATATACTTGAGGGCATAGACGCAAAATACGCCGCGCCGAAAATAACCGGCATGAGCCGCGCGGACGACGGCTCTCTCGAGCTTGAGTTTTCAAGCGGCGTAAAAATAGTAAGCCCGGCGGGCGCAAACGCGGATATGACGTATTCCGATGTAAAAACGGGAATACCGATATATTCCGACGGCGTATACGATATAACGTTTGAGGATATTTTCGGCGATGAGCATACGCAGACGATAGAAGTTGCGCTTGACGGCGATTTGAAATTAAACGTTGAAATGACGCCGCAGACAAGAACGAATCAAAACGTTATGTTTAATATCTCCTCCGCAAGAGAAGATGAGCTGCTTACGATAACGGGCTGCACGCTGGCAGAAGGAACGGCCATAGGCTATGACATAGCGGAGGACGGACAGTCGGCGCAGATAACGGCGACGGAAAACTGCGTTTTCAGGATTACGTTATCATACGGCGGCAATGAATATGAACGGACGTTCACGGTAGACAATATAGACCGCAGCGCAGAAGCGGCAGTTACGTGGGAATATGAAAAAGACGTAACGGGAACGGAAACGCTCGGCTCTGTAGCGGCAATCGTATATCCGCTCGATTACGATGATGAGCTGACGGGCACAAACGGCGCGCTGACTCACACGTTTACATCGGGCTCGATAGGCGACACGTATACGTTTGAGTACACGGACCAGGCCGGCAACAGCGGCTCGGTAACGGCCGAGCTGCCCGTTGATATAATAATACCGGAGCCTGTGAGATTAAGCTATACGATGGAGCTTTTCGGAAGCACAAATTCGCTGACGATGCCCATGGGCACGTATATATACGATGATGAAGAGCCGTTTGATTTCGGCAAGCTTACCGATTCGCAGCGCGACGTGATAAGCATAGATACAAACGTTGACGCAAAAATGCTTATCCTTCCGGCGGGCACGTCGGCCGAGGACGTGACGGACGATACGCAGAGCGCGGCAATCGAAGGCGCGGCGCTTAGCGGAAACACCGTTACCGTTACGGAAAACACGGAATTTGTTATAGCGCTTATAGCAAGCGATACTGTCGAAAATTATGACGAAAACGCGCCGCGCGTTATAACCATACCCGTGAAGCTTTCCAATATCCGCACGCTCGGCGAAGTGTGGCTTGTATACGCAAACCTCAATAAGTATACAAGGCGTGTTTATCTTGACCCGAAGGGACAGGAGATAACAATAACCAACAGCAGCGGAATAGGAATAGAAGAGGAACATTCGCAGTATAAGGGATATCATTACCATGACTTTACGTCAAACGGCAGCTTTGTGTTCTATTATAAAGACGCAGTCGGCAACACCGGCAGCATCACAGCCATGGTAAATGACATTATCGAGGGCAATATCGCACCGGAGAATCCCGAAAAACCGGTTCGCTGGTGGCCTTATAAAGTGCTTGATGCGGAAGGCGAAGATCAAAGCGAGCTTTCGGAGGAGCCGGTAAATTACGACGTAACGGCACAGATAAGGTTTAACATGAACGTTTCGGACGCGAAGCTTTATTACAAAACCGAAGACGGAGGTGTTTCGCTTGTCGAATCGGAAAAAGCAAAGCTTAACGTGTCGTCACAGACGGTGGATATTACATATCCCGGAAATATCGGAGAAACCGTGCTTGAGGCTACAGGTGAAAACGGTACCGAGTATGCGCAGCCGATACAGGCAGTAAGCATAATAGACAAAACAGCGCCGGAGATAACGCACGATTATACTGCCGGGGAGCCGAGAATGAGCGTTGATATAACGTTTACGGCAAACGAGGAGGTTGTTTGCATGCAGCTGCCCTCCGAGGAAAGATTTGCGCCGGGTGAGCCTATGACAGTCACCATAAGCGAAAACGGCGTGCATGAGTATACGTTGGCCGACGCGGCGGGAAATGTGACAGCCGTAAGCGTCGAAGTGACGGATATAGATACGGCCGCGCCGGTGCTTGCGTTTAAGCTTTCGGAAAACGGCGCCGAATATTCAAGCTGGGCGGAGCTTACCGAGCAAAACGACGTTGCGGAGCTTGATAGCGTGTTCTTTAAGTCGAACGAGGCGGGAAAATACACGTTCCAGCAGCTGGAGGGAAGTATAGCCGCAGACGCATGGACGAAGCTCAGCATAAACCGCGACGGCGTATATCCCTTAAGCGTATGGGATACGGCGGGCAACATGACGTTTACGGGCCTTTCCGGCATACTTGTTCCCGATAACACGCCGCCCGTATTGTGGATTACGCCGCAGCGCATAAGCGTAAACCAGGGCATATCAGACGCCGAGCTTGAAGCTGCGCTTAAAGACGGCGCGCTTGTAAGCGACGATATATCGGAAACCGATAAAATAACGCTTATATGGGATACATCGGAGCTTAATGTAAACGCGGCCGGCGAATACACGGTAATATATACGGCAGCTGACGAAGCGGGCAACGAAGCAAAAGCCGAGCGCACAGTCCGCGTTGTGGGCAGTGACGAGCTTACGCTTTCCGTAAACGGCAGCGAAACCACATATATGGGTACGCTTAATCTTGATACAAACGAGCTTACGTTCAGCGTCGAAAACCTGATCGGTCAAAACGGCGTATACGAACCGTATGTGCTTTATATCAAGAAGGGCTTTAAAACTGCGGGTCAGATGAAGAACGGATCGACAAAGGTGACGGACGGCAGCATAACGGTAACCGGCAGCGGTTTCTACACGGTCTACATTATGAGCCAAAACCGCAGGCAGTACATAACGTATCTGTATATCGAACAGTAAAGGAGAGCCGCTATGAACAAAATATTCAAAAAAACAACAGCCTTTGTGTCGGCAGCCGCATTAACCGCGGGCGTTATGCCCGCGGCGCTAGCCGCTGACGAAAATATATACACTCTTTCAAACGATTACATAAAGGTCGATGTAAGCGGCAAAAACGGAGGATTTCATATTGATACCGTGCAGGGCGATAAGCTTGAAAAAGACGACGACAATAAAATGCTCCTGCATAACAGCGACGAATACGATACGTCGTTTACTTCGTTCCGCATAACGTCGGGCGAAGAAACAAACGATTATATTTTCGGCAGGAATTACGGCTTTCTTGGGCTTTCCGGCACCGATATTTCAACGGTTCAGGAGGGCGACAGCCGCATAATTTCAACGTGGACGGCCGAGGATATAGAGTTTACGCAGACAATAGAGCTTGCAAACGCATCGTCGTCCGAAAACGGTATGGTTATAATAAGCTATTCGGCAAAAAACAACGGCGCGGAAGCCGTTGACGACATACATGCGAGAATAATGCTCGATACCGCGCTTGGGTATCAGGATTACGCCTATTATAAAATACCGCAGGACGGTACGTATGTCACTGTGGAAAACGAGCAGATAATAGACGGCGCAAGCTACGGCCATATGATGTTCGGCTATGACGATGAATTTGTCCCGTCGGTTACGGCGTACACGGTAAACGCATCGGTTGACGCGCAGGAGTGCGTGCCGGAGAACGTGGCGTTCGGACACTGGAACAATTTGGCAGCAACCGTTTACGATTTTACGCCGAATGAAGCTTTGACGTTTACAAACGAATATAACGCGCAGTATCTTACGGCCGACAGCGCGTATGCCCTGTATTTCGGAATGGGCGCGCTGCAGGCGGGCGAAGCAAGCAGCATCGCAACAAATTACGGCGTATATTCGAATGCGGGAACGTCCATGGAATCGAAGCTCGCAATAAACATATCTGGCGCAGATCCAATGCAGCTTAACGCGGATAAAACGGCGTATATATCGCCCAATGAAGGCGACAGCGAGGGTGAAATAACGCTGACGGCAAACATTAAAAATTTCGAAAAGGAAAACGCGTCTGAAATAGATACGGTAAGGCTTGCCGTTTATCCCGACGAAATGATAACGCCGATAGACGACAACGGCAGCACCGAAAGCGGAAATGGCGAAACGTACAGCGCGGAAAACCTTTATACGATAGATTTCATTGACGTTGCCGTTGAGCAGACGATAACAAAAGATATGCGCTTTAAAGTGCCGGTAAACGACACCGCAACGTACAGAAAAATCGAATTTGCCGCATATGAGCCGGACCCGGATTCGGATCTTCTGCTTCAGGAAAACATTATAGGCAGGCAAAGCGTTTATATCCTTTGTCCCGGCACGGATAACGGCGTGCCCGAGGTTGTACTCACGGGCTGTACGGAGCATATGTACTATACCGGAAAGCAGCGCCTTTGCGCAACGGGACTTAATCTCAATATGCTGAGCGACGCCGGAAGCTATAATTTCAGGCTTGAGGAGATAACGGAAAACGGCAAGGACGGCGCCGTTATAAATATCGATTCGTCAAATACAAGCATTGACGAGGTAAACAATACGATAGATATAACAGTCCCGGCGCCCGATAATGAGAAAACGGGCGAAACCGGTTACAGAAAGCTCGGGAATTACCGCCTTGTTATAGATTATATCGACGAGGAAATGCAGGACGTTGTGTCGGACGCGGCAAAGGTTATTGTTACAAACGATGCAAAGTACAATAATTCCGGCTACGGTATCGTAACGGTTGAGCAGACGGTTCAGCCGTCGCCCGATATCGCCGCGTGCGAATACGAGGTAAAAACGTACCGGACGGAGGAAGAATACAAAGAATATCTCGAAGCAAACCCGGACGCCGAGATACTTGTTGAGCTGAAGGGTGACTTTTCGGAGGAGAGAAAGGACGATAACGGAAACGCTTATTATCAGGCGACCGTTATAACGTCCGGCAGCGAGCCGACAAACCCGATAACGCTTAACCAAACAATGGAGCTGCGCTCCGGTGAAATGCGCGTCACGGTTGAAAAGTATAATTCAAACGGCACGGAAAAAAACCAAAGCATTCTGGTTGACGTTGACGGTGATATGCGTATGGACGGCACGGGCACCGTCGTTTTTGACGGCAGCGCGGCGCTTACGGAAATAGAAAACGGTCACGATTACGAGCTGAGAAACTATACGGAGCTTCTGAGCGTAAACGACGTTGCCGTGGCATACGACGAAGAAACGGGCAAAACACTGTATGCTCATATTACGCCGAATTTCGGACTTGTAAAGCGTGCGGAAATAGCCGAACTGTCTGCTGCAGCGTTAAACTCGGAGAACGGAGAACAAAAGCTTCTGTCAAATGCCGACAGAAAAGAACATATCCTGAATCTCGGCGAATACGGCAGCGATAACGGAGCGGTAAACATAACGTTTGCGGCGGAATCCGAGGAACAGGCATACGAGCTTGCAAGCAAGATACGCATATTTAACGATTCAGACGAATACACGTTAGAGCTTTTGGATGATGAAGGCTCAAATGCCGATACAGCAAATGCGTTTGTTGTGTTTACACCGTCCGAATCGGAAACGGAGCCGGGCGAGGCGCGTGTGGCCGTAAGCTTTACGGATGAAAGTATGTTTAATACGGACTGGACAATAACTACGGATGCTGCCTCCGCGGCCGAAAGCGTATCGGTGCAGAACGCCGGCGATTACCGCCTGAGAGTAACTCCCGGCGAGCCGGCGGAGGAATGTGACGGATACGTTGTCACAGTCTATGGAGAAAAGCTCGATGAAAACGGTCAGGTTGTTTATGAGCAGGTTGACAATATGTCGTCGTCATCGTTTGATAAGAACGATGAGCTGATAGTCGGCGGAAGATACGATTATGCACCGGACGAAACGGAAACAGATGAAACGGAATCGGAGCCGCCGGAATTTATAGGCCTTGAACCGGGCAAACGATACATGGTCGGCTTATGCCGCGTAAATAACATAACGGACGATGACGGAAATGTTATATCAACCGTTATGTCGGAGGAAACGTTCTCCGACATCATTGAGCTTTCGCAGCCTTCACCGCCGACAATAACGGCGTCTGTTGCTGCCGCGGACGGCACGCCGGCAGATAAGCTCAGTGCGGGAACGGTAGGCGGCAATAATGTCACCGTACCGACCGTTGCATCGAGGGACGTAAACATAACGCTTACAAGCGATATGCCCGTAAGCGGCAGCTGGTATCTTAACAGCACATCATACGACGATGCAAAGGCGGCTGCCGAGGAAGGCGGAACAACGAGCGCGTTCGGCGAATTTGATACGGCGGACGGTAATACGGCCGTTATAACGCTTTCCGGCCTTGAAACGCAGGGTCACACTCTGCACATCGACGGCACAAACAACGTCGGGGACGGTTTTTCCGAAACAATAAATTTCGCCGTTGACACAACAGCGCCGATGCTTGTGCTGAACGAGCCCGTCAGCGGTTCAATGACGGAAGACAACAAAATCACAATATCGGGAAGAACGGATCCCAATGCAACTCTTATTGTTGAAGTAAACGATATTGAAGAAGGCAGAAAAACAGCCTACGAATGGGACGGCGCGTCAGATGACGGAAGCTTTGAATTTACCGTTCCGGCAGATGAGAACGTTATGAAAAACAAAGTTACCGTCACGGCAGTCGATGCAATAGGCAATACGACGTCAAAAACGGTAAGGGCCATAAACGAAAAAATATCGTCGCTTACCGGAGTAAGGCTGTACTTTAACGGGACAGATGTTACAAACACCCGGATGGATTCGTCGTCGGAAGCAAGCGGAACGCTTGAGCTGTACGGCATAACGGAAAACGATGAACAATTCCTTATAAACGATGACAGCAGTCTTGTTTGGAACCTCGTTGCCGTAGAGGGCGGCGGAAGTATAATCGAGGACAGCGATGACGAAAGCATGAATCATATGACGGGCAGCATGCTGTTCTATGATAAGTACAGCCGCGGAATGGTTACCGGAATGTTCCGCCTTACGGATACGGCGGGCTTTACGGCAGCTGCAAGCTACGGAATTGAAAATACGCATCAGGTTACGTTTGATGTTCCGGAAAATGCGCAGCTTACGGTTGAGCCGTCAAACGCCGCGGCGGGCAATACCGTAACGGTAACTCCCAACACGTATTATATTGTCGAAGGGCTTGAGAGTAACGCCGAAGGCGTGACGTTCGAAAAGACGGGCGATTCGTCGTTTACGTTTACAATGCCCGATGACGATATTCATATAACGGCTGTTATAACGCGCGACCCGGCAGCGCCCACGCCGGAACCCACAAAGCGTCCGAGCTCATCGGGCGGCGGCTCGTCAAGACCGCGTCCGACGGCAACGCCGACTCCTTCGCCCACGACGGAGCCGACCGTTACGCCCGAGCCATCAGACATATCCTCCGTATCCGATTACGCACTGCAGGCAGTAAAATGGACTGCGGCAAGCGGTATTATGAACGGAAACGACGATAATACGTTTGCACCGAAATCGAATGCAACGCGTGCCGAGGCCGCAGCTGTATTCGGAAGGCTCTTTGAGCAGCTTATCGGATAAAGCGCGAAAAAACAAAAAAATTAAACATAAGAAAAAAACGGGGCTGCGCTTTCAGCGCAGCCCCGGTCCGTATAAAGACATATAAAATGATTTGGTATTTCGCCCGAACCTGCCGGGATTTTTATTCATCATAATTCCACATCTGTGTTTTTCTTGCCTCACGTCTGGCACTGCTTGGCGTGCAGCCTCGTATTTTTTTGAATACACGGTTAAAATACTGGCTGTTTTCATAGCCGCACATTATATAAATATCCTTTATCGGTATATTTGTTCCTATAATAAGCTTATAGGCATACTGCATTCGCAGCGCATTTATGTAATGAGTTATCGTAACGCCCGTATGCTGCTTGAATATCCGGCACAAATGGCTTTTTGAAAGCCCGAAACGTTCCGTCAATTCGTCAAGGCCTTTTACAGTAAGATAATGTTTCTGGAGATATGCGCCTATGTTCGACAAATCGGAATCGGGCGATAAATTATCGTTAAAATTCCCCGCAATATAAAATGCATGCAATATATCCGTTATTTTTGAAAGATATATGCCCTCCGCCTCCTTATCGTCCTTTGCCGCGGCGGCATACGAATTATCACCCCTTAAATTAAAATCTTTCTTATCAGCTCTTTCTTGTTTTTAAGTATATCAGATTTTATTGCCCGGGTCAATAAAAAATGCAAAAATAGTTTCACTTTTGCTTGAAAAGCATAGTCTGAAATGGTATAATAAATCGGAAAACAGAAGAAAAAGCCGCAAGGGACACTAAAATAAATTATACAGGGACACTAAATCTTGAAGAGGGACACTAAAATGAACATAATGCTTGATAACGAATGGCGTTTTTTCGAAGGCGATCCTGCGCCGCATGATCCTGCGGATGGCTGGGGCGGCGCAAAGGCGCGGGCGTATTCAAATGGCGCGGCGGCCGTTGATTTTGACGATTCGGGCTGGCGTGAGATATGCCTGCCGCATGATTTTGTATCGGAGAAAAAATATTGTTTTGACAGCGCCGCCGGTTCCGATATGGGCGACATACCCGAAATGGAGAGTATAGACAGCAGACTGTTTGCGGGCGGCTGTCTTGAAGGCGGCGCTGCATGGTACCGCAAAAAGTTCCGCTTGCCGCAGGGCTGCGGCAATAAAAGAGTGTATATACATTTCGGCGGCGTTTACCGAAACAGCACGGTTTATCTTAATCAATATTACGTCGGCGCCCATGCAAGCGGCTACGGCTCATTTTATTACGATATAACCGATTTTGTTGATTACGGCGGCGAAAACGTTATTGCCGTCCGCGTTGACGCATCGGGCCGTGAAGGCTGGTGGTACGAAGGCGGCGGAATTTACCGCCATGTTTATCTTGAGGTTGCCGACGCGGTGCATATCGGCCCGCACAGCCTTTTTGCGTATGCGGAAAATGTAAATACGGAAACACGCTCGGCGGTGTTTAATGTGCGTTTTGAAGCATTAAACAAAACAACCGAAGCTGTCATGATAAGAGCCGTGACAGAAATAATATCGCCGCAGGGCGATACTGTTGCGGAAAACGAGGAGGAGCTGACTGTACCGGCATGGGACGCTTCACGGGCCGAATGCACATTCGCCGTGCAAAAATCGGAGCTTTGGGATTTGGATAATACGGATAAGCTTTATACGGCAGCGGTAAGCTTGTATGCGGGCGATCTGCTTCTGGATTCGGCGGCCGTAAAATTCGGGGTGCGTGATATGCGCTTTGATGCGGACAGTGGCTTTTTCCTCAACGGCAGGCACATGAAAATCAAGGGCGTTTGCTGCCATATCGATACGGCCGGTGTTGGCATCGGCGTACCCGATTCAATCAAGGCAGAGCTTGCCGCAAAGATAAAGGATATGGGGGCAAATGCCGTAAGAATAGCACACTGCCCGCCGTCGGAGGAGTTTCTTAATATATGCGACAGTCTCGGGCTGCTTGTATACGCCGAAACGAGGCGAATGTCCTCAGCGCCCGAGGATATTGATGTTTTAAGGGCGATGGTGCGCTTGTGCAGAAACCATCCGTCGGTATTTCTGTGGGGCATCGGCAACGAAGAAATATTTTCGCAGCACAGGCCCGAAACGGCGCGCACAACGATTACAATGAAGTCGGAGATAAAAAAGCTTGACCCGACAAGGCCGGTAACATCGGCCGTTGTGTGCTGGGACGGCATACAACGCTACGACAGCGCCGAAAAGTATATTGACGTAACAAAGCAGCTTGACGTTATGGGCTTTAATTACTGCCGGACGGCATGGGATGATTACCATAGGCGCATGCCGGATCAGCCCGTTATAGTAACGGAGGAATCGTCAAACGGCAGTACGCGCGGCTGCTTCGGGACCGACGAAACGGCCGGACAATACTTCCCGTTTGACAAAGACAACTCGAAAAAGTGTAAGGTCGGTGTAAAGGCTGACAGATATGAGCTCGGCGAAACGGCTTGGAGAGCCGTTGCCGAAAGAAATTATATTGCGGGCGAATTTATTTGGACGGCGTTCGATTACCGCGGCGAACCGACGCCGTTAAAGGGTAAGGTGGTATCGTCGCAGTTCGGAGTGATGGATTACTGCGGTATGCCGAAAGACGGTTACTATTATTTTGCAAGCTGGTGGAGCGATAAGGATATACTTCACGTTTTTCCGAACGGGAGCCGTGAGCTTAAGTCGGAGGACGTTTATTGCTACACAAACGCAGACGAAGCCGAGCTCTTTGCCGACGGCGTAAGCCTCGGGAAAAAAACAGTGGAACGGAACTGGTATGTAAAATGGGAAAATGTGTCGTGTTCGCCCGGCGGGCTTACGGTAAAAGGCTATAAAAACGGCAGGCCGGTATCTGAAAAAACAGCGCCCGCCACAGGCGAGCCGCTATCTCTTTGCATATCCTGTGCCAAGATTGTTAAAAAAGGCGAAACTGTGCCAATCGGCATTCATATTGCAGATAAAAACGGAAACGTTGTGCCGGATGCCTGCAACAGCCTGCATTTTAAGACAGACGGAGGCACGCTGATCGGAACGGGCAACGGCAATCCTGCCGATACGGACAGCGAAAAAGAGCCGTACCGGCGCGCGTTTAACGGATTTTGCCGCGTATTGGTGAAAGCAGACGGTAAAAATATAACGCTTAGGGCCGAAGCGGACGGGCTGAAAACCGCGGAATGTAAAATAACCGTTATAAAATGATTAAAATGTTCATGGGCTGCCGCATCTGAAATCGTGCGGTGCTGCTCGATTCTCAATGCGCCGGGAGCAATATGAATAAAAATGCCTGTCAATCGGGAATGGTAATTGTGCATAGCGCGGATATAATTTCCGCGGTCGAAATATGGCGTATTTTGTATTGAAAAATAAGCGTGTATATGTTATTATAATATACGTAAAGCTTAATTGAAAGGAAGTACAATTTCATGGGAGGTTTTTTTGGCACAGCGCTTAAAGGCGACTGCGTTTTCGATTTATTTTTCGGTACCGACTATCATTCTCATCTCGGCACGCGCCGCGCAGGCATGGCGGTGTACGGCAGTGAAACCGGGTTTGACAAGGCGATACACAACATAGAAAACGCACCGTTCAGAACAAAGTTCACAACAGAATCAAACACCATGCACGGAACTATGGGTATAGGCTGTATATCCGACTATGAGGCACAGCCGATACTTATACGTTCACATCACGGAACTTTTGCCATAACTACCGTCGGCAAAATAAATAATTCGAGCGAGCTTGTGAGCAAAATAATAAACGGACATACTCATTTCTTTGAGATGCAGAACGGCGAGATAAATCAAACCGAGCTTGTTGCCGCCATAATAAATCAAAAGGAAAATTTTATTGAAGGAATACGCTATGCACAGGAAATAATAGACGGTTCCATGAGTATGCTTATCCTTACCGCGAAGGGTATATATGCCGCAAGGGATAAAGAAGGAAGAACGCCAATATGTATAGGCAAAAAGAAAGAAGGCTACTGCGCAAGCTTTGAAAGCTTTGCATATCTTAATTTGGGATATACGGATTACAGGGAGCTGGGCGCGGGCGAGATTGCCGTTATTACGCCCGAAAAGGTGCAGACGCTTATCGATCCGTCAAAGGATATGAAAATATGCACGTTCCTATGGGTTTACTATGGCTATCCGTCGTCCTCCTACGAGGGCATAAGCGTCGAAAAAATGCGCTATAACTGCGGCAAGCATCTTGCGCTGCGCGACAAAGAGGAGCGGCCCGATATAAAGCCCGACATAGTTGCCGGCATACCCGATTCGGGGATAGCTCACGCTGTCGGATACGCAAACGAATCGGGAATAACGTATTCAAGGCCTTTTGTAAAATACACACCGACCTGGCCAAGGTCATTTATGCCGACGCACCAGAGCAAGCGCAATCTTATCGCAAAAATGAAGCTGATCCCGATACACGACCTTATAAAAGACAAGAAGCTTCTGCTTATAGACGATTCAATCGTAAGAGGTACGCAGCTCAGGGAAACAACGGAGTTTTTGTATGAGAGCGGGGCAAAGGAGGTCCATATAAGAACGGGCTGCCCGCCGCTTCTGTTCGGCTGCAAATACCTTAATTTCTCGCGTTCAACGTCCGAAATGGAGCTTATAACAAGACGCGTTATAACAGAGCTTGAGGGCAGAGAACCCGATGATGAAATGCTTGAAAAATATGCCGATCCCGAAAGCCCGGAATATAAAAAAATGGTAGACACAATATGCGAGAAGCTTCATTTCACTTCTCTTGCATATCATCGTCTTGACGACCTGATGGATTCCGTCGGAATAGATCCGTGCAAGCTCTGCACTTACTGCTGGAATGGCAAAGAATAATTATATACATGGGGCTGTCGCTTTCAGCGCAGGTAACAACATAGCTTTATGCTGTGCTGTGTTCTGCGCTAAAATCGAGCAGCCCTATTTTATTCTTAATGCATCAGCCCGTTTATACTTCCGCACTGACCGGCAGCCCGAGTATTGTCTGGTTTTTTGTGTTCCAAACAAATACTTTTACCGCTGCGGCATTTTCGTTCAATTCATCATCGATTACGGAAGAGCCGCTTATCGGGTGAAGCGAAACGTCTGACAGCACGCCGTTTTTATCGTACTGTGCGATTATTGCCGACGCGTCGGGCGCGTCCACGGAGCTTGTGATGCTCAGAGCGATATTTGTACCTTCTATCGAAAGCTCTGACACATACGGCATATCAGGCTCCGGCCCGTATTCCTCAAGCTGGATTATGTCAATGCCGTTTATATATCCGCCGTATTTGGCATCGCCTTTTTTCATTGCAATATCGAGCACACCGTCTTTAACCTCCGTTTCCGATGTGTATTGTGCCGCGACCTGTGAAGCAAGACTGCCGGAGGATGCGCCCTCAATTTCATAAACCGAGGCAAATTCATCGTTCCATGTTCCGTAATGTATCGTAACTTTATATTTGCCGTTCGGTACGTCAACCTTAAATACGGCTTCGCCGATAACCTGATCGGCATATAAGTTTTCCTGCCCGGCAGGAGAGCTGCTTGCCGCGCGTGCGCTATCCTCCGGTGTGTCGATTATATCGTCAAAACCGTAGCCTATAAGCGGAGAATACAGCATAGCGGCTGTGACCTCCGTATAGCCTTCTTGAAGCGCGTTGCTGCCGAAATCAAAATGATACGTTGCATCGGGAGCGGCGGGAGGTGTGGTTGATATTTCAAGACCGCTTATATATCCGCCGTATTTCGCGTTCCCTTTTTTAATTACAACGTCAAGTACGCCGTCTGTTACCGTTGTTTCTGCCGTGTATGCCGCCGCGTTGACCGATGCGAGATTGCCGGAGGATACGCCTTCAATTTCATAAATTGAGGCAAATTCATCATTCCATGATCCGTAATGTATTGTAACGTAATATTTGCCGTTCGGCAGTTCTGTCTTAAAGTGCAGATCATTTGTACCGCCCTCTGTTTGATCATTATACAGGTTTTCACTTCCGGCGGGGATAATCCCGGGTGCGCGGTTCATATCCGCGGGAGTGGATGATGAGGTGAACCCGTACGTGCTGTTTTCGGAATATATGGTTGACGCCGTTACGGCAGCAAATCCCTCCTGCACCGCGCCTGCGCCGAAGTCGAATTTATACGGCAATGCAAGCAGTGTAATCGTAAAATCTTTTTTCAGCGTAAATTCCCCGCACGTTACGTTTGCCGTAAGCGTTGCATATTCGTTTGCAACAGCCGGCAGTTTTATTTCGGTTATCTCATTGTTTTTTATTGTAACGGCCGGCGACCCGCTTTCCCATGTTATGGACGAGCCGTTTTTGCCGCGCGTGGGAAGGACAAGATCTCCGGCGTCTTTTATTGCCGACGGCGAAAGAACTATTGCGTCGGCATCCGTTTTGGCGTTAAGATAATCGTCTCCGAGCTCCGTAAGCTCCGGCGAAGGCTCAACAACACCTTCCGGAAACGCATTTACCGTAAGATCGTTTATGTAGTATTCAATATTATTATAGCCCTTCAGCAGATAATCGTCCATAGCATCGCCCGGATTATGCGGATCAAGCCCTCTTGCCAGCTCCCATTCGTCGGGCATACCGTCGTTGTCGGAGTCGATTATTTCCTTTTGAAGAACGGATTCGGGGTAATATGAATCGTAATCGACATGCTGTATGCCGTATGTATTTATCGCATCAAGCACTGCTTCGTCGGTTACTGTTGAAAAATCACGTCCGCCCGTCAACGAGCCTGTGCCTGTTCTTGTTTCATAAAGCACCTGAGCGTCTATTTTTGTACGCGTTGTATCGCTGCTGTAACTATAGCCGTATACGGAATTATCCGCCGGATTTACAGAAGTCCCCGCATATGACGTTACCGTTTCAAACGCTTCATCGGCGGTTTGTGCGGTGGGCGTAACTGATACCTCCGTGCCGTCCTGTGCAAGTATCGGAAGGTATTCGTTTATGCGGAGCGATTCCTCCGTGGCATTGTTGTTGTATTTTATGCCGCCGTCCCAGTTATTTGCGTTCATGGTCTCGGACCACGGCGTGCCGTCTGCGCGCATCAGCTTGTTGCCGGTAAGATAAAATCTGAATTTATCATAGCCGGAACCCGAATTTAAATTTATAAAGCATTGCCCGCCTTTTGTCGACGGTCCCATTTTAAGATAATTTCCGACATAATTTATGCGGCCTATCGTTCCGTAGGCTGTCTGATAACCCCAGTTATATATAACATTGTTTACAAATTCCGTGACATTTGTTCCGCCGACCTTACCGCGAAAGTTACGTGAAAGCGAGTGGCAGAGTAAATTGTGATGCCATGTGTTCTTGTTACTGCCGTACATTGCCCCAAAGCCGTGCGCGCCCTTTGAATGGTACGAAACGCAGTTTGACGGGCCTATTATCGTGTACTGCACCGTTTGGTTTTCGTTGTCGGAATACAGCCCGAACTGCTCGTCGTTTGCCCAGCCTATCGAGCAATGATCGATTATAGTGTTCCGGCAGCCGGCCCTGCCGCCCCATGCGTCGTAATCGCCGCTGCCCTTTTCGCCGGGACGTGACGAAAGGAACCTTACTATGATATTGCTGCCCGCAAAAGAGAGCTTTCCGCCGCGGAGAGTTATGCCTTTTCCGCCGGGAGCCGTCTGACCGGCAATAGTCACGTTTGATGCGCAGGAAACGTCTGATTTTAGGTTTATTGTCCCGCCGACGTCAAAAACGACTATCCTGTTGGTATGCGCAACGGCATCCCTGAATGACCCCTCGCCGCTGTCGTTCAGATTGGTTACGTGAACCACCGTTCCGCCGCGTCCGCCGGTGGCGTACATTCCGCCGCCCTCCGCTCCCGGGAACGCCGGGATGTTTTCTGCCGCCGCAGCATTTGTAATTGCAAATGCCGGCGCGAACAGCGATAATGTCAAAATGCAGCTTAAAATTTTCTTCTTCAAACTATTCACTCCTTCAAAATAAAACACCTTGATTTAAATGACTTCTTCGGCGTTTGCGGGCAAAGAATTGTGCCAGCTTTGCCTCTTTTTTCTCCCTGCAGTCATTTTATCATCATACAGCGCCCGATTCAAGCAGTTTTTTGGTGATAATTGTGTAAAATATCGCTATCATATATTGCAAAACAGTATAAATATGTTGTGTGAAAAATATCAAAGGATAAAACAGGAACGGTTTGCCGTGCGCGATGAAGTTATGATTGGCATACGCGACAGCTTGCGGGAAATCTACGGGAAGCGGTACAGCTATGAGGAGCTTTAAACAGCTGTCGGTACCGTTTCCCGTGAATTGAATGAGGGGTATAGTCTATATATACGTCAGCCGCTTGTTGCATGATTACGGTATTCTTTCGGAGTCATGTTTAATATGCTCTTAAAAGTTTTGCAGAAATACATAGATTATTCTATAAAATTATTATAAAATAATTTTATAGAATTTCATCGGAAAGGCGGACTACAGCTATGAAAAAGAATATTATACTATGTATGCTTGAAGCAGCAATGCTCGCTTCGCTGCTGCCGGCTGCATCGGTGTCTGCGGAATCTGTTAATATAAACAATTCCGTTTCGGGCTACATATCTCTTTCGCAGGGGATAAAAATAGCGGGCGCAGATAAATCGCCTGTCATATCAATAGACGAACATGACTTTGACGGCGTTAAGATAGCGGCGGAAAATATGGCAAAGGATATTGAAAGCGTCACAGGCGTAAAAGCGCAGCTTACAGTTTCATCGGCAGAGCAAGCCGACACACCGTTAAGTACAGATGCAAGCATTGCCGATATAGACTTGTCCGGAGGCACAATGACGATATCCGGCTACGAGTCACTCACAAAAGAAGGGCGGGGTATAATCGCCGTATACGACAGCGGCTGAGCGTTGAAAAATGTTTATTTTTCCGATAATACGGCAAATTCGGAAAACGGGACGCTTAGGTTTTCGCAAATTCCGGATATTGAAGGCGAAAAAATAAAAGGCTTTTTGTGGGAGGATAATGGCGGATTGACTTGTAATCCTCTTGCGGATGCGTTTGATTACGGCTCATCGGGAACCGGGGAGGCAGACCGGGAAAGCTGCGATATTATAGCGGGTACGCTCGGCAGCAGCGCCGCAATAGATGAACTGGCGGAGCAAAATGAGATAGACGTATCAGAGATCAAAGGAGAATGGGAAGCTTTCAGCGTCCAGCAGACCTCCGATGATATTATCGTTATAGTCGGTTCTGATAAGCGTGGCACTATTTACGGCATTTATGATTTCTGCGAAAAGATCGGTGTTTCGCCGTGGAAATGGTGGGCGGACGCCGAGCCGACACATGCCGACGAGCTGTATGTGGATCTCCCTGACGGAGGTTATACAGAGGGCGCATCGTCAGTTAAATACCGCGGCATATTCCCTAACGATGAGTATCTTCTGAATACTTGGTCAAACGGAGATATTGCGGCAGATATGAATACGGACAAATACGAAAAAATATATGAGCTTATACTCAGGCTGAAGCTGAACACTCTTTGGCCCGCGATGCACCATTATTCAACGGCTTTTCACAATATCGAAGGCGCCGCCGAGCTTGCCGGCAAATACGGCGTTGTCATGGGCTCGTCTCATGCCGAACCGCTGCTTAGGAACAACCTCGGCGAGCTGTACGCTTTTCAGCAGGATTGGATAAGCAAAAACCCGGATAAACCGCTTACCTGTAAGAATTCATACGGAAATAACATAACGGATGATGACGGGCATACGGTCGCATATATCTGGACAGATAAAGATAACAGCGGCAATATTGTATATAACAAGGAATTTCTGACCGATTACTGGCGGGAAAGTGTCCGCAAATACGGAAAATACGAAAATATCTATACGCTCGGTATGCGCGGCGTTCACGACGGCTCGTTCAACACCAATATGAGCAGCTATACCGAAGCGCTGACAGAGGTCATAGCGGCTCAGAAGCAGATACTCACAGAAGAGCTGTGCACCGGCGAAAACAGGATGTATGACAGCATTGACGATGTTCCCACAGCGTTCATAGCGTATAAGGATATACTGAAATATTATAATACTGAAGGACATCTTGGAATACCGGAAAGTACAACGATCATGTATACCGATGATAATTTCGGGTATATGCGTCAGAATGCCGGTGAATACGAGCGCGGCAAATCGGGCAGAGCGGGCGTTTACTATCATCTTTCGTATTACGGCGCTCCGAGAAGCTATTTATGGCTTTCAAGCACTCAGCCCGGGCTTATACGTGAAGAGCTGACGCGCGCTTACGATACGGGCGCCGATAAGATATGGATCGCAAATATCGGAGATCTCAAGCCGGCTGAAAAAGAAATAGAATACTACGCAAGACTTGCAAGAAATATTTCGGATGTGCGGCAAACCGATATAGCCGATATATACAAAGCCGAAGCAATGAGAGACTATAACATGACGGAGGCTGACGCAGAAAAGTATGCCGATATGATGGACGAATTTTACGAGCTTGCAAACTCGAAGCGTCCCGATTTTTACCGAGAGGATGACGCCGCTCACGGACTTAATCTTGCAACAGACGTATATGGTGACGAAGCGCAGATGTATCTGAACCGTTACAACGCTGTACTGGAAAAGGCAGAGTCTCTTTACAGCGGTCTTGAGAGCGGAAAACAAGATGCATTCTTTGAACTGGCGCTCTATCCGATACGCTGCTCAAGGAATATGGCTGCTTGCTATATTCAGACAGAGCGCGCCAACATATACGCCGCTCAAAACCGCGGGACGGCGTCGGAGCGATACGCAGCCGAAGCGCGCGCGGCAGCCGAACAAATAGACAATGATATTCTTCACTATAACAGTATAGAAAACGGGAAATGGAACGGGATTGCGGCGCTGAATGTTGAATTCGGCGATGATGCGGTAATATATTATAAAGACTGCGATCCTATCGTAGCCACGGATCCGGAAATAACAATGCTGACGGAGCTTGACTATACCGCTGCCGCCATTGCTGTGGACGGAAATATAACCGATACGCCGGCCATAGAGCTTTCAACGTATGATACATATTCAAAATTCTTTGATGTTGTAAATCAAGGTTACGGCTCTTTTGATTATACCGTTTCCGTAAACAATGAAGCGGTGCTGTTAAGCAAAACAACCGGCACGTCATACGGCAGCGACAGAGTATATGTAGGGCTTGACAGCAGCAAAGCGGCTGACGATACCGATGCGGTCATAACGGTGGAACGTATGCTTAACGGAGCGGTTATCGATACTAAAGAGATTTTGGTAAATATCTCTGTGCCCGATACCTCTTATATGGACGGCACATATTATGTGGAGGCAAACGGCATAGTTTCGATTGAAGCGGAGCACTATTCAAATTCGGTTAAAAACGGCGATTACGAATGGAAAATTGAGAATGATTTCGGCAGAAGCGGCGATTCCGTTAAGGCTTATCCGAACACCGCCGAAAACCTGCTTTCAAAATCAACAAACAGCGCCGAGCTCGAGGCTTTAAAATCAAAGGCGGCGCAGCTCGAGTACGATATATATTTTACCGAAGCGGGCACGTACACTCTCGATATATACCGTATGCCGACGCTTGATGAAAGAAATGCAGTGATGCGATGCGCGGCAGCTATCGATGATAATACGCCTGTATCCGTTGGCGGAACGAATTCATGCACAAACAGCGCATCCAAAACCGACACATGGGCAAAGGGCGTTCTTGCAAATACGGAAAAATTGAGTACTGCGATAACCGTTCCGTCAAAAGGAAAGCATACGCTGAAGCTGTATACGGTATCGCCTGCGTTTGTTGTAGATAAAATGGTATTGCGAACAAACGACACATATTCTTACTTCGGCGCTCCCGAAAGCTATAACAGTGTGTATAACAGCGTCAAAACAGGACTGCCGTCATACACCGAGCAAGCGCCCGATGAAAGCGGAATAACAAAGCTGTTTGAACCGGCAGCCGTTACCGGCATAATCCAAAATGACAACGGCATTCTGACGGTTCCCGTATACGCGGTTTCAAACATAACAAGCGCTGTAGCTGCGGTCGTTGAATATAACAATGACGGGAGTATGGCATCCTGTGATTTTGAAAAGATCACGCTAACAAACGGTACGGCCACGGCGGAGCTTTCCGTTTCCGATGCCGCCGAGAATTACGCTGTTATAATATTCGATAATTTCACCGAGCTGCATCCCGTTGCGCCGTATGTGGAATACGGCAATATCAGATCGGGAGCAGCTGACAGCGCAATAGGCGTGAAAACGGAGCTTGACGGTTATATCAATAAAAAATCAATCGTACTCGTAGCCGATGCCGAGATAACGGAGGACATTGACGCGGGCGATATAAAATATCTGCGCGGAGAAACTATAGAAAGGGATTCATATAAGAATATACCCATAGCTGCCGACAGCAGCAGCCGGTATTATATAAGAGTCGGGATCGACGGCGAGAGCGCATTGGATGAAACGGTCGGAATGATACCGGATAACATAAACGAAACAGTACCGCTGTTCTCGGAAGACTTTGACGAATACAGTATTTTGCCGGATGTATGGAACGGTACGGCAAGCGGATTGTCTGTGGAAAGCGATTCCGATAACAGTTACCTGAAATATGCTTCTTCCGGATCGACTATAGGTGTGTGGAAAGCATTGGAGCCGATAAGCTGCGCCGGAAAAACCGTTACCGTTGAAACGGACCTGATGTTCAGTGAACCGTGGGGAGGAACGCGTGGCAACAGCCAGTTCAGCATAGGCTCATCATCCCCCGGGTTTGAGAGCGATATTATTGACTACGGTATAAGCAAAAAAGGTCACATCCTTGCCTTTGAATACAAGGGAGGGGAAACGCTTTTGGTGAATAATACGGAAGCGGATATTGCGCTGATAGGCTCATGGATGCACGTAAAGGCTGAGATCGATTTTGAGTCGAGAAAAATAGACCTTACGCTGACGAATGATAGAGGCATCGAAGAAAATCTTTATGATCTGGAGTTTTGGAGCGATGAGGATATAAACAAAATAGGTTCTGTGTATTTAAGAGCCGCAAAGCCGAACGGAACGGTATCTGTTGATAATTTCAATATATATGAAAAGGCAGAGCCGAAATATGCCATAAGCATAACTGCCGTTGACGAGGCGGGAAATGAAATAAGCGGCGCGTCTGTCACAGTTGCGGACAGCTCCGGAGCGGAGATACGCCCCGAAACGGACGGCGAATACGCAGGAAAATATATGCTTGGCTTTGGCAGCTATACAATATCCGTCTCGGCTCCGGGCTATGAACCTGCCGAGCAGACGTTTGAGCTGAACGCCGAGCTTGAAACAAAAGATGTTGTGATCGGGCTGCAAGAAACTCAAGTGCAATGACAAAGCAACATAAAGCTCATACGGCGCGGGGGAAACCCCCCCGCGCCTTTTGTGAGCAGAGACTGCTGAATTAAGGATAATATACAGCTGCCCGCTTAAAACAAAATCTATTTTTCCTCCCGGCACATATTACGATATTCCGTGGGTAAAATCCCGAACTGCGACTGGAATATATGGCTGAAATGGCGCGGGCTTTTATAGCCTATTTTTGTGGCTATTTCGTAAATCGGCAGCTCTGTATCGGCAAGCAGCTCTTTTGCGCGGTTCAGCTTTGCGTTTGTAATATACGTTTTATACGATACGCCCGTTTTGTTTTTAAAAAGCGAGCTTAAATAGCAGGATGAAACGTAAACCCGGCCGGCAATCGCCTCAAGCGATACGTCCGTTTCGAGATTTTCGTCTATAAGCTCCTTTACGCGGTGGATTATATCCTTGTTTTTTTCTTCACGCCTCGTATTTATAACAGATACGGCTATATCTGTTATGGCCGATATAAAGCCCTCGAGCGACGATACGGAATGATAATTTTTCATTACGGACCATATTTCTGTTTTGTTAAAAAGCGTTTCGGGATTTTCACCGAGCTGCGCCATCGCGATCGATATTGTTATAACAAGCTCCAGACATATACGCTGCGCTAAATCAAGCGATATATGCGACGAATGGATGCTGTCAAACATTCTGTGTATTATTTCCTTCGCGCGCTGTGCGCTGCCTATTTTTATGCAGTCTATGAGCTCCGATTTAAGACTTTCGAGATCCGGCGCCGTAAAGCTGCCCGGCTCTATATCGTCTATATAAATAACGGTGTTTTCGCCGATCGAAAAATGATATTTTAAAGCCTCCTGCGCGCGCCTGATGCAGTAAGAAATCATTTTCGGGTCGTTTACGGCAGAGCCGACGGCCACGGTAAAACTGCCGGCATCGTGAAATTTCATGTAGTTGGATATTATATCGGCAGCGTCAAAAATATTTCGTATGCTTGCGCCATCGTCAGACAGCTGCTCCGAATATACTATATAAGTCAGCATTGACTGCTCATAAAACGGTATGAATTTAAAGCCGCTTTGATCGAGCGCCGATGAAATATCGGTAAAAAATCTGAAATCCATATCGCACGCCATCCCGTTTTCATCAAAGCGCGTTGCAACTATAGTCTGATAGCTGTACGGACTGTTGCAGCGTATCGAAAAGAGTGAGCTGAGCTCGTCCGTTTTGCCGCCGGCCAAAAGCGAAAGAAAGTAATCCTTCAGAAAATACTTGCAGTTCGAAAACTCCGATAAAAGCCTTTTATGGCGCGTACGCTCCGCGTTTTCGTTTTCTGTCTTTTCCTTTGCCTCCGACACCGTTTCAAGCAGTTTTTTTCTGTTGACCGGCTTCAGCACATACCCGAACGCCTTGTATTGTATTGCCTTCTGGGCGTATTCGAATTTATCGTACGCCGTAAGAAATATTATTTTTATTTCAGGGAAAAAGCATGTAAGCTTTTTTGCGAGGTCAAAGCCCGTTCCGTTGTCCATTTCGATATCGGAAAGCACAATATCCGGAGGGTTCGACTTTATTTTTTCAAACGCTTCGCTGCCGCTGCGCGCAGTGTCCGCAAGCGTTATTCCTATGCTTTCCCAAGGTATTTCCGCAAGGCTTTCAAGGCACAGTGATTCATCCTCCGCAATTAAAAGTTTCATTATTCCGTATCCTCCTTTGAATGAGTTGTTATATGGACCGTTGCCGTTATGCCGCCAAGGTCGTTATACGAATACGACAATCCGCAGCCGCTGCCGTAATAAAGGCGTATTCGGCTGTTTACGCTGTGTATGCCGTAGCGTTCAACATGGTCGTCAAAATTTACCGCTTCGCTTACGCGTTTATTCAAATAGTTTATATCCGTTATATTTGCGCCGAGACCGTCGTCGGCAACCGATATGTATATGTCGTCGTTTTCCCTGACGCCCGTTATTATAATATGCCCTTTGCCGTTTTTTCCCTTAAACGCATGGACAATGCAGTTTTCGACAAGCGGCTGAAGCGTAAGATTGATTATACGGCAGCCGAGCATATCGTCCGGTATTTCGAAGCGGACGTCGAATTTGCCGGAGAACCTGACGTTTTGTATATCTATATAGCTTTTTATATGGATGAGCTCGTCGCGTATGCTGCAAAACGTATTGCCGTTATTTAACGCCCGCGTAAAAAATGTCGCAAGCGATGAGG
>DVLU01000043.1 GCA_018715365.1 Candidatus Ornithomonoglobus intestinigallinarum | reverse complement strand
GGTATTGCCGGAGCAATGCGGGAAAATTCAAAAATAGAAAAATGCTATTCGCGTCAGTTTAGCAAAGGCAATGGTTTCGGCTCATATTTTTCCGGTATAGTCGGCGGTATTTATTCAGCAAATACATCGATACAGAAATGCTACAGCGATACGACAATAGGCGTTGCCGACGCCGGTGCCTGGGGCAGCGGCTGGTGGGAGATGTATTATCCCGATACAACAACACTTCCGTGGCCTTACGCTTATTACAGTCAGGGAACGCCCATGGGATATATAGGCGAAACGCAGACCGCGGAGGACCTTAAAAATGTCCCGGATCACCTGAAAGAGGTATTTGAGGCGGATTCAAATAATATAAACGGCGGTTATCCGATATTCCCGTGGCAGCAGCCGGAGGAGCCCGGAAAGGAAGTGCTTATAGGCACGGCGGAGGAGCTTATTGCGGCGGCAAACGAAATAAATAATGACCCCGACGGCGGCGAAGGGAATGTTTATAAGCTTACGGCCGATATTGATCTGGAAAATGCCGTTTGGAGCACATATATAGGCACGTATAATTATGATGATGAGAAGGAGGACTTCAAGCCGTTTAAGGGAACGTTTGACGGAAACGGACACATTATAAAAAATTATACGCTTAAGGGTGCGCATAAGATAATGACAGGCCTGTTCGGTGCGATCGGAGGAAATGCCGTTGTTAAAAATATAGGCGTGCGGAACGTGTCGGTAATAGTTGATACCGACTGGGTATGGACGGTTGCCGGAGGGCTTGCCGGCTGCGTGAGCGAAAATGCGGAGGTTACGGATTGCTATGCCAAAAACGTAACTATGGACATAACAAATTATAAGATTTACGGCGATGCAAGGAACTCGATTTCCGAAGGCGGCGGGCTTGTCGGCGAGATCCGCGGCAGCGGAGCAGTAAGGAACTGTTATGCGCGCGGCATAACAATGGATACCGAGGAGGTAAATTTTGACGGCGGCATAGCGGGATATGTGATGGGAAACGGCACAATAGAAAATTGCTATTCGGATTTATATATTGTCGCAAGCCCGAAAAACGAAGCGGAGGTCAGCAACTGCTATTATTCCAAAAATCCGCCCTGGCCGTGGAATACCGGCGCGGATGAAAATCACATATACAGAGGCACAATGGTTGCGGGCGATGAGGAATTGAAAACGCTTGCGCCTACGCTCGGAGATTCTTTCAGCATAGACCGCATTACAAGTATGATAAACGACGGTTACCCGGTTCTCAAATGGGAGTATGATGCTCCGGCGCTCGCCGGAGCCGGAACGGCGGATATGCCGTATGAGATACACACGATTGACGATTTTGCGATATTTGCAACGTATGATGAAACTGCGGGCAAATATTTCAAGCTGATGGATGACGTTGATTTTAACGGCATTTCATGGAATACGCCGCTCGGAACCGAAGCTGCGCCGTTTGAGGGAATATTTGACGGCGGCGGGCACGTTGTTGAAAATATTGTTTTAAAGGCTCCGCAAAAGGGCAAGACGGAATATATAGGCCTTTTCGGCTATATCGGTGCAGACGCGCAGATATGCGATCTGGGCATTGAAAACGTTACGGCGGAACCGGCGGGCGAATGGGGCTACAATACCGTATGCGGCGCTCTTGCGGGCGGAGCTGCGGGAAACGCGTCAATCAGCAGATGCTATGTAAAGAATATGACCTTCGATAATAAAGGCCAATATAATTTTGTGTTCCTTTCGGGCGGCGGATTGCTCGGACAAGTTGAGGGAGAAGGCGTAAAAATTACCGATTGCTACAGTATCGGAACAAAGGCAAACAATAATTGTGTGGCGCACGAAAGCGGGCTTGCGGGAAGGCTGCTTGATTTTGAAAGCGTTGCGAACTGCTATTCGGATACGACCTTGTCGATGTGCCCGGACAGCGATATGAGCAAGGTATCAAACTCGTATTATCTGACCGAAACCGCGGGAACGTTATACAAGCGTGCCGGAACTCTTGTAACGGGAGAAGAACTCAGGAACATGGGCGATAAGCTCGGCGGCAGCTTCATGAATAACGCAGACGGTTATCCGATGCTCGATTGGGAGGAATCCGCGGAAATGGACAAAATCACATCGGTAACTTATATAAACGAAGCGGGTGAAGAAACGCAGTCGGCAAGCGGCGCCGTAAGTATGAAATCGGCGGGAGTTGCGAAAAATAACGGCAAAGCCGGAAGGCTTTTTGCGGCGTCGTATAAAAACGGCATTTTAACGGACGTTGTAATATGCGCTGACGAAGTGACGGCGTCCGGTGAATACAATATCGGCTTATCTCTGGCAAACGCCGATACGGTAAAGATTTTTATAATGACCGATAATATGGTGCCGTTGATTAAAGCATATACGGAGAGCGTTCAATAACAAGCCGGCAGTGCTTTTAAAGCCGCTGTGCGGCGGGCAAAGGGAAAATGTAAGAAAGGAATGTAAAAATACAGCTTCTTTCTTGCATTTTCTTGCTTATGAAGGCAAAGCCGGGCGAATATTAAAATTATTTTATACAGGGGAGAGAATATGCAGCATGGTTTTATTGGTGCTGTTGTGTGTTACGTTTATATTAAACAGCGTTTTGCTCGGACGCACAAAATTTGCAAGAGTTATAATGCTGTATTATGTCGGCTGTTTTGTTCTTGTGACGGTCGGAATAATGTATTTTGTGAAATTTACAAATTACAGCTATACAAACCAATGGGATTACGCATTGCTGAGGCGTATATCAAATATCAGGGTCAGTATTTATACGCTGTCGATAATACACAATATAGGGATCTGTATTCTGATGTTTGCAACGGAGGAATGTGTGCGGCTTGTGCTGCCCATGAATTTAAAAGTAAGGCTTCTGCTGCTCATGCCGATCGTATTGATGTTTGTATTAAATCGTCCGGAGCTGCGGTGGTATATGTATATCAAGCAAAACGAAGGGCTGTCGTATAATTTCTGGCGATTTATAAATGAAGGCGTGCATGCGCTTTTGGTTTTGACGGCAGGCGTTTATTATATAGCGCCCATGGTGTTTTATATAAGATATATTTTCAAAACAAAAATATTTGTTAAAAAAAGATACGGAACGGTGGGACTGGCTGGTGTGGTCCTCACGGATATTATTATATTGCTGTTGTTTATAATAGGAGTCTTTTCGTCAACCATGTTTTATAACATGGATCTGCTGAGCTTTCCCAAAAGGGACATGGGAGTATATTATGATAACGCATATATAATAATCGTGTTTGCGATAATGATATTGAATTTTGTTTTGCTGGTGTGGTTTACGCCGTTTGAAAAATACGGCATAGCAAATATGCAGAACAGAAAAAAGAAAAACGATGTTCTCAGCAACGACGTATATATGATGCTCCATTCCTATAAAAACAGGTTTTTGAGCACGGAGAAGCTTGCCACATTGGCGATTGAATTCGAAAGGAAAGAGGATTTTCAAAATGTGGGCGGGCTTTTGGAAACGATAAAAAACGATTCGATGAACGCGGCGGTTGATATAAGCAAGGTTTTGAATGCGATAAACCCAGTTGTGATGGATTATCATATTTTTACTGTGGAGAGCTGTATCGATGATGCGCTTGAAAAATGCGAAATATCAAATATTAAAGTTGTGCGGGAATATGCCGGAGCGGAAAATTATGTGCTGGGGAACAGGACAAAAATAGTCGATTGCTTTTTAAATATATTAAGCAACGCCGTTGACGCAATAGAACAGAAAAACATGCCCGGCGGTGAAATAAGAATACGTGTGTACACTGAATTCGATATGATGTGTGTGATTATAACCGATAACGGCTGCGGCATTCCCAGGGAGAATATAAAAAAGGTTTTCCGGCCGTTTTTCACAACGAAGGAAAAGAAGGTCGGGAACGGACTCGGATTGGATTTTGCCAGACGTGTGGTCAGAACGCACGGCGGAGATGTTGCCATAAAAAGCGAGGAGGGAAGCTTCACGGATGTTTACGCGGCTTTCCCCTGTTACAATAATATCAATACTAAGGTGAAATGGAGATGTTAAAGATGAAAGTCGCAATATGTGATGATATGGACAGCTTGTGTGTATATTTCACTGCTTTATTAAATAAGGTTGAGGGTATTGAAGTTGTCGGAGCCGCTCATAACGGCGATGAATGTCTGCAAATGGTGCGGAAAACGGAGCCTGATATATTGATGCTCGATATTCAGATGCGCACAAACGATGAGGGGCTGACAATAATCGAGGACCTGCTGATTATTGAGCCGGAGCTTAAAATAGTTATATTGACGGCGCATGAGGTGGAGGAATATATTTTTCGGGCAATAGCGCTGGGAGCAAAGGATTATGTATGCAAAACGTCCTCCGATGAGGAGATTGTTGAAAAAATACGGGCGGTGTATGAAGATAAAGTAATGCTGTCGCAGGAAAATTCACAGATAATCGCAAAAAGGGCAAAGGATATATTCGACAGGCAGAGATCGATTTTATATACGATAAACGAGATCACAAAATTGTCGCCGAGCGAGCTGAGCGTTTTAAGAGGCGTGTATTACGGAAAAACCTACAGGGAAATAGCAAACGAGAGATACGTTGAGGAGGGGACCGTAAGAGCGCAGGCGTCGGGCATATTAAAAAAGCTTAAAGCTAAAAATATGCAGAAATTGATAAAGCAAATAAAGAAGATGAATTTGTTTGAGTTTATGGATATAAATTATAATCAGTAAACGGAAATCAAGAGGAATATCACAGTGAAAAAAATTATAAAAAAATCTGTTTCGCTGTTTATGGCGGCGGCGGTTTCCGCGGGCATGGCGGCAGTGCCGTCGTCCGGCAAAGAAAGCGGCGAAGCGCCCGGGCAGGCGGTATTTTTGTCGGCGGACGGGAAGGTACTCAATAATATTATCACGCCGGATAACGCCGCTTTTGAGATAAAAACATCGGAAAAAACCGAGGACGGCAAAGAGGCCGTTGACGGCAGCTATGTGACGCGTGCAACAACGGGAAGCTATAACGGTATCCCCGTATTCGACGTTAACGGAAACAGCGGAAATGAATATATCCTGCTGTTTACGGTAAGCCTTAAGGATAAAATGCCGATGGAGCATATAAAGCTCGGATATGAGTACGGCACGCCGTACTGGAACGATACATATTATTCAAACGGCGGCGCTTTGTATTTGGGCGAAACGGTCACGCCGTGGCCCGAAGGAACGGACATATATACAAGCGATACGGGTGCGGACGGAAGCTGGCAAAAAATATATTCAAAAGCAAGTATGGAGGGCGAGCTTCTTACGGAAAAGCGGCCCGAGGAAATTTGGGATGCTTCGGACGGGCTGAGGACATATTATGATTTTGATCTCGGCGCACGGTTTGAGGCAAAATATGTACGGATTGCGGTAAAAGCCGTAAAGCCGTGGCTTGGTGCGATAAACATACCCGAGATAGAAATATACGGCGATGTGCCGCCCGCCGCGGAAGAGCCTTCGCCGCAGCCGAATGAGGGCTCGTTAAGCGTCTGGTCAAAGACTGTGGACGGCGGTGAAAACGTTAAGCGCGGCACCGTTCCCGTAATAACATATACGTTTAACCGTTCACTCGGCACGGCGGACCGAAGCATGGTGTTGATTGACGGCGAGAAAAACAGCGGGCTTGTGCAGCATGCGTTTATCGATGCGCTTAACGATAAAAAGCTGCACGTTGTCATGTACGGCGATAAGCTTGAAAACAACAGAAGCTATACCGTTTCTCTGACCGGCGGCATAAAGTCCGCAGCGGGCGTTCCGCTTACGGGCTCGAGCGAGGCGGTGTTTACAACGGCGGTGGACTATAGCGGGGGCACATCATATTCGGATTTGCCGGAGCTTAACGGAACAAGCGAAAGCGGCTCGGGAATGTTTTACGGAACCGGTGAATACGATGTGTACAACGAACGCGGCAGCGTATGGCAGCAGGTGCCGCTGGTGTCACAGGAGCTGCGCGATAAGGGAATATCGGGCGGCGAAGGCGGGCAGTGGCTTCAGGCGATCGAATGTGATACGGAGGACGGGCAGCTGCTGTTTGCCGGCGTTGATATAGGCGGGATCGTAAGATCGACGGACGGAGGAAAAACGTGGGAAAGATCGGGCAGCGAATTTTCGGCAAAGGGCTGCGTTGATTTTGAGATTGATCCCAATAACAAAAACCGCGTATTGGCGGTCGGCTCTTTTGGTGAGGTGCCCGAAAACGGTATTTACCTTTCCGAGGATATGGGCAAAACGTGGAAGCAGGTGCTTTCCTATAGGTTTAACGGACAGCGTGATACGAGAAAACAGCTTGCATGGGACAAATCAAGCTATGACGCGGAAATCGGCGGCAGCAGGATAGGGTATTGGTCAAATTTGTACAGGCTGACGGCAGACAATGAAGGCGCCGGCACGGAATGGACAAAGCCGGAGAGCGACAGAAAGGGCGGGCTGTATAAAACGGAGGACGGCGGCAAAACGTGGTTCTGCGTAAATGAAGCAATGTCGGACAGCGTTATTGAAGTAAACCCGAATGACGGAACCGTTTATGCCGGAAACGCGAGCGGTTTTTTCAGAAGCACCGACGGCGGAAGGACGTTTACAAACATTATCGGAAACGAACCTGTTTACGGGCTGGAGGTTATAAACACAAGGCCCGACAATGTTTATATAAACGACAGCAGGGGAGTTCTTGTATCTGCGGATAAAGGGCAGAGCTTTACCCGTATAAACGCCGTGAATTTCCCCGTGAAAACAGACCTCAGCGATGTGAGGAACATTACGAGGGATTTGGCGGTAAGTCCCGCCAACCCGAATTATATGATCGTCGATGCGAGGGATTATATAAATTACAACAGCCGAATATATTATTCGCATGACGGCGGGGCAACGTGGAATAAAGCCGGGTATGACACTTCAAAAGACTTTTTCTATTATCATAACAGGCAGCATCCGTTTGCGTGGCATCCGACCGACGAAAATAAAGTCTGGTCATTCGGCGGCGACTGGATAGCATCGAGCAGCGACGGCGGGAAAAATTTTGCGTGGGACGCAAACGGCTATTGCGGAACACCGCCCGGCGGCAGGCTTACGTTTAATACGTATAACCCCAACCTTATACTGCTGTCGGCGCAGGACCTTTTCGGCGCATTCAGCGGCGACGGCGGATACACGTGGGAACCGTTTGACCTTGAAGAAAGCTACGGTTTTAAATGCGCATACGGTGCAATAGCCCTTGATGAAAATGTTTTTGTGATGGCGGAAGCGGAAGGCTGGGGCTCGGAAAGAACGCTTAAGGTAAGCCGCGACGGCGGAAAGACTTTTGAGGGAAGCCTTCCTCTGAAATACGGCACGGCAAGACGGTCAACGTCTTTTATACTGTCACCGAGCGACCCGGACACGGTATTTGCCGGAGAATACGTAAGCCGCGACGGGGCAAAAACGTGGACGGAAATGGACGGCTGCTATACCGTGCTTGCAGTAAACAATTATCACAACAAGGAAATTTACGGTATCGGGCACGGCAGCGATTGGTGGGAGGAAATAATCGTATGCTCCTACGATAACGGCGATACGTGGTATCCGTTTTCAAAAACGTATTCGGACGATATGCTTGTGACGCGCGAAGGCACGGCGGAAACAAGCCCGCACATGTGGGATATTGAGTATGACGGCATAAACGATATCCTTTATTATATGCAGGGGAATATCAATA
>DVLU01000042.1 GCA_018715365.1 Candidatus Ornithomonoglobus intestinigallinarum | reverse complement strand
AAAAACGTATTTTGTGAGCAGAGATGATATAGGAGCAAACGATACATTGGAGGCGGCAGTACCGGATATGGATACGGATTGCTTTATAAAGGCTGTTGTGCTTGAGGATATGCAAAGCGCAAGAGCATATTCCGCACCGGTAATTCTGAAGGGAGGGGCATAACATGAAAAGCACCGCAAAAAATGCCGTTTCCGTTTTGATGGCCGCAGTGATGCTTATGCTTGCTTCGGCAGCGGCTTTGGCGGAGGAAAAGATTCCCGATATTTATATAAACGGCGTTAAGCAGGCATATTCGGCCGTGCCGTATTATGACGGCGAAGCGCTTATGGTGCCGTTTGCCGAAACGATGAACGCGCTCGGCATTGAAGCGTCATACGACGAGGAGGAAAAACGCTGGGAGGCCGTTATAGGCGATTTTGAAATGGATATAACGCCCGATACAAATTCCGCCGTATACGACCTTGTACCGTTTGAGCTTGATCACATAAACAAGAGCGTCGGGAACGACGTTATGACCGAGCTTGATTTTATCGGAAAAATATACGAGCTTACAATGACGCAAAACGGCGGCAAAATATATATTACGTATACGCCGGAGGCTGCCGGGGAGGAATTTGACGTTGAAGCATATTTTGCGTCGTATCCCGTGCAGAACGTTGTGCTCGATATGGACGATATGATAAGCCTTGAGGCAAACATAGGCGAAAACGACCAGCGTGTCACAAAGGTTATCGAAGTGGACGATAACCCGAATTTCGATAAGGCAATAAGCTTTGAGAGCAAGGTTAAGCTTGTACGCGGCTACGACGTTCAGATCGGCGTGCCGTCAAAGACGGAATGTGCCGTGGGCGACATATGCTCGGTGGAATTTTGGGCGCGCTGCGCAAAAACGGCCGATGAGTCCGGAATGGGAATACTTGATATAACGTTTGAAAAGAACAGCCCCGATTGGGATAAGGACATAAACGGAATGTGTCCGGCGCCGGGCGGCAGCTGGCGTCATTACAAATACTATTTTGAGGTGCTGAATTATCATGCCGCCGGCGAAGCGCAGTTCGGATGGCGCGTCGGCTATCAGTATCAGACGCTTGAGCTTGCAGGTTTAAAAATAATAAATTACGGCAGGGGAGTCGATACAACTAATGTTCCGCTGACGAGAACGCCTGCCGACGAATCGGACGGCTCCGTATACGCAACAAGCCTGGAAACGTATTACGGCCGTGAGGACGGCGCGCTTTGGCGCGAAGAAGCACTGAAGCGTATAGAAAAATACCGTGTGCGCGATATAAACGTAAACGTAACGGACGAAAACGGAACACCTGTCGAAGGCGCTGACGTAAAAGCCGATATGACGCGCAGTGAATTTCACTGGGGCACTCTGATTGAAGCAAGATTTATGACGGAGCATACTCAGATGAGTAAATATTTTGCCGATACGTTTTTGCAACAGTTTAACACCGCAACGCTGAACGTCATGAATTTCAGCGGATATTACGGAACCAGCAACCAGCAGTCAATAACGCCGTGGGTGGCAAACTTCCTTCGTGAAAACGATATAGACGTAAGGTATCATAACCTTATCTGGGACGGCACAAACTTTATGGACAGCTATATCGACCAATACCCTGTGGATTACGACTCCATGACGGAGGAGGAGCTGATAAAAATGTATGCCGGGCACGCAAGCAGGATGCTTTATACATACGGCGACATATTTTATGAAATGGACGTGTTAAACGAGCCGCTCGCATGGGATTTGTATTATAAAAAATTCGGAGCCGAATGGATCGCCAAGGTAATGCTTATAGTGCGCGACATATGCGATGACGTAAATCCCGACATAAAGCTTCTTATAAACGACGGCGTAAACGGCAATATAGAAAACTGGGATAAAGCATACGATTTGCGCGGCTGTATAGACGATTATCTTGAAAACGGCGCAAAGCTTGACGGCTGCGGCTTCGAGTCGCATTTTACAACGGGCGTTTATCCGCAGCTTATATACAATCAGATGGATTACGTGGCGCAGGGCTTCCCCAATATGTCAATGACGGAATACGATTTTACGCCGGAGCTTACCGACAGGGAGGCCGCGGCGGAGCTTGAGAAAGATTTCTTTGAGGACCTTTTGATAATGTCGTATTCGCATCCGAAAATGACGTCATTTATCATGTGGGGGCATACGGATTTCTGGCACTGGTCGGGAAATTCGCCGCTTTACGATTCGCAGTATAACCCGAAGCCGTGCCTTGCAATATGGGAAAAATACACAAAAGACGAATGGTGGACAAATACGGGCGCAAAAAGCGATGAAAACGGCAGCGCCGCAATGCGCGGCCACCGCGGGAATTACGATATAACGGTAACGGTGAACGGCAAAACGGCAAAAACTACGCTTGTGGTAAGCGATACCGGGGAAAACACCGTAAATGCCGTTGTAAAAAGCGACGGTACAATAGAGCTTGCCTCCTCGGAGGAAGTAAACCGCAGGGAAAGAACAAGACGCAATTACCTCATGGAAGGCAGAACAAGCGAATATGAGCTTACTCATATGTGGGAAAAGCTGTACGAAAACAAGCTTGCCGATATTAAATTTTCGGACGGTACGGAGCTTGATTTCCTCGCAGGTGAAAACGGCGGCGCACATTCCGTAAAGCCCGGGGAATACATAACGGCGTCGGCCGAAGAACCGATAGAAAACGGATACGTTTCCGTAACGATCCCGGATTCGAAAACGCTTGGCGTATGCAGCGTTTACGGCAGCGGTGACGGAACCGAATGGGAATTTATAGGCAACTTCGGCAGCGGCGACGACAAATATATCGGCTTTAACGGAACGTATAAAAGCTTTAAAATAACTCCCGCAAACGATAAAGAAACAACCATAACAAATATACACGTTTCAAGAAAGGAACCAAAGCTATGAAAATAAGATATTTAGCGGCCGTATTTGCGGCGGCATTTGCCGTATCCGGTACGGCGGCGCTTGCCGATACATATACGGCGGCCGAAGCCGACGGGACAAGCGTGCGTATACACGTAACCTCCGATGCCGGAAATGCGCGGTATACGGTATATCTGTTAAAGCCGGGAAAAACGCTCCCGGAAGATAGCAGCGGCGAAACCGACGTATTTGAGCGCATTGAAAGCATAGACGCGTCAAACGATGAAGCGGGCGTATTCGCATCGCACGAGCTTGCCTTTGAGCTTTCCGAAAACGCGCAGACGGGCGTTTACACGGTAATAATGGGCGGCGGCGAGCTGAGCGGCAGGGAGCTTAATATTACGTATGCGGCAAACGACGTTTTAAACGGTGCGCTTGCCGCCGTAAACGGCGCGTCCGCCTCGGAAGCTGCCGATGCCGCTGTAAATTATAACGGCACGGCTTGGAGCGTCGATACGGATAACGAAGCATATAAGCATCATAAAAGCGAGGTATCGGAAAGCATATACGAAATAATTAACGGCAAAGCCGCAAATGCCGCCGATGTGGCGAGAGCGTTTGAACAGGCGTGTGCCTTGTCGGAGCTTAAGCATTGCGGCGAGGAGGAGATCTGCGATAAGCTGTTTTTATACGAATCGTATCTCGGCGCTGAGTATTCGGACGAAGTAAAAAACAAAAACGAAGACCTTATTTCCGTTTTCGCGGAGCTCAGAACAGGCGAAAGCATGAAAACGCCGCAGGAGCTTGCAAGCGTATTAAAAGCGTCCGAGGGCATTATGAAGCTTAACAAATCGGACCGCGACGGCGCAGTCGGTATTATAAAGGAATACAACGACGTATTTAATATAGACCTTGCGTCAACAATCGATAAGGTTGACGAATATCAGCTTGCAAAGGGTATTATTGCGGCCCGGCCGTATTCAACGCCCGCCGAAATAAAAGAGACGGTAACGGAGCTTTGCGATGAGCTCTCAAAGCCCAAGGAGGAAAACACAACCACGGGCAGCGGCGTAAGCGGAGGCGGCAGCCTTCACGGCGGCGGCTCTATGGGCGGAGGAACAACCGGCGGAGGGACAAGCACGCCTTCAGTAAGCGTCAGGCCGGACGGTACCGTTATAGAATCGACAACGGACGGCGTTGATTCGGCGCTGCTTGCGTCGCTTGACAGCAAGCCGCTGTTCAGCGATATAACAGACGCCGCATGGGCTGCCGAATATATAAAATACGCTGCCGAAAACGGTATTATGACGGGCGGCGGCGACGGGACGTTCCGTCCGAACAACGCCGTAACGCGTGCCGAATTTTTAAAGATACTTATCGTTTCGTTAAAGCTTTCCGGCAGCGCGGAGCAGACGGGCGCCTTTGCGGACGTGCCGGAGGGCTCATGGTTTGAGGGCTATGTCAATACGGGCGTCGGGCTCGGCATTGTAAACGGCACAAGCGAAACGGAATTTTCGCCAAACGCTCCCGTAACGCGCCAGGATGCTGCCGTTATGATATTAAGAGCGGTATCTGCGGCGGAGCTTAAGCTTCATACGGACGGCGGCGCGCCGGAATTTACAGACAGCGCCGATATAAGCGATTACGCGTCCGAGGCCGTTGCGGAGCTTTCGTCATCGGGAGTGATAAACGGCTATGAGGACGGCAGTTTCCGCCCCGGAAACTCACTGCTCCGCAGCGAAACTGCAAAGGTTATATATACAATGATAAGTGCACTTGAGAGTCGGGAGGGATGAATTTGAAAAAGCTGCTTTCAGTATTTATATGCGCCGTAATGCTTATATCGCTTCTTTGCGGAACGTGTTCGGCAGCGCACGCCGAGGAAAACGGCGGTAATTACCGGGAAGCTGATGTGCTAACGCAGCTTGGGCTTCTCGGCGACGCCGAGCCTGCGTCGCAGGCGACAAAGCAGATGCTGTATGACGGGCTTAAAGCGATATACGGCGGCGATTACTATTCGGAACTGTATTTTGCAGGCCAGGAGCTTTCCGCACCGCTTTTGTACGGTCAGGCGGCAATGGTGCTTGTTGATATACTCGGCTATACCGATAAATTAAAAATAATGGGCTATGACACAAAATCGCCGTCATCGTATATCCTTATGGCAAACGACCTTAAGCTTACGCCCGATTCGTCGCTTACGCAATACAGCGAACTGACCGTTGCGCAGTATGCGCGGATGCTGTATTTTGCAATCGCAAAAACGGCGCTTTTTGAGCCTGCCGTCAGCGGCACGAGCATAAATTACGAAACAACGGATAAAACGCTGCTTTCGGATAAGCTCGGCATAAAAACGGTTGAGGGCGTTGTGACCGGAGCGGATACGGCGCTGCTCGACAGCCGCGGCGGCGGAAGCATGGGCTATATCAATATAAACGGCATAACGTATGTAATGGACGAGGCAAGAGATAAATACGGCTATCTCGGACGCACCGTCGAAGCATATGTAAATGAAGAAGAAAACGCGGTATGTGCGCTTGTTGTAACGGACGACAACGTTGTAACGGAGCTGGTTTCCGACGATATAGAAAGCGCCGGCGTCTCAAGCGTAAGCTATTACGACAACACAAGGCGCAGAACGCTTAAGCTTTCGGATACCGTTGACGTAATGTATAACAGGGAGCTTTTATCAGCGTTTACGCCCGAGGATTTAACGCTTCCTGACAGCACATATGAGTTTATAGACAATAACGGCGACGGCGAATATGATGTCGTTCTGATAGAACGCTACAGCTCATATATAATAGAAGACATGGCGTACAGCCTTAATACGGCGCTGCTTAAAAACGGAACAATCATAGAATTTACCGATTATCTTGATGAGGGCTACAGGCTCTACGATGCCGAGGGGAACGCTGCCGAGCCGTCCGTGCTTGCGCGCTCCCAGGTGCTTTCGATACTTGAATCGAAAGACGGGAACTATACGAATATGGTTTTTGCCTCTCACCAGGAAAACGGCACCATAGAAGAAATGCGCGACGGCAGAAAATATATTACGGTAAACGGCACGGAATACGAATGCACAGAGCAGTTTATAAATAAAGAAAACGGCAATATCGATATAAACGTCGGCGATTACGTTACGCTTTCGTTCGACTTCCTCGGCAGAGTTGTTTACGTGACAGTCGGAACAACGGGCTCGGGCGTTGCATATCTTCTTAACGCCTACACCGACGAGGGCGGCGAATGCGGTATAAAGGTGCTTGACGAGGACGGGACAACAAGACATCTTAAGCTTAAGCCGAAAATGAGCTTTAACGGCGGCAGCGGCTCGGCGGAATATATGGTAAGCGAGCTTAAAAACGGCGCCGAAACGGACGGGCAGCTTATTATGTATTCGCAAAACAGCGACGGACTTGTTGCGTCGATAGAAACGGCTGTTGACGCCGCCGCGCTCGGCAGCCGTGGCAACGGCGGATTTTCGCTCGATTTCGACCATGAAGCAAACGGTGAACTCAGAGCGCTGCTTTTAAACGATAAACGCATTGTCGGCTCAAAATACGTTATCCGCGAGGATACCGTTGTGTTCCACGTATGCACAAACGATGAGCGCGAAAACCGCGTCCAGCTTGGCCCGTCAATACCCACACAAACACCGCTTAAGCTAAAACTTTATAATGTAAATTCCGATTATGAGGTCGAATACGCCGTACTTGAAACAACGCGCGATGTCGGCGGCTGGGTAGACTGGTGGGGCGACTGCTATATGCTCGACAGCGTTTATGAGGCCGTGAACAGCGAAGGCGATGTTGTATACAGAGTTGACCTTTATAAGCCGGACGGCACCGTGCTCACTCTCGACTGCGAGGACGGCAGCATAAGCACAAACGAATGGAATATATTATCGGAAGATAAGCGTGCGGCAAACGTGCCGCTGACAGATCTGCCGCGCGGAAGCGTGCTGATGATAAGCAGTGATTTCCGCGGCTTAAAGGGAATAGCCGTGCAGTTTATGCCTCAGGCTAACGGCAGCGATATATATTTTGAGGCAAAAACAGACACCGCAGGCAACGAATACGGTATAACGCCGACGATGTTTAACGGTGAATACATAGAAAGCTACGGAGTTATAACGGCAAAAACGAGAAACGGTCTTATAATAAACAGCCACACACCCACAGCGGACGAAACGGGAACGTTCCCTATGGAGGAATGGAACCGCACAATACCGGTAAATACAACAGACACTATCGTTATTTACGACTCGTCCTGCAATGCAATATCCGTGGATACCGCTTCATCCATACTCCCGGGCGACCGCATTTTTATGAAGCGTATGGGGACAACATATAACGGTATTTACATATACCGTTAATGTAAATAAAATACCGCTGCGCAGGACTGCGCAGATGCGCCGCGGTGAAAAAAACGGAAGG
>DVLU01000041.1 GCA_018715365.1 Candidatus Ornithomonoglobus intestinigallinarum | reverse complement strand
TTATATCATATTTTATATTATAATTCAATACCTTATAAAATATTTTTTATCCCAAAAAAGGAGACAAAAAGGGGGCGCGGGGGACGAAGCCTGTGAATCAGCAAGTATATTTTCAGCACTCGGCACATATTATGCCTTCCGAGGAATGTATGTGCAGCGTAACATCCTTTCCGAGCGAAGGTATGGTATGTGCCGATTTGACATCACAAACTGCCGCCAAAAAAGGGGCGCGGGGGACGAAGTCCCCCGCAAAAGCAATATTATTTTTGTCCCGAACCGCCGCAGCCGTCGCAGACTCTCCAGCCCGCGCCGCCGCAGTATGTGCAGCCCTGAGGCGTTTCAATACCCATTATGTATATCGGCAGCCCCTCTCCGGTGCCGCCGCAGAACGTGCACGTAACGCGTCCCGAGCCGCCGCATACATCGCATGTTGACGGCTGCGTATTTGTATTTGTGTTCGTGTTCGCGGAAGCATTCCCGCTGTTATTTGACGATGCGGCCGTATCCGTTATATCCACCGTCATAGTGTCGCCGTCCCAGTCAACAACGCAGTCAAACGATTCCGCAATGGCCCTTGCGGGAACGAGCGTCCTGTTGTTTATAACGACGGGCGCAACATCAAGCTCAATAAATTCGACGTTTGAGCCGCCGGTGATTTTAGTCATCGTAAAGCCGCCTATCAAAAGGCCTATCTGTATATTGCCGCGTGTTGCCGACGCAATAAGCGCATCGCCGTTCCAGTCAACGTCAGCTCCCAGAGCTTCAAATATGGCGCGCATCGGCACGAGCGTTCTGTCGTTTGTTATTATCGGCGGCTGATCAAAGCTCACGCGGCGGCCGTTTACGTTTACCGTTACTTCATCCGGCTTTGACGGAGCCTGTGTCGGCGTTGCCACGGGCGCCTGCGTCGGGGCCTGTGTGGGAACGGGCGTCGGCTCCGCTGTCGGTTTCGGAGTCGGCGTTGCGGCTATAAGCTCTTGACCGTTGAAGCGTCTGTCGCTCTGAAAATACGGAAGCCCGCCGTTTTTGTCCGAGCCGATTGCCCATACGTTTGAAAAATCCCAGCCCTCGTATGTCGCCCGAATCGTAAGCCCGAGCGAGGTTTTCCCCACAGCGCCGCCCGCATTTTTTGTGGCATCGTCGGTTTCTTCCTCGTTATAGTAGCAGTTTGTTACGGAGGGCGAGCCGTCCTCGTCATTGTCGCCGACAAACGGGCTTACCTTATTGTTTATTTTATCTCCGTTTGTTGTTGTCCCGCGGCAGTAAATGTTGCCGGTGTATAATGAATTTTCGATTGTGCCGCCGTTAAGGCCCACAAACCCGCCGACACTCGAGCTTGCGTACATACCGTTAACGGTAAGCTGCGTTGACGAAAAGCAGTCGCGTATTGTTCCGTTGTTTGTGCGCGCAAACGTGCCGGCGTTGCCAGCGCGCGATGAAATTTCGCCGCCGACTATTGCCGTTCGCTCAACAGTGCCTTCGTTTGTATTTATAAACGGCGCGCTCATTTCATCTATTTCAACTATAAGATCTGTTATTGTGCCCGTGTTTGTGTAGATAAAGCCCTGACCCCCAAGACCTTCGATAAGACAGCCGTTGCCGTCTATGGTGCCGGAAAATTCAGCGGGCGTACCGAAGGAGCCGGAGAGCTTTATGTTGCTGCCGAGCTTGAAGTGGGCGTCGGGAAAGTCGGATATAAGTCCCAGCTCCTCAGCCGTTGTGACTATGTACGGATCCGACGATGTGCCGCTGCCCTCGATTGCCGACGCGGACAGCCCGAATGCACCCAGCATTCCGAAAGCCATTGCCGCCGCAAGCATTACGGATAAGCTTCTTTTTGCCTTCATTTGCAAATTCCCCCTTTAAGGATTTGATTTTAAATTTTTATAACTGTAAATATAACAGAACAGTATAAATAAATTTATAATATAAGTATATCATGAATAAAATACAAAATCAAGAGATTTAATGAATTTTTATAAAATAATTTTAATATTTAAAAATATGTGCCGATTTGACATCACAAACTGCCGCCAAAAAGGGGGCGCGGGGGACGAAGTCCCCCGCAAAAGCAATATTATTCCTCTATTACAACCGCCTTTGTTATACCTGCCCTATGTCCGTTTTTACTGAACAGGCAAACGTCTATATCATTCACTCCGCCCTCAAGCGCAAGCTCTATTCTCCTGCCGTTTTTACATTCGTATTCTTCCCTGAGCACGCCGTTTATGTAAATATACGCCGTATCGGCCGTCACGCCGCGGAACACAAGCCTGTACTCCCCGCTCTCGGGAAGCTCCGCGCTTGTCTTATACACTCCGTAGCCTTCGCCGCCGTCAAAGAGCTCGTCAAAGCCCTCGCCCGCCGCCGCGGCCTCGTAGCTGTTCATGTCGTAATCCTCTATCTTTTTTGTTGCGTCCGGCATCGTATCCGAAAGCGCCGACGACTTTCTCCAGCGCGAAATATACCGCTCCTTAACGGAGGGCAGATACTTTCTGTCCACGGGCGACGGCTTAACCTCAAGCTCTATCGTGAGCGGTTCAAGACCCTCGCTCTCTGCCGTTACGGTAACAAGCTCCGCTCCGTCATCGGGCACGGCTATCGCCTGGCAGCAGCCGTTAAACAAGCTGCGCTCCGCCGCCTTATCGGCTTCGTGCGAATTCGGGTCGCCGTTGCCGACCCCGATTATTTTGCCGCCGGTTATACCGAACTTTATTTTGTTCTGTGCCGTAAGATTTTTTATCCCGCTGCCGTCAACGGCAAAAATATTTACGGCCGCAGCGTCGCCGCAGTTTCCGTAAAAGAACTTTCTCGAAAGCTCCGCCGCTAATTTTACCGGCGCTCCCGCAGTGCGCACAACGTCGCGGCAAACCTCGCCGCCTCCGTTAAAGCCTGCCATTTCAAGCGTTCCGGCTTCGAATTCAACGCTCCATTCGCACATATCGTATTTGTCAACGTCCTTTTTGCCCAAGCTTTTGCCGTTCAGGAAAAGCTCGGCGCTTTCGCAGTTCGTGTGCGCCATGACCTTTACGTTTTCTCCGCCCCTGAAATTCCAATGCGACGGAACGATATGTATCATCGGCTCATTTGTAAAGAACGCCTTATTTAAATAAAACGCATCCTTTTTAAAGCCGCATGTATCCATTATACCGAACTGCGTGCCTATTGACGGATACGACCACGGCGTAGGCTCGCCGCGGTAATCAAATCCCGTCCAGATGAACAGCCCCATTATATGGCCGCGCGTATCAACCTGCTTAAAGCCGTCGCGGTGCGTGTTGCCCCACGGCGCGGCAAACGAATCATAGCTGTCGGCAATATGCTTTACGTTGTCCGTTTCATATTCGTAACGCGTTTCAAACGCGCTGTTGTTTTCGCTGCCCACCATCGGTTTATCGGGGAACTTTTCCCTGAACGGGTCATACTGCGCCGTTATATAATTAAAGCCGACAATATCGAGCACATCGCCCGCGCCGTTTTCCGCAAGCACTCCTCCGTCCATAGCGCCCGTTATAAAGCGCGTATCGTCATACTTTTCGATTTCGCGCCGCATCCTCGACGCAAGCTTCCTGCCCGTCGGCGTTCCCTGCAGCGGCTCCTCGTTAAAGAGCGAATACATAACAACCGACGGATGGTTCCTGTCGCGAAGGACCATGTTCCGAACGCTTTTTAAACCATCGGGCGACGTATTGAAATTCCTGTTCTCATCCATAACAAGCAAGCCGTATTTATCGCAGAGGTCAAGCACCTCCTTTGACGGATTGCCGTGAGAACATCTGTAGGCGTTTGAGCCCATCTCCTTTAAAAGGCTTATCCTGTATTCGTTTATCGCATCCGGCACGGCAACGCCGACTCCCGCATGGTCCTGATGATTGCAGGTACCGTAAAGCTTTATATGTCTGCCGTTCAGGAAAAAGCCTTTATCCTTGTCTATTGCTATCGTTCTGAAGCCGAACTTTGTTTCGGCCCTGTCAAGCATTACGTTGTTTACATATATTTCCGTTATCATTTTATAACGGTGGGGCGAATCTATATCCCAAACGTTTGGGCTGTACGTCAATATATCCTGTATGATTTTTATTTCCTCGCCCGGGCCGAGCACCGAAACCGTGCTTTCCTTGCCGACGATATTTCCCGTTGCATCGGCAATGCGCGATATAAGCGTAAACGTACTTTTTTCGCTGCCGCTGTTTATAACGTCGCACTCCGTTACAGCGTCCCACACATCGGTCGTCTTTTTCTCCGGCTTTACAAATATGCCCCACGGCTTTATATGCAGCTTTGACGCTTTATACAAATCAACGTGGCGGTACAAGCCGGCGCCCTCGTACCACCAGCCCTCAATAACGTCCGCATCAACGTGCACCGCAAGAATATTTGCGTTATCTCCGTAATGCGCCGTATCCGTTATATTTACAACGAACGAATTGTAGCCGCAGAAATTCCTGTAAACAACGGAGCCGTTAAGATATACGGTACAGTGCGTTGCCGCTCCTCCGAACTCTATATACAGCTCCTTTTCCGCGTCTTCCTCCTCAAGACGGAATTTTTTAAAGTACCAGCCCTTGCCGCGCGCTTTATAGCCGTTTGCCGGTCCGTACTTTTCCTCAAACTCATGCCCGACCGCAAAATCATGCGGAAGGTCTATCGTTTCAAAACGCGAAAGGTCTATATCGATGCTTCCGCCGCCGCGTGCGCCGCCGGCTTTTGCCGCCATATAACATTCGGTATGCGTGTTCGCGCCCGCGTCTATCTCTCCCTCAAAAAACTGCCAGTCCTTATCAAGGCTGAATTGTTCCATACTCCACTCCGTTTCTGCCGTCCAAACCGGCGCGGCGTTTCTCTCATACGCCGTCCATTTTTTCTTATATTGTACCACAAAGCAAGCTTTTTTTCATTACAATTTACAGACTATGATAGCAGTTTTTCCGTTGTTTTTAAACTTCAAATGGGGGCTGCCGCCCCCATACCCCCGCTTACACAGCGCCCGTCACCATTTGCTCCGAGCTGGTAACGCACGATGCGCGTTAAGGCTCTTCCGCAAACGGATGACGTGCGTTTGCCGAGCGGCGCATATTTCCCTTTCCGAGGAATGTATGTGCAGCGTAACATCCTTTCCGAGGAAGGGGTGATATGTGCCGCATTACTGCCGCCCCGGGGGTTCAAAAGGGGGTGAAACCCCCTTTGAAAAAAATTATATCGAATAGCCTATTACTTCACCAAAGTACCCGACGCCGTCCCACACAAATTTAAGCGTGTAGCGTTTATTTGCCTGCGGCGTAAACACGCCGTCCGCACAGTCAACGCCGAACATCGGTGTCCCGGAAACATTGATTTCGGCAGGCACGGCAGGTGATGTAAACTGCACCATTCCGCAATACATATCGCCGGCGCCATACGGTCCGTCCATCATGATTGTCATCGCGGAAACCTCTCCGTAACGCTGTATTGTATTTCCGTACGGAACCACTTCACTGCTTGGCGCGGACGTTTTATTCTGCACAGTCAGCTCCGGCGCAAATCTGTGATCCTCATATAAGCCTATCATCGGAACAAGTACGTCTATTTTATCCATCAGATTTCTGACAGAGAACCTGTGAACCGGGTAATCCGAATATTTAACCGTGTCCGAAGCCGCTGAGGCTATTTTCGTGTCCGTTTCGCTTTTCGTATAATACCCGCTTAAATCGTCAAAGCCAACGCGCACAGGCTCGCCATCCTTATAGATATACTGCCCTTCATCAGTTACATACAAGCCGTTCCCGTCAACGTCGTAGAGCGCGTTTATTTTTATGTTATCGGCGTAAATCGTACCCTGCGCCCATGTATAAATCTCAAGGCCGTCTATCGTTCCGACGCTTTCGGGGACAGTAATCTCACCGCTGTACTTTAGTGTCCCCTCTGTTGAAACTTCATATTTTAGTGTCCCTGCCGTCAAGTCAATATCGGCTCTGATGTGCACCCAGACATTATTGAGCGTTGTATCGTATTTATTGTCCCCGTTAAGATAAAAGTTGTTGTTCGCGTCGCGCGTGCCCGTGTGGAACGCAACGCCCGCTGTATCATACGACGATTTGTCGGACGTACCCGGCCGTTTTGACATATCAACAA
>DVLU01000040.1 GCA_018715365.1 Candidatus Ornithomonoglobus intestinigallinarum | reverse complement strand
AAACTCATTCTTTGCATACATTTTACTGTATGTTGACAAGAATCTCGCACTATTTGTTTTTCAATGTACAATCTTTACCGTCTCAACGACAGCTTAATTACTATACCACAAACCGAGCGGTTTGTCAATAGCTTTTTTTAATTTTTTTTATTTTTTTTGAAAGCTTTTTTTTTCAAAGCCTTTCAAAAACCCCGCCGCAAAAGCGACAGCCCCGTTACTATACCATATCTTGCACCCCTTTGTCAACCCCTTTTTCTGCTTTTTTTCGTTTTTGTGCATCCTGTCGGTTTGATGCGCCATTTGTCGTTTGTCGTATGTGCTATTTTATGCTTATATATAGAAGTACAGCCGCAGCTTTCGCTGCGGCTGCCGTTATATTTTATCAGTCAGTCGTCTTTAATATATCATTATATGATATTACTGCAACCTGCGTATCAGCATCATCTACCATGCCGTTAAGTATAGATGAAGCAGCTATTATATTCTCTGTATTAAATTCCACTATATTTATTTCAGGTTTTTCATACTTACTCATTATTCTGTCCTCCTAATTCTACTGTAACGGTTTGCGCTGACGGAATATCGGTTACGATAAGTCCGAGCTTTGTGATACCTTCTACACTTGCATAATTATAAATAAAATCTTCGTTATTTGTTCCGTCACTCACAGTATATGTAACTGAATTGGGCACTGCCGAAACTTCAAATAATGACATCTGATCATATGTATCGTTATCGCCTACCGCGGTCTTATATGTACCGGTTTCTGTTGCTTTATTGTTTACGGGAATAACTACATATTTACCTTCATCATTTACTTGCATCGAAACACAAGATGAATCAACAAAATACATCGGATCTTCTGTAAATTTTCCGCCATACGCTGTTATTCCATAAGCATCACGCACCTTATCACTATCCAAGCTGCCAACTTTTCCGTTGAATATGCCATCGTTTATAATTATCGAACCCAGTTTCATGCCGGTATCATTATCGGAGTTAAGAACACAGTAGCCGCCGCTTGCGCCGCCGCCCATAAATGTTCCGTCGTTGATCGTTACTTTAGCGCCATTTGATATATACAAACCATAAAATGCCTTGTTGCCGCTGTATGAGCTGTCCGTTAATTCGGCAGCTGTATAACTCCCGCCGTTAATCGTCGCCTCACCGCCTACATACAATCCTCCCTGAACTCCACGAACAATCGTACCGTTCAGTTCGCCCTCATCCATAATTTGGGTGCAATATGAATATAGACTTCCTCCGTCATCCGCTGTCAAGCCATTGTGCGATTTGGATGTCAGTTCGCACGCACCAAGTATTGTTTTTCCTTCACTGTACAGCGCACCGCACTTCTCATTATTCACAACAACGCCGTCACAAACCTTTATTGTGCTGCCGGGGCGCGTTCTTAACGTTGCACCGCCGCCGCTGTCACCTCTTCTATAGCCCTCGCCTTCATACGTGCCGCTTTCGATCGTCAAGCTACCGCCTGTTTTTACATCAAACGCTCCCATAGCCGTACTTGTGATCCTGCCGTTGCCGGTAACGGTCATTGTTCCGTTAACGTTAAATGCGCGTTCTTCATTTAGCGGGTCAATTTCAATCGTATGATTGCCCAAATCCAGGGTAATGTTATCCTCCGCCGCAATCGTTACGGCACCCGTCAGCTTGCCATCTCCCGTTAAATCAGCGATAAGCTTAACCGTATCGCCGTTTCCTGCCGCATCAACAGCCTTCTGCAAAGTGTCGTATCCGACACCGTTTACCTCTGCAACATTGCCTTCGGCGTATGATACTGCCGAAAACGCCGCCAATGCCGCGGCCGCCGCAAAAACAGCCGCAGTTTTTTTGATGTTCATGTGCATACATCTCCTTTTAATAATTTATAATATTACAGTATAGCTCAAAATGAGCCGTACCGGTTATATTATAGCTCAAAATGAGCTATAAGTCAATAGCTCATTTTACACTAAGTTATAATATTTACAAAAATAATGCGTTTTTTTATTTTAGCCGGAGGAGTGATGAGTTATAATTAAAAGATTATACGAATTAAGAGAGGACAACGACCTGAAGCAAAAGGACGTAGCCGCATACCTGAACATTGCGCAGCGCACATATTCGGGATACGAAACGGGGACACGCGAAATGCCGATACAGCTTTTAAAGCAGCTCGCTCTGTTTTACAATACAAGCATTGACTACATCTTGGAGCTTACCGACGAAACAAAGCCTTATCCCCGAGCACATTAAAAAACCGCGGCGCATTTTCGCACCGCGGTTTTTTATTTTGGTTTGATTATTACTTCTTAAGATTTGCTTCAAGCTTTGCAAGCTCGTCTGCCATTTCCTTCGGGAGCATATCGCCGAACTGTGCAAAGTATTCTTTTATGTTCTCAACATCTTCAAGCCATACGTCTTTATCTATTGTAAGGAGAGCCTTGACGTCGTCTACTGTCATGTCAAGGTCTTTTATGTCTATATCCTCAGGCTTGGGAACATAGCCGATAGCGCACTCATCGGCATCTACCTTGCCTGCGCAGCGGTCAAGTATCCACAGAAGAACACGCATATTGTCGCCGAAACCGGGCCACATGAAGTGTCCCTCATCGTCCTTTCTGAACCAGTTAACGTGGAAGATCTTCGGAGCCTTGTCGCCGAGCTTCTTGCCCATATCGAGCCAGTGATTCCAGTATGTTGCCATATTGTAGCCTACGAACGGCTTCATAGCCATCGGGTCGCGTCTTACAACACCTACAGCGCCCGCTGCGGCCGCAGTTGTTTCCGAAGCCATTGTTGCGCCCACGAATGTACCGTGCGTCCAATCTCTTGACTGATATACGAGCGGAGCGCACTTTGCACGTCTGCCGCCGAATACGATAGCGTCAACCGGCACGCCTGCGGGGTTCTCGAATTCCTTCGAGATGCACGGGCAGTTTACTGCCGGAGCCGTAAATCTTGAGTTGGGGTGAGCAAGCTTGTTGCCGGCAGCAACATATTCGGGGCCGTTTACCTTTGCGCCCTTCCATTCTGTTGCGTTTACGGGCGGTTCGTTGTCAAGGCCTTCCCACCAAACAGTCATATCGTCGTTGTTTATTGCAACGTTTGTGAAGATTGTGTTCTTCTTTGTTGACTCAAGCGCATTGAAGTTTGTCTTTACCGACGTACCCGGTGCAACGCCGAAGAAACCGGCTTCGGGGTTTATTGCATAAAGTCTGCCGTCGGGGCCCTGTCTTAACCAGGCGATGTCGTCGCCGACTGTCCATACCTTATAGCCCTGTTCCTTAAGATACTCGGGCGGGATGAGCATTGCAAGGTTTGTTTTACCGCATGCCGACGGGAATGCGGCACAAATGTACTTAACCTCGCCCTGCGGGTTCTCAAGACCCAATATGAGCATATGCTCTGCCATCCAGCCTTCGTTAAGGCCGAGATACGATGCGATTCTCAAAGCGAAGCACTTTTTGCCGAGAAGCACGTTTCCGCCGTAAGCCGAATTTATCGACCAGATAGTTGCATCCTGCGGGAACTGTACTATATATCTGTCATCGGGATTTACATCCTTCTTTGCGTGCAGGCACTTTACGAAATCGGAGCTGTTGCCGAGCTGATCGATTACCTTCTTGCCCACTCTTGTCATTATTGCCATGTTAAGAACAACATAAATGCTGTCTGTAAGCTCTATACCTATCTTTGAGAAGGGCGAGCCGACAGGTCCCATCGAATAAGGGATAACATACATTGTTCTGCCCTGCATTGCGCCCTTATAGAGAGCCTTTAATTTTGCATACATTTCATCGGGAGCCATCCAGTTGTTGATGGGTCCTGCTTCCTCCTCTGTCGGAGTGCAGATGAAGGTTCTGTCCTCAACGCGGGCAACGTCGTTTTCCGCCGTTCTGTGATAGTAGCAGCCGGGAAGTTTTTCCTCGTTAAGCTTGATCATTTCACCCGTCGAAACGGCCTCGGCTCTTAAAGCCTCAAGCTGTTCTTCGCTTCCGTCGATCCAAACGATTTCCTTCGGCTCGCACATTGCTGCCATTTCGTCGATCCACGCAAGCACTGTTTTGTTTTCAGTCATGGTCATATCCTCCCATTGATTTATTATTGTTAATAGTTTAACATTGTTTCCTTTGTTCAGACTATTTCCGACTATTATTATAGCATATTATAGCAAAAATTAAAACCGTTTGAGTGAAAAAAATTTAATTTCGGTGTTTCCCTCATACGCGGCGTTTGCGCCGATATGTTTTATAATGATTTTGCACAAAAAAGGTGAACAAAGTATGAACAAACCCTTTATTTTAAACGATATTGGCTATATTTTATATTGACATATATATGTATATGCCGTAAAATATTTAATGGGACAGTTTGGGGATCGATAAAATCCCGCGCCGTTCCCAAAGATATGCCGCAAAAACGCGGCGCGTATGCGGCAAAGAAAGAGAGGGGTTTTTATGAATCTTGATATGCTTCATCCTGCCGATCAGCTTGTGATGTTTATGGAAAGAATTTACGGCTACGGCATGACGACGACCTCGGGAGGAAACCTGTCGATACTTGACGACAACGGCGATATATGGATAACGCCCGGTTCAATCGACAAAGGAAGCCTCACAAGGCACGATATGATATGTATCAAGCCGGACGGAACAATCATCGGCAACCACAAGCCGTCGAGCGAATATCCGTTCCACCAGCACATTTACAAAACACGTCCCGACATTAAGGCGGTGCTTCACGCGCACCCGCCGGCACTTGTTGCGTTTTCGATCGTCCGCAAGCTGCCGAGCACGAGCCTTATACCGAACGTAAAGTTCTCCTGCGGGGAGATCGGCATGGCAAAATACGGCCTGCCGGGAAGCCAGGACCTGGGCGACAAGATAAGCGCGGAATTTGAGAAGGGCTTTAACACGGTCATTCTTGAGAACCACGGCGTTGTTATAGGCGCAAAAACGATGTTTGACGCGTTCAAGTCGTTTGAAACGCTTGATTTCAGCGCAAGGCTTGAAATAGACGCAAACAACATCGGCACGCCCGTAAAGCTCACGCCGGAGCAGATTGACTGGTACAAATCGCGCCAGAACGTTTCGATGGACGAGTTTGTTTCAAACCATATTACAAGCGAGGAGAAAACAGCCCGACGCGATATGTGCAAGTTTATAAAGCGCGCATACAACCAGCAGCTTTTCACAAGCACGCAGGGGACGTTTTCGCAGAGGCTGAGCGACGACAGCTTTGTTATAACTCCCGCGGGGCCGGACAGGAAGTATCTTGAGCCGGAGGATATTGTAAAGATAAACGGCGATTACAAGGAGATGGGCAAGAGCCCGTCAAGAAGCGTTGAGCTGCACAGGGAGATATACAAGCAACATCCGCATATAAATTCGATAATCATAGCGCATCCGCCGTGTTTGATGGCGTTTGCCGTTACGGACGAGCCGCTCGATTCGAGAACGATACCGGAGAGCTATATACTGATGAGAAATATTCCGAAGCTCGATTTCGGTTCAAACTATCTGAAGCCGAAAGAAACGGCGGCTGTATTTAAAGAGAACACGCCGATAGCGATAATAAAGAACGACTGCGTTATTGTTACGGGCTCCGATCTCTTAAACGCGTTTGACCGTCTTGAGGTTGCGGAATACAGCGCAAGAGCGATCATTGCCGCCAAGGATCTCGGCGACGTTGTTGCGATAAACGATGATGAAATAGAGGATATTATAAAGGCTTTTCACCTCGTTAAATAAACTAACGGGGGCTGCCGCTTTCAGCGCAGACCGCTAAACAGCTTTAGCTGTTTACCTACGAACAAAACGCACCACTCGGAGTGAACTTTTCAGCACTTTCGGCAAAGCCGAAAGCCGACCTTCGGTCGTCCGTGCCATCTTGCACGGTGCCAACACGCCGTCGGGTGCGTTTCGTCCGTTCTGCAGCTAAAATCGAGCAGCCCTGTGTGTCCGCTTCGCTAAACCGTATAATCGGGAATAAACGTTTCCCTCATATCCAGATACCCCATAAAATCCTCGCTGACCTCGCCTTCTATTGTGAACCGCACATTCGTTATGCCTTTTACGCTGGCAAGGGAATTTACTATCGAATACACGGTAAGCAGTTCTATATCGCGTCCCTCGCTGTGATTTTCAATCATTTTGCGTTTTATATCGACATACGCTATTTCGCCCTTCACCTTTACCGACATACAGCCGCGTATATCCGGTATTGTGCGGCGTATTTTTAAATTATCGTCATCGCCCTCTATCAGCGCTTTTATAACAAGCTTTGCCTGTTCCTCGGGCGTAAGCTCGGGTATCATGACGCGCACGGGCAAGAGCTTTAATATCTGCGCATCGGTAAAATACAGCCGTACCTCCGTTTGCGGGACGCTTGTCCCGAAAGACACCGCCGCTATGCCGAATGCGGTAAGGATTATCAAAATAAAAATTATACGTTTCACTGAAAAAAGCCTCCGATATTATGCAGTGTATATTTCTACACATACATTATATGAGGGCTTTTTGCGTTTTATTACCGTTATCTGTTATTTATTACCGCTTCAAGCGCTTTTGAAAGCTGATCCGGGCAGGACGTGCCCTTGCCGCCGCAGTTTATGCCTTTTAAGCGGTTTATTGCATCATGTATATTCATGCCGCGCGTCAGTGCGCTTATGCCCCGGAGGTTGCCTTGGCAGCCGCCTGTGAAGCTGATGTCTTTTATTATATCCCCGTCAAGCTCCATATATATTTTTCTTGAGCATACGCCGGAGGGGGTGTATTCGTATTTTTCCATTTTATATTATTCTCCAATTGTTTTGTTTTTTTCTCAAAGGGGGCTCCGCCCCCTTTGGAACCCCCATGTATGGGTTATTTTCCGCGTTTCAGTTCCGCGGCGCGCTTTAAGAGATAGCGCCGTTCGTTGCATGTCGGGTCGATTATCACCTCGTCGGCAAGCGCCTTCAGCGTATCCCCCACCGCCCTGCCGGGACGGTAGCCCGCCTTCAGCAAATCGCGCCCGTTTATGACAAGGTCCGATACCCTGTACGGCTCGTTTGCCGAGATCACCGTTTCAAATATTTCGCGCACGGCGTCTATCCGCCTTTTCTTCTCCTCAAAATAAACTGGATTTTTTGCCCCGTTGTCGGCCGTTTGCAGCCTGAGCAGCTTTTCAAAAAGCGCAGGCCCCGTTTTTGACATCATGCGCTTTACGGCCGGTGGCGACGGATCTATGCGGACGTCATGATTTTCTATAAGCGTAAGAATATCCTTAAGGCTTGCGTTATCGAGGCGCAGCCTGTGGAGCACATCGTTTGCTATGCGCTTGCTTTCCCGATGGTGTCCGTAGAAATGTATTATACCGTCGGAATCGACGCTTGACACACACGGCTTTCCGACGTCATGCAGCAGCGCCGCCCATCTTAAAACAAGGTCCTGCGGCGTGTTTGCAACGGTGTGCATTATATGCTCTCCGACGTCGTATATATGAAACCTGTTATTCTGCGCTTCGCCGAAGCAATTGTCAAGCTGCGGTATTATATGCGCCAGCAGCCCCAGCTCGTGCATGAGCCTGAAGCTGTCGGGACGGTCGGAAAGCAGTATTTTATTCAGCTCCTCAACGATCCGCTCGCTGCTTACGCGCTTTATAAGCACGGCGCATTTTCGTATTGCGGCGCGCGTCTGCTCCTCAAGCTCAAAGCCGAACACGGCGCAAAAGCGCACTGCCCGCAGCATCCTGAGCGCGTCCTCTTTAAACCGCTGCTCGGCATTTCCGACGCATCGCACAATGCCCCTGTTTATATCGCGCCGTCCGCAGAAAAAGTCGAGCAGCCCTTCCTCATCGTTATAGGACATGGCGTTTATCGTAAAATCGCGGCGCAAACAATCGTCGCGCACGCTGTTTACGAACTGCACGCTTTCGGGATGCCTGCCGTCGGAATACCTGCCGTCGCGGCGAAACGTTGTAATTTCATAGCCGCGCCTGTTTATTATGACGGTAACGGTGCCGTGCTTTATCCCCGTATCAACGGTATGCTTAAACAGCTTTTTTATTTCCTCCGGCTTTGCGTTTGTTGAAATATCGTAATCGTGCGGCGTTCTGCCCATTATCATATCGCGCACCGCGCCGCCCGAAACATACGCAAAAAAGCCGCCTTGCTGAAGCCGGCTTAAAATGCGTTTTACCGTTTCGGGAAGCACAAGACGCATACGGTGTTCCTCCTGCTAATTTTGCTTTCTTACTATGGTGTATTCGTCGCCAAAGCGAAAATACGGACATTCACTGCGGTATGAGCTCATAAACCGCGCATACTCGTCCTCGTCAAAGCCGACGGTGCACGCGTATTCCTCGAGCTCATCGTCGTACTCATAGAACATACAGTATTCGCAGCGGCTTTTCACAGCTCCTCGACCGCCTTTTTGAGAGCGTCCGTCATATCGGTCTTTTCCCACGATACGTCAAGGTCCTCCCTGCCCATATGCCCGTAGGACGCAAGGCGGCGGTAAATGGGCCTTCTTAAATCAAGACGGTTTATTATCGCATGAGGTCTTAAATCGAATACCTTTTCTATCGCCGCTTCGATTTTTTCCTCCGGCACGGCGCCCGTACCGAATGTATCGACGCTTATCGAAATGGGATGCGCAACGCCTATGGCATACGCTATCTGAATCTCGCAGCGCTTTGCAAGCCCCGCGGCAACAACGTTCTTCGCAACCCATCTTGCCGCATAGCTTGCGCTTCTGTCAACCTTTGTGGGGTCCTTGCCGGAAAACGCGCCGCCGCCGTGACGTGCGTATCCGCCGTATGTGTCAACTATTATTTTCCTGCCCGTTAAGCCGCTGTCGCCGTTCGGCCCGCCGACAACAAAGCGTCCCGTCGGATTTATGAATATCTTCGTGTTTTCGTCAAGCAGCCGCTTTGGTATGCTTGTTAAAATAACCTCGCGCTTTATATCCTCGCGCAGCTTGTTTATATCAACGTCGGGCGAATGCTGGCTCGATACGACAACAGTATCGACGCGCACGGGAACGCCGTCATCGTATTCGACCGTAACCTGCGTTTTGCCGTCGGGACGGAGATAATCGAGTATCCCCTCCTTGCGGACCTCCGTAAGCTTCATTGCCATTTTATGCGCAAGGGAAATCGGCATCGGCATAAGCTCGGGCGTTTCATCGCACGCATATCCGAACATCATGCCCTGGTCGCCGGCGCCGGTTTCGTTTTCGCTGTCGCTGCCGCCCTGCTCGCGGTTCTCATAGCCCGAATCAACGCCGCGGGCAATATCGGGCGACTGCTCGTCTATTGCCGTTACAACGGCGCACGTTGTGCCGTCAAAGCCGAATTTTGCCCTGTTGTAACCAATATCGAGCACAACGCCCCTTGCGATCTTCGGGAAATCAACGTAGCAGTTTGTTGTTATTTCGCCCATTATCGAAATTATGCCCGTTGTGCACGTCGTTTCGCACGCAACTCTTGCATTGGGGTCATGCTTTAATATTTCATCAAGTATTGCGTCGGATATTTGGTCGCATATCTTGTCGGGATGTCCCTCGGTGACGGACTCCGACGTAAAAAGCCTTTTGCTCATTTTAAATTATCCCCTTTCTCCGTATCCTGTTTAATTTATGGAATCTATATCGTACGGCGTTATCTGATACACAAAATAATTAAGCCAGTTTGAAAACAGCAAGCTTGCATGGGAACGCCAAACCGCCTGAGGCCGTCTTGTCGGGTCGTCATGCGGGAAATAATGCTTCGGTATTTTCGGATTAAGCCCCTTTTCAAGGTCGCGGAAATACTCATCCCTTAATGTGTTTGCGTCATATTCCGCATGACCCATAACAAATATGCGCCTGCCGCCCTTTGTAAACACTATATAAACGCCCGCTTCCTTTGAATCGGCAAGTATTTCAAGCCCTCTGACCTTTCGTATATCCTCGGCGCGCACCTCGGTATTTCTCGAATGCGGTGCGTAAAATTCATTGTCAAAGCCGCGCACAAGCTTTGCCGTTCTGCGGTTTACCTTGTGCCTGAATATACCCGAGCACTTTTCGGCAAGCGGATATTTCGGTATGCCGTAATGGTAATAAAGCCCCGCCTGCGCCGCCCAGCAGATATGGAACGTTGACGTCACGTGCGTTTTCGACCATTCCATGAGCCTTACAAGCTCGTCCCAGTAATCAACCTCCTCAAATTCAAGGTTTTCCACGGGCGCGCCCGTTATTATCATGCCGTCGAACTTCGAATTTTTTATTTCGTCAAACGATTTGTAAAACGTTTTCAAATGCTCGAGCGGCGTATTTTTTGACCTGTGCGACTCCATCTGCAGAAACTCTATTTCCACCTGCAGCGGCGAATTTGACAGCAAACGCAAAAGCTGCGTTTCCGTTGTTATTTTTGTCGGCATCAGATTTGCTATTACTATCCTGAGCGGTCGTATGTCCTGGTGCATCGCCTTCGTTTCGGACATGACAAAAATATTTTCGTTTCTCAGCTGCTTTGTTGCCGGCAGCTTATCCGGTATGCGAATAGGCATTATCATCCCTCCAAACGACGTATGTTTCAAAAATCAGCCAATAAGGCTGTCGTTTTTAGCCATAAAAATTTTCGGATCGCGTCCTGCTAAAAGCGACAGCCTCAAAATCAGATTGCTTTATCGGATTACTTTATAAGTCTTACGTCAACAACCTCGCTTATCGCTTTCAGGTTATTGAGCATATTTTCGTCTATCTCGTGGTCCGTGTTTATTATCGTATATGCAATATCGCCCTTCGACTTGCTTACCATATCGCAAATATTGACCTCCGAAAGAGCGTCCGTAAACTGACCGATTACCTTCTTAACGTTCCTGTGTGCAATTGCAACTCTGCCCACGCCGCTTACGGGAAGCGAGCATGCGGGGAAGTTTACCGAATTTACTATATTTCCGTTTTCGAGATAATCGGCTATCTGCATCGAAGCCATAACGGCGCAGTTTTCCTCCGATTCCTCCGTTGACGCGCCAAGATGCGGTATTGCTATAACTCCCTTAACGCCTATAACCTCCTCGTTCGGGAAGTCCACAACGTAGCTCGACACCTTGCCCGAAGCAAGCGCCGCCTTTATTGCGTCGTTGTTCACAAGGCCGTTTCTCGCAAAGTTCAGTATCTTTACGCCGTCCTTCATGGCAGCTATATTTTCCGCGTTTATCGTATCCTTTGTTGCCTCCGAATACGGGATATGTATTGTTATATAATCGGCGTTGTCGTATATTTCCTTCGGGTCGTTCACCTTTTTGACGTGCCTTGAAAGCTTGAGTGCGGCGTCAACCGAAAGATAGGGGTCGTAGCCTATAACGTCCATGCCGAGCGTATACGCCGCGTTTGCAACGAGTATGCCTATTGCCCCGAGACCTATAACGCCGAGCGTCTTGCCCTTTATTTCGGTTCCGGCAAAGTTTGACTTGCCCTTTTCGACCTGCTTTGCAACATCGTCGCCCGTGAGCGTTTTTGCCCACTCAACGCCGCCTATTATATCTCTCGACGACAGGATAAGACCTGCTATAACGGCCTCCTTAACGGCGTTTGCGTTTGCTCCCGGCGTGTTGAACACAACTATGCCTCTTTCCGTGCACTTGTCTGTGGGGATATTGTTTGTTCCCGCGCCGGCTCTTGCAACGGCCTTAAGGTTGCTGCCGAGCTCCATATCGTGCATATTGTAGCTTCTGAGTATTATGCCGTCGGGATTTGACGCTTCGTTATCCGTTATTGCGTAGTTTTCGCCAAGCTTGTCAAGACCGCATTTTGCTATCTTATTTAACGTAAGTATATTATACATGGTTTTTGCTCCTTATTTATTTTCTGCTTCAAACTTCTTCATAAATTCAACGAGCTTGCGGACACCCTCAACCGGCATCGCGTTATAAATGCTTGCTCTCATTCCGCCCACGGTTCTGTGACCCTTAAGGTTTACAAGACCGGCAGCCTTGGCTTCCTTTACGAATTTTGCGTCAAGCTCGTCGCTGCCCGTTACAAACGGCACGTTCATAAGCGAACGGTCTTCGGGAACTACCGTGCCCTTAAAGAGCTCCGATGAATCGAGGAAATCGTAAAGTATCTTTGCCTTCTCCTCGTTCACCTTCTGAAGCGCCGCAACGCCGCCCTTTGATTTTATCCATTCAAGCACAAGCTTTAATACATATATTGCGTATGTCGGGGGCGTATTGTACATAGAGCCGTTGTCCGCATGTGTTTTGTAATCGAGCATCGTTGGCGTGCCCTCAAGCGTTTCGCCTATGAGGTCCTCTCTTACGATAACAAGCGTAACGCCAGCGGGGCCGAGGTTCTTCTGCGCGCCCGCAAAAAGCAGTCCGAATTTTGATACGTCTATAACCTCGGACATAACGCACGATGAAATATCGGCAACAAGCACGGCGTCCGTTTCGGGGAGCTTTGTGTATCTTGTTCCGTATATCGTGTTGTTGTAGCAGATATAGAAATAATCGGCGTCCTTTGAGAACGTGCTCTTGTCAAGCTTGGGTATGTATGAGAACGTCTTGTCCGCAGACGACGCCACTCTGTTTACCGTTATAAACTTCTCGGCCTCGGCAGCCGCCTTCTTCGCCCACTGGCCCGTTATAACGTAATCGGCTTTCTTATTTTTTGTCGCCAGGTTCATCGGCACCATGGCAAACTGCGTTGAACCGCCGCCCTGAAGGAAAAGCACCTTGTAATTATCGGGAACGTTCATAAGCTCTCTTACAAGCGCCTCCGCTTCGTCTATTATAGCCTTGTAGTCAGCCGAACGATGGCTCATCTCCATAACGGACATTCCGGCCGTACCGTACTCCGTCATCTCGCTCTGTGCTTTTTCAAGTACCTCAAGCGGAAGCATCGAGGGCCCCGCCGAAAAATTGTATACTCTGCTCATCATATTCATTCCTTTCTGATATTACAGTCAAATTAACATCAAGTAATATTATACACCACATATGGTGTTTAGTCAATACAATTTTAATATATTCGCACAAAGTATGTTAGAAATTTGTCGATTTTGAAAGCCTTTTTTTATTGAATTGTATATAATTGAGCAAGAAATGATGTTTGAGCACAGTATATTGTGTTAGAATCGGCAATTTATGAGAGCGCATTTGCTATTGCCCATGCGATGCGGGATTGGTATTCGTCGTTGTTAAGCTTTTTTTCTTCATCGGGATTTGAAAGGAAGCCGCATTCGATCAATACTGCGGGGATTTTTGTGTTTTTCATAAGATAAAGCGAGTCTGCGGCGGGCTTTGCGCCGTGCGCCTCCGCGCCGGTCGCGTCCGAAACGGACGAGAGAATCTTTTCGGCAAGCGGCTTTATCTCCTCGTGCGCCCTGTTGTAAAAAATATGGAGTCCCGTAACGGAGCTGTCGTTCAAAGCGTTCATATGTACCGATATAAGCAGCTCCGCGCCCGATGAATTTATTATTTCGACGCGTTTTTTCATATCGGCGATCTTTTTTTGACGTATCGTTCCCGTGCCGTCGTGAAGCCCGCTGTCGCCGGTGCGCGTAAGCACGACCCTGTTCCCGCGGCTCTCGAGTATTTCGGCAAGCTTTTGCACAACTGCCAGATTTACATCCTTTTCGAGCGTTCCCGCCGCCCCAACGGCCCCGCCATCGGGAAATCCGTGTCCGGGATCCAGCGCGACGGTTATTTTTGTTTCGGAAAACGTTTCGACCGCACCGATTTTCAAAGCCACCGCCGCAGTTATGCAGACGGCCGCGGCGGCGATTACTGCCAGAAGCTGTTTTTTCGGAATAAACATACAGAACCCCTCCCCGGTTTTTGCCCTATATCATCCATATGCCGTTCCGGCCGTTTTAATGAAAACATTTCACCGGTGCTTTATTTGGACGGCGGCAACTCCGGCAAGTATAAGCAAGCCGCCCATATACTGCATGCCGCTTATGGCTTCGCCCAAAAACACGGCGCCCAAAATAAGCGTCGTTATCGGTTCCGCCGTGGAAAGTATTCCCGCCGCCGAAGCGCCCTCGTATTTTATTCCGGCCTGGAAAAGCGGCACCGCGGCAAACGTCACAAGAAGCGATATAAGAAACGAATAGAGCCATGCCTTCGGAGTCATCGAAAACGATATCGCGTGCGCGGCAAGGCCGTAAACAAGCGTGCCGGCGCTTATTATAACAAGCGTATAAAACGTAAGCTTCATACAGTCCATTTTGTCAAGCCCCGATCTATCCATATACAAAACATAGAAGCTGTAGAATATACCAGACAAAAGCGCAAGAATTATACCGGTTTTGTTTGCCGTGCCGCCTATATCGACAAACATAAATATCCCCGCCGTTGCCGAAAGCGCGGCTATAAGCGTGAGCTTATCAAGCTTTTCATGATATATAAACGATGTGGCAAACACAATTATTATCGGATAAACAAAATGGAGCGTTGTTGCAAGCCCGACAGAAATATAGCGGTATGAAAGATACAGAAGTATAATCGGCACGGCGCCGCCGAACAGCCCCAAAAGCGAAACCTTTTTAAATTCCGTCCTTGTGAGCCTGAGCGGCATATGCTCCGCCTTTAACAAAACAAACAAAAGCGGCACGGCCATTGACGCGCGCAAAAACGCAAGCGTCACGGCTCTTGTGCCGCCGGTATAGGCGGTTTTGGCAAGTATCGGGGCAAGCCCGTAGATAAACGCCGAAACCAAAAGATATATTTTCCCTTTATTTTTTATTAACCGTTCACGCATAAGCCTTCTCCGTATTCATGAACGGGCCCGCGCTTACAGCGCGTTCAGCTCGTCCGTCCAGATTTTTACCGAGGCGTCGGACGGCATACGCCAGTCGCCTCTCGGAGAAAGCGCCGCAGAACCGACCTTCGGTCCGTCCGGCAGACATGAGCGCTTAAACTGCTGCGCAAAAAATCGCCTGTAAAATACCTTCAGCCATTCGAGTATAAAAGCACGGTCATACATACCCTCAAACGCCCTTTCGGCAAGGCGCAGTATCTTTGACGGGCGGAAGCCGAAGCGCAGAAGATAATACAGGAAAAAGTCGTGAAGCTCATAGGGACCTACGATATGCTCCGTTTTCTGAGCTATTTCGCCGTCCTTCGGCGGCAAAAGCTCGGGGCTTACCGGCGTTGCGAGAATATCTTCAAGCGTCGCCTTCAGGAGCTTGCTGCCGCTTCGTTTCGCTTCATGGTCAACAAGCCAGCGTATGAGCGTTTTCGGCACTCCCGCGTTTACGGCGTACATGCTCATATGGTCGCCGTTATACGTTGCCCAACCCAGCGCCAGCTCCGAAAGATCGCCCGTTCCTATAACAAGCCCGCCGTTCATATTGGCTATGTCCATCAATATCTGCGTGCGTTCTCTTGCCTGCGAATTTTCGTAGGTGACGTCAAGCGTTTCGCCGTCGTGTCCGATGTCCTTGAAATGGAGCCTTACGGCAGCTTCGATATTTATTTCCCTGAGCGTTACGCCGAGCGACTTCGCAAAGCTTACGGCGTTATTGTACGTCCTGTCCGTTGTGCCGAAGCACGGCATTGTAACGGCCGTTATGCCTTTTCTGTCAAGCCCGAGGCTGTCGAACGCACGCACGGCAACAAGCAGCGCAAGCGTTGAATCAAGCCCGCCGCTTACGCCTATTACGGCATTCTTTGCGTTTGTATGGTCAAGGCGCTTCCTTAGCCCCATTGCCTGTATCGAAAGTATTTCTTCGCTCCGCTCCGCCCTTTTGCTCTCGTCACCGGGAACAAACGGCGCAGCGTCTATACGGCGCGACAGCTCCGTTTTTTCCGGCTCAAGCTCAACATCGATAAACGTATAATCCGATTCGCCCATGCTTTTATATGTCGTCGCTTTTCTCCGTTCAATCAACAGTCTTTCCAGGTCAAGCTCGGCATATACACATTCATTCGTAAATTTTTTGCTTCTTGATAAAATAACGCCGTTTTCGGCTATTATATTGTCTCCCGCAAAAACAAGGTCGGTTGTAGACTCGCCGTAACCGGCGTCCGAATAAATATAGCCGCAGTACAGCCTTGCCGACTGCGAACGCACAAGCAAGCTTCTGTATTCGGCCTTTGCTATAAGCTCATCGCTTGCGCTCAAGTTTGCAATAACCGTCGCTCCGGCAAGCGCATGAGCGCACGAGGGCGGGTTCGGAGTCCACAGATCCTCGCATATCTCAATCCCCAAAACAAATTCGGGCATAGACCTTGCCGCAAACAGCAGCTTGCCGCCGAAAGGCACTTCGTATCCGTCTATAATTACAGTCCTTTTATCGTTAAACCCCTCTCTGAAGTGCCTTGCTTCGTAAAACTCGCCGTAATTGGGCACATTCATTTTCGGAACGAGCCCTTTTATTTTACCGCGGTTTATAACGGCGGCGCAGTTATAAAGGCTGCCGCAAAGCTCAACGGGCAGTCCGGCAACTATTACCGCGTCAAGCTCCGCCGTTTCCTTTGCAAGACGTATAAGCCCCTTCATTGCGCCGTCAAGCAGCGGCTGCTGCAAAAACAAATCCGAGCAGGTGTATGCCGTTATCGAAAGCTCGGGGAACACCACAAGCTTTGCGCCGTTCCCGCACGCCTCTTTGGCGGTTTTTATAAGCTGCGATGTGTTGTATTCGGTGTCCGCGACTTTTATATCAACCGCGGCGCACGCCGTTTTTATAAATCCGTCCTTCATTTGCCGCTTTCCTCCTTGATTTTATCCCAGTAGGCTTTTGCCGCCTGCTCCGTTTTGTTTGCGCCGTATGTATAATATTTTCTGTCCTTTACGTTATCGGGCAGATACTGCTGCTTTACGTAATGGTTTTTATAATTATGAGCATATTTATAGCCGTCGCCGTGACCGAGCTTTTCCGCGCCGCCGTAATGCGAATCCTTCAGATGCTCCGGCACGTCCCCCGCGTCAGTTTTCGACAAATCGTCCATTGCCGCGCCTATCGCCTCCGCGGCGCTGTTTGATTTCGGAGCCGTTGCAAGCAGCATAACGGCTTCGGCAAGCGGCAGCTGCGCTTCGGGGAAACCGACCTGCAGCGCGGCGTCAACGCAGGCTTTTACGATGCTTATCGCATTGGGATACGCAAGCCCTATATCCTCTGCCGCAATAACGAGCAGCCTGCGGCATATGCTCTGCATATCGCCCGCGCTTACAAGGCGCGCAAGGTAATGAACGGCGGCGTCGGGATCGGAGCCGCGTATAGATTTCTGAAACGCGCTTAAAATATCGTAATGGCTGTCGCCGCCGCGGTCGTATCTGAACGCTTTTTGCTGAACGGCCTGTTCCGCAGAATCGAGAGTTATATTAAGCCTGCCGTCTTTATCGGGGCGCGCCGCAAGAAAAATTATCTCAAGCGAATTCAGAGCCTTGCGCACGTCGCCGTTTGAGGCGTTGGCTATATGAGAAAGCACGCCGTCTTCGATATTTACCTCGCAGCCGCGGTAATCCTCGTTTTTTAATACGTCAACGGCTCTTGAAAGCGCCCTTTCGACATCATCGGGCTTAAGCGCCTTAAATTCAAAAACGACGCTCCTTGAAAGCACCGCGTTATAAATATAAAAATACGGGTTTTCCGTTGTGCTTGCTATAAGCGTTATCTTTCCGTTTTCCATAAACTCAAGCAGCGACTGCTGCTGCTTTTTATTAAAATTCTGAATCTCGTCAAGATACAAAAGCACGCCGTCGGGAGCAAGAAACGAATCAAGGGAGGCTGTTATGTCTTTTATATCGGCAACGGACGCCGTTGTTGCGTTTAAGCGGCGCAGCGCCTTTCCCGTTTTTGACGCTATCATGTTTGCTATCGTCGTTTTCCCCGAGCCCGACGGTCCGTAAAATATCATATTCGGCGTATCGCCGCTTTCTATGATATTCCTTAACAGCTTCCCCTCTCCTATCAGATGCTGCTGGCCGCAGACATCATCGAGAGTTTTCGGTCGCAGCCTTTCGGCAAGCGGCGTTTTGTTCATGACAGTCTTTCCTTTATTTGTTTATTCAATTCATCAACTTCCTCACGCGAAACGGTCGTCATATTTGACCAGCGGCAGGAATCTATATGCGTCATAAGCTCGGCTGCTTTTTTGTATTCGCCGCGCTTTACGGCTATCTGTGCGCCGTGGTAATATGCCTCCACAAACTTCGGCGCATCGGCGATTATTTTATCGGAAAGCTCCGCAGCCTTGTCGTATTCGCCCTTTCTGTAATAGCAAATCGACAGATTGTCCATGATGTCGCGGTCGTCGCTGTTATAGTCGTATGCTTCCTCGCAGAAGCGCGTTGTTTCGTCTATATCGCCGCCGCTTATAAGCTTGAAATAGCCTATCATGCCGTACATCTGCGTATTTCTGTAGCCGTCGTTAAACAGCTCCATTGCGTCCTCCATCGCCTCATCGAGCCGTCCCTGCTTATAATAAACCATGCAGCGCTGCTGCTTTGCGCTCTTTTTTAAATTATCCTTTTTTGTTGTTTTTACTCTGACGATAGGATTTAATATCTGTTCCGCCTCGTCAAAATCGCCCGTGCGCATGAGCGTATAGGCGTAATTTATTTTTATCTGCGCCTTTGCGCGGTTTGTGTCGTACGATTTTTTGTAAAGCCGCTTTGCTTCTTTAAAATCGCCCGCGGCAAACGCCCTCTGGGCTTTAACCGCCCAATACGTCGGGATATATCTGTAAATAATATAAAATACAATAAAGGCAGTGACGATTATACCGAAATAAAGATTAAACCTGTAGGAGAAAAATATCGCCGCAGCCGCCAGCAAAGCATAAAAAAAGTTCATAATTTATCCGCCTTTCGCCCGTCTTTTGGGTATGAAATAAAACAGCTCACCATAAAGCCCGAGCCGTATGCCTGTTTACAAAAAAGCCGCCCGTCTTCTGCGCGGACGGAAACCGCTGCTCCGATCCGCGCAAAAGCGGCAGCCATTTAATATTCGGCCGTGCCGACCGTTCTGGGGAACGGCAGTACGTCTCTTATATTCTGCATACCGGTGATGTACATAACGGCTCTTTCAAAGCCCAGGCCGAAGCCCGCGTGCTTGTTCGTGCCGTATTTTCTGAGGTCGAGATAGAAGCCGTAGTCCTCCTCGTTAAGACCGCACTCGTGCATTTTCCGCACAAGCGTATCGTAATTTTCCTCCCTCTGGCTGCCGCCGATTATTTCGCCGACGCCGGGAACGAGCAGGTCCATTGCGGCAACTGTTTTGTTGTCGCCGTTAAGCTTCATGTAAAATGCCTTTATCTCCTTGGGATAGTCCGTTACAAACACTGGCTTTTTGTATATCTGCTCCGTGAGATAACGCTCATGCTCCGTTTGGAGATCGCTGCCCCATTCAACGGGGTATTCGAATTTATCGTTGTTTTTCTTTAATATTTCAACAGCCTCTGTATATGTTATTCTCGCAAATTCATTTGATACGACGTTATGAAGCCTCTCAAGCAGCCCCTTGTCCACAAAGCTGTTGAAAAACGCCATTTCCTCCGGGGCGTTTTCAAGACAATAGTTTATTATATACTTAAGCATTGCCTCCGCAAGATCCATGTCGTCGTTAAGGTCGGCAAAAGCAATCTCCGGCTCTATCATCCAGAATTCCGCCGCATGGCGCGTAGTGTTCGAATTTTCGGCTCTGAACGTGGGTCCGAACGTGTAGACGTTTCTGAACGCCATGCAGAACGTTTCAACGTTGAGCTGTCCGCTTACCGTCAGGTTTGTCGGCTTGCCGAAAAAGTCCTTTGAATAATCAACGGCGCCCTCGTCCGTTTTGGGTAGCTTATCCATATCGAGCGTCGTTACCTTAAACATCTCGCCCGCGCCCTCGCAGTCGCTCGCCGTTATTATCGGCGTATGGACATACACAAAACCGCGCTCGGCAAAGAATTGGTGTATCGCCTGAGCTATGAGCGAACGCACGCGGAACACTGCCGAGAAGGTGTTCGTTCTCGGACGCAGATGAGCTATTGTCCTTAAATATTCAAATGAATGGCGCTTTTTCTGAAGCGGGTAATCGGGAGTTGACGTGCCTTCTATAACAACGTCCCCGGCTTTTAGCTCAAACGGCTGCTTTGCCTCGGGCGTCAGCACAAGCGTACCGCGCGCCGTTATCGACGCGCCGACGTTAAGCTTTGACAGCTCCCTGAAATTATCAAGCTTTTCCTCCTCTATAACTATCTGAAGATTCTTGAAAAAGCTGCCGTCGTTAAGCTCTATGAAGCCGAAGCTTTTTGAAACTCTTATTGTGCGTATCCAGCCCGATACCGTGATTTCCTTATCGGCAAATTCCCCGCTTTCGCGGAACAGCCGTTTTACAAGTGTATCCATACCGTTATCCTTCCTGATTATCTTATTTGTTCTTTTTGTTTGTTTTACAAAAGCTCTATGCCGTGCTCTCTGCACGTTTTTATCATCGCGTCGCTCCATACCGACGCCTGAACCTCGCCTATATGCGCTTTGCCGAGCATCAGCATACACAGCCTTGACTGCCCTATGCCGCCGCCTATAGTATAAGGCAGCTCGCCGTTTAAGAGCTTCTTATGGAAGTCCATTTCAAGGCGGTCCTCGCAGTGACATTCTTTAACCTGCTTCTTAAGAGCTTCCTCGTCAACTCTTATACCCATGCTCGAAAGCTCAAACGAAGCGTCAAGCAGCGGATAATATACGAGTATATCACCGTTTAATTCCCAGTCGTCGTAGTCGGGCGCTCTGCCGTCGTGCTTTTTGCCGGATTTCAAGACCTTGCCTATCTGCATAAGGAACACGGCTTTCTTTTCCCTCAAAAGCCTGTCCTCCCTTTCCTTCGGCTCAAGACCGGGATACATGTCCTCCAGCTCCTGGGTTGTCACAAACGTTATCTCCTCCGGAAGATATGTGTCAAGCTCCGGATAATTCTGCTGTATTATTGCGTTTGTCGATTTAATTGCCGAATAAATTTTCTTGACCGTATTTTTCAGCGTATCGAGGTTCCTTTCGCTCTTATCTATAACGGCCTCCCAGTCCCACTGGTCAACGTATATCGAGTGAAGATTATCAAGCACCTCATCGCGCCTTATTGCGTTCATGTCGGTGTAGAGCCCTTCGCCCTTTGAAAACTTATATTTTGCAAGAGTTAGTCTTTTCCATTTCGCAAGCGAATGTACTATTTCAAGCCGTCCGCCGATACCGGGCGCATCAAAATCAACAGGCCTTTCAACGCCGTTAAGATTATCGTTCAAGCCCGTTTCCGGTCTTACAAAAAGCGGCGCGGATATTCTCTGAAGGTTAAGCGCGTTTATAAGCTCCCTCTGGAAGGTATCCTTTATGGATTTTATTGCTTCCTCGGTGCGTCTGCCGCCGAGCTTTGACTTATAGCCTTCCGGCAAAATAAGAGACATAGCTTTAATACTCCTTTATTTCTTTATTTCGATACTGTCGAGAGTGGCTTTGAAATTTCGTCTTACCGCTTCGAGATATTCTTTCCTGAGCAGCGCCTGTTCGATTTTTTCCTCGGCGTTTAAGCCTTCGTTTTTTGATTTTTTCGCAAGGTAGTTTATTCTTGCGATTTTTTCTCGTTCCAAAGCAATTCTCCTTTAAAATCTGCTGTTATTTCCCGCATACGCGGACACCGTCATATATTGTACATCATTTATGCGGAAATTTCAAGGGGTATGCGGCAGTTTTTTTATTTTCGGTAACATTTTTTTCGCATTTTTCATAGTATACATTACAATCCGAAGGAAAGGAGGAGCCTTAAAATGAGTGAATGCTGCGAAAACAACTGCTGCGCAATGACAAATAAGCACCGCGGCGGCTGCGATTTCGACCTTGATATGATACTTTGGGTACTTATCATAATCGTTATCGTTACATGTATGTGCGACTGAAAAGCCGGCAGGTATAAGTGTGAAGGCTTTGTTTGACCGATAAAAAGCATATCAAAACAAAATACGCCGAATACGGAAAATCCGCTCATACGGGCGGATTTTCCGTGCTTATGCCATTAACCGCGAACGCTCCCGTCTATACGAGTGCGCGCTCTAATACACCCTCCATGCTTTCGGTTGGTATAAACTTTATGTTTTTTCTTATTTCCTTCGGGATATCGTCAATATCCGGCTTGTTTTCCTCGGGAATAATAACAGTCCGTATGCCGGCCCTGTATGCCGCAAGCGATTTTTCCTTTAAGCCGCCTATCGGCAGAACCTTACCGCGCAGCGTTATTTCGCCGGTCATTGCAATATCGTTTCTTACGGGCTTGTTCGAAAGCGCGCTCACAAGCGCGGTTGCCATTGTTATGCCGGCGGACGGGCCGTCTTTTGGCACGGCGCCCTCGGGAACATGGATATGTATATCCTTATTCTTGTAAAATTCGCTGTCTATACCTAGCTCATCCGCGCGGGAACGGATATAGCTTATGGCCGCCTTTGCCGATTCCTTCATAACGTCGCCGAGCTGGCCGGTAAGCTCCACATTTCCCGTGCCGTCCATAACGTTCACCTCAACGGACAGCGTTTCGCCGCCCACCGACGTCCACGCAAGGCCGCGTACAACGCCCACCTCGCTTTTCTTATTCATCATATCAAAATGATAGCGGCGCTTGCCGAGATATTTTTCAAGCGATTTTGACGTTATGCGCACCGATTTCTTATTGCCGTCAAGCATTGTGCGCGCGGCTTTGCGCGCAAGCGTTTCGAGCGTCTGTTCAAGCTTTCTCACGCCGGCCTCGCGCGTGTAGTAGTCTATTATGTCTTTTAACGCATCGTCGGCAACGGCAAACTGCTTTTCGGTGAGCCCGTTTTTTTCCGCCGCCTTTTTTATAAGATAGTCCTTGCCTATATGGAATTTTTCCTCATAGGTGTAGCCCGAAAGCTCTATGACCTCCATTCTATCAAGCAGCGGCCTCGATATTGTATCGAGCGTATTTGCCGTTGTTATAAAAAGCACCTTTGACAAATCAAACGGCACCTCAAGGTAGTGATCCCTGAACGACGAATTCTGCTCGTAATCGAGCACCTCAAGCAGCGCCGCCGAAGGATCGCCCTTATAATCCGCCGCCATCTTGTCTATTTCATCGAGAAGTATCAGCGGATTTTTTGTGCCGGCTTCCTTCATTGCCGCCATTATGCGCCCCTCCATTGCGCCTATGTACGTTTTTCTGTGACCGCGTATATCGGCCTCGTCATGTATGCCGCCGAGAGATATTCTTACGTACTTTCTGCCCAGCGCCCTTGCGACCGACTTTGCCACCGACGTTTTCCCGACTCCCGGAGGTCCCGCAAGGCAGAGTATCGCCGTATTTTTACCGCCCGTAAACTGCCTTACGGCAAGATACTCAAGTATCCTGTCCTTAACCTTTTCAAGACCGTAATGATCGTCGTTAAGTATTTTTTCGGCATTTTTTATATCGAACGTTTCGTGCGTCATTTTATTCCACGGCATATCGAGCACCGTATCGAGATACGTCCTTATAACTCCGCTTTCGGCAGCCGACGGCGCGATCCGCGCAAACCTGTCCGCCTCTTTCAAAAGCTTTTCCTTTACCTCCTTTGAGGCTTTCAGCTTATTTATTTTATCGCGGTATTCGTCCGCCTCCTCAACGGGGTCGGCGCCGTCGCCGAGCTCCTTTGTTATAACCTTAAGCTGCTCCCTCAAATAATATTCGCGCTGATTTTTATCCATGCTTTCCTTAACGCGCCGCGCTATCTGCTGCTCAAGCTTTAATATGCCCGTCTGTTTTTTCAGCGATGCGATAACAAGCTCCGCCCTGCTGCACGCGTCGGCAGTATCGAGCATGAGCTGCTTTGTTTCAAGCTTGAAATCAACGCCGGCGGCAATCAGGTCGCATATGCGCGGCAGCTCGTCGGACGACATTACAGCCATAAACTGCTCCGTCATCATATGCGGCGTCTGCGAAACGTATTCCTCATACGCCGCCTTCACCTGCCTTATATATGCTTCGCGCACATCGTAAGGCGCGTCGTTTTCCCCGATGCTTTCTATAACCGCCTGCAGATACGGCGACGACGATATCCTCTCGTGCATTATCCCGCGGCGCAGGCCCTCCACTATAACGCGCACGCCGCCGCCCGGTATCTTCATCACCTGTTTTATTTTTACGACGGTTCCCATGGGATACATATCGTTCATTTTGGGAGCGTTTACGCTCGCATCCTTCTGCGCCGTAAGGAACACCTCGGTGTGCTCGTCAGCCGCCGTTTCGAGCGCTTTTACCGAAACGTCGCGTCCCGCGTCGAAATTAAGCGTCATGCCCGGGAATATTACTATACCGCGCATGGGCACTACGGGAAGCACTTCCATTTTATTCATCTATACCATGTCCTTTCAACCAATTCACGTTCTTCCGATTGTCAATACTATATTATATATACGTTCGCCCGATATTTCAAGTTATTTTTGCCGGAATTTTTATTTTGTTCACAAATGCAAACAAAGAAGTCGGCTCAAAATGCGCCGGCTTCTTTAAAATCTACCCTTTTATCCTAAATATTTTTCCTTTATCCTGTTACACAGCCATATACGGGAGCGCGGCTCCCTCACATATAATTATGATATTATCAGCCTGAATGTTACCGTTCCCGAACCGTCGTCTATGCAGTTCTGCGAATAATCTATTTCCGCATTGCTCATCGCTTCAAGAAATTCTTCCATTCTGTCGGAGCTTACACTGTAGCAGTCGCCGTCGCTCGCTATGGAATAGCTGCTTATTATTTCTCTTGCGCGCGCTTCGTTTGCTGCCGATACCTGTATCGAATTCGATACCTCTGTTCCTCTTGTGTAATCACCCGGAGCTGCGGGATTTACCGACATTACGGTCGGCTCGTCATCCGGCAGCGAATATTCCGACGGATCATCCGGCACGGAATTGCCTGTGTTTTCGGGCGCTTCCGCAACAGCTATGCCGCTGTTATCCGGCGTTTCAGCAGCCGGCTCCGTATCCTTCGGCGCTGCCGTTGTGTTATTTTCCGAAAATACCCGAGTATCGTCCTGTGCCGTGTCGTTTTGCGGCTCGTATACCGGCGTGCTGACGGAAGCCTTGGGGCTTAACGTCGGCGACGACGGCCTTGACGTCGCTTTCGGCTTTGACGTCGGTATTGCCGTTGCAAGCGGCTTATGCGTTGCCGAAACCTTCGGCGCTGCTGAGGCCGCAGGCTGCTGAGTGCTTTTTGCCTCCTCGGTAGGCTTGGGCGACGCTTCTTCCCCGTCCGTCAGCTTCTCCGTGCCGACAGCGGGCGGAAGCACCGGCAGCTCCGAATCCGTACCGTTCATCCTGCCTATAAGATCGCCGCTGTTTATGCCTATGACGGCCACAAGCATCAGGCACGCCGCAACCGCGCCGTAGCGGTAGCTGTGCTGCCGTAAATGCGTCCACACTCCGGGCGGCTTTACGCGCGCCGGCTTTTCCGCATCTATACGCTCGTTCAGCTTTGCAAGAAAATCATCGGGAGCGCTGAGCTTGGGAAGGCTCCTGACCGTTTCGAGCATATTATTGTATGCTTCGTATTCCTTTGAACATTCCGCGCAGCTGCCGGCATGCGCCTTAAGCTCCGCTTTTTCCTCGTCCGATAAATTTTCAAACATTGCAAGCTTTTTGTGAAAATTCTCGCAGTCCATGAGCTTCCCCCCTTTCCGAATTATATGTTTTGCGTCTGTTTTTTCGCTGTTTTTTCTTTTGCCCTCGTACCGCAACATATTGTGCCGTTTTATTTATCGGTACAAAACATATATGTACGCGGCATTTTGGCTGTTACATGATATTAGACGCTTTACGAGGCTGTTTTGTTCCACTTTTCGAAAAAATAATTTAAATATTTTCGCCCTGCTCCTCAAGGCGGCGCTTAAGCGCCATTCTTGCGCGGTTCAGCCTTGACTTTACCGTGCCGACGGGGCATTGAAGTATCGCCGCCGTCTCCTCGTAGCTTTTTTGCTGTATATCGCAGTACGTTATTATTTCCCGGTACTCGTCCTTTATAACGCTCATTGCCGCCCTTACGCGCTTTTGCGCTTCGGACTGCTCAAGCGCTCCCTCGGGCGTGTAGCGGTCGTCCTCTATATCGAGAGCTTCGTCGTCGTAATCGCCCGTATCTATGCTTATAACGTTCGAGCGCACGCGGCGTTTCCTTAAAATATCCTTGCAGACGTTTGAGCATATTTTATAGAGCCACGTGTTAAACGATGACTTTTCCTCAAACGAGCCTATATTTTTATATACCTTTATAAATACCTCCTGGGCCGCGTCATATGCGTCCTCGCGGTCGGAGAGCATGCTGTATGCAAAATTCACCACTTGGTCCTGATATTGCAGCACAAGCTCGTTAAAGGCGCTGCGGCTGCCCTTCTTGCACTGCTTTATCAACTTTTTATCCTCTAACAAGCTTTCACCGCCCTTTTACTGTACAGTTTGAGTAATTGTCAGAATTTTTTTATTCTTTCGTTATATGCTTCATATGATGCTTTTATATCAGCCATGCAGTCGCCGCCGAATTTATCGAGAAACGCTTTGGCGATTTCAAACGCAACTGCCGCTTCGACAACAACGGAGCACGCCGGCACGGCGCACGCGTCGCTTCGTTCCACCGACGCCTTGACGGGCGACTTGTCCGAAATATTTACCGTATCGAGCGGATTATAAAGCGTCGGTATCGGCTTCATCGCGGCGCGGACAATTATCGGCTCGCCGTTTGACATTCCGCCCTCTATGCCGCCGGCGTTGTTTGTTGCTCTGTGATACGCGCCGTCGTAAACTATGCAGTCGTGCACCTTTGAGCCGCAGTTTGACGATACGTTAAAGCCCATGCCGATCTCGACGCCTTTTATTGCCTGCACGCTCATGACTCCGAAGGCAATGTTTGCGTCAAGTTTCCTGTCGTAATGGACATAGCTGCCAAGCCCCGCCGGAACGTTAAACGCGCGTATTTCAACAACGCCGCCTATGCTTTCGCCCGCCGCCTTTATTTTGTCTATATATTCCATCGCTTCCTTTTCACGTTCGGCGCTGCCGAAACCCACTGGCGACGCTTTTACGCGCTCGTAAAATTCCGCGTCCGGCTCGCCGCCGCCGTCGTATATCTCGCCGATATTCACAACACGCCGTCCGAACGTTATCCCGAAGCTTTCAAGCAGCTGCTTTACAACCGCTCCGACCGCAACCCTTGCCGCCGTTTCCCGGGCGCTCGCGCGCTCAAGCACGTTTCTGAAATCCCTATGGTTATATTTCATTCCGCCCGCCAAATCGGCATGACCGGGACGCGGGCACTCAACGGCGCGCTTGCCGTTCGATTCCTCCGTACCCATTATTTCCGACCAGTTTTTCCAGTCCTTATTTTCTATTCTCAGCGCTATCGGCCCGCCGAGCGTAACGCCGCCTCTTACTCCCGAAAGTATTTCGGCGGTATCGCGTTCTATAAGCATACGCCCGCCGCGGCCGTGGCCGCGCTGACGCGCCGCCAGCGCCTCGTTTATTTTTTCAATATCTATATTAACTCCCGACGGCATCCCTTCTATTATTGCCGTCAGGCATTTGCCGTGCGTTTCGCCGGCAGTCAAATATCTGAGCATATTTTATTATTGTCCTTTCGTTTTAATACATAAATAAAATACAGATATTTATATTCTATCACTTTCGGCGCAATTTTTCAAGACCCAAATAATAAATATGCGCCCATACGGCAAAATCCGCAAAAAGCGCGGCGTCAGACTTTTTTATACACCGCCTTTACCGTTATTATATCATGACGTGCCGATGTTTGCAAGCTTCGTACAAAAAAAGCTGCCGCATCTGGGGGGGGCGTCAGCTTTTTGCGTTCTTATGACCGTTAACTCACAAAGGTGTTTGAGAAAAGAGATGCGCCGCCTATCTTTTTTCAAGCTCACGCTTCGGCATTCTTCACATCTATCTTTTGATTAAACTTATCGAGCAGCAGCGCAAGTATTATCCCGGCGATTATAAGGCCGAGGTTTACCGCCGCGCCCGAAACGCTTTCGGTGAAGCTGCCGAACGGGATTATCATAACCGTTGCGGCAATTACTATTCCGCATATGGCGTGGAACGCTATCGAATAATGGTTTTCAAAGAGATAGTTTACGCCTTTTGAAAGCAGTATTATCGTTGCAAGGGCGGCTATGCCGGCAGGTACGAGCACGCTCATATCTATCGAGCCTATGCCCGCGATAAACGGAGTGTAAAGCCCGAGCGGCATAAGGAGCGTGGAAAAGCTCATTCCGGGGGCTATAAGGCTCATCGCAAGGCAGAAGCCGCAGAAAAGATACCAGCCGACGTTCGGCACAACCTCTATATGCGCGGCGCCGAGCGTTATAAGCAGTGCAAAAATTATTGCCATTGCGGCAAAAAGCGATATAAAAGAGCCCTTCGTCCTTCCCTGCTCACCCGCTTCGCGGAACAGCGACGGCATCATTCCGCCGATAAGCCCCACAAACAGGCATACCGACTGATTGGGATATGTTTCGAGGAAAAACGCAAGTATTTTCGATATTCCCAAAAATCCTATTATAACGCCTATCGCAACGGGTGCAAGAAGCAGCATATTCTTTTTGAACGTCTTGAACGGATGCGCCAAAAACTGCATGACCGGCTTATATATGCCGAATATTACGCAGAGCACGCCGCCCGAGATCCCGGGCAGCACGGCTCCGACGCCGACCAATATGCCCTCGAGTATCCTTATAAGAAAAAGTCCGTATTTGTTTTCTGATTTCATTATAATTACATATCTCCTTAAGTCGTTTTTAATAATCAGGCATTCCGCCGGACTACGGCTCACGCCTTGCGGCACAAATACTTTTCGATTATCGCGCCGCAGCCGCGTATACACTTAACGCAGGGACGCTTTGAATAAAATTCGTCGTCGCGTTTTGTCGGGACAGAGCCGCCGTCCGACGGCAGCATATCTCCGAGAAGTTCGCCGCACATAACGGTGCCGTAAAGCTCTTTAAAATCCTTCGCCATAGCCTGAACCATGCCGTACACCTCGGCGCGCGTTTCAAGGTCCGCAGCTTGTGCCTTGCTTTTTTTCATGCCGGCAAGTATAAACATGCTTGTAACGGCGCCGCACGTAAGGCGAAGCCGCCCCATGCCGCCGCCGAGACCCTCCGTTATTTTCATAGCCGTTTCAAAATCAAGACCGAACAAATCACAGTACGCGCCTATTGTTGACTGCGCGCAGTTATAGCCGCTTTTAAAAAGTTCCTCGGCCTTATCCTGTCTGTTCATTTCCGCGCTCCCCTCCGCCGCCGCCGCGGCATAAATTTAAGCCTGTTTTTCCAACGGGGATAATTATAACATAGTTTATTGCGATTTGCAATAGCCTTGATGCAATTTTTGCTAAAAGAACCAAGCCTGGTTTCAGGCTCAATGAAAAAGTCCCCGCCTTTACGGGGACAAAGATTTATTCCTGTGTTTGAGATTTATCGTGCAGCATTCTTAACGTCATTCTCGGGGAGGTCGTATCGTATACTCCATCCATTAGCACAAAACCGTCCTCGTTGTCTGCCTTTCTTGCTATCGGAATATCCAGCACATTATATATAAGCACGCCTGCCTCGTATCTGTTGACTTTATGGGTATAATTGACAAAATCCCTCGCCACCAATTCCAAATCCTTGGCAACCGTTTGATAGCCTGCCGGATACCCGCCGTTCGTTTCGGCAAAAAAAGAGTAGTTTATAGCTTCTACAATCATTTTAAACGCATCGTTGTATATTATATGATCATTCGGTCTGAATGTCATATCCTCATATCCGTTTACGATTCCTCTGTTATATACGGCACTTATAAACGGCAGCCCCCAAAAATCGGCGGAAATATCCGTAAAATGTTTTACAAATTTTATAAGATTTATCTTTGGTGTTTATCCACACCCAATGCGCTTGGCTCTCACAATATAATATATCATCGCAAAACAATCTGACCTTCGTTTTGTTTTCCGTAAACGATAAAACCTTTCTTTTTTCGATAGTTTATCTTTAATGTCGTAAAAAACCTTTTTCAGTTCATCATAATCAAGCGGTTTTTCAATAAAGCGAAACGGCTGGCATTGAAAGCTCTCTTTCATATACTCTGAATGACTTGTAACAAAAACTATAATTATATGCTCATCAAATTCCCGTATCAAATTAGCGGTTTCTATTCCGTTCAATTCTCTCATTTCCATATCAAGAAAAACAACATCATATCTTTCAATGTTGTTTTTATAAGCATCGACAAGGCTTTCTCCGCTTAAATATGCATCGCATTCGATTTTAATATTGCTTATTTCAAACAAGTATTTTTCAAGGGCGCTGATGTGTTCTATATTATCATCACATATGGCAATATTCACCATGTCCATATATTATGTCATTCCTTTCTCCTCAAAATATGTGCGTATATTTAATATAATTTTTTCAGCAAAATAATAAGTGTTTTTATTATACCACGTTTTTATTGATTCGTAAATGCCTGAAAAATAAAATCGGCCATTGGGGCACAAATCATCGGAATATAAAAAAATGGGGGCGTTAAGCCCCCGCAAAGTATAAAATCGTCGTACACCTCCGCGCATCGCATAATCAGCCGCATTGCTTTAGGCGATCCGATTTTGCGAATATCCTGCATGTACTTCCTTTTGCATATTCATCCATAATAATTTCGCCTATTTCATCGGCGCATATCCTGCCGCTCATGGGATTTTTAACGCTCGTCACCGCTCCCTTTATCCTTGCCGTAACGTCGCTGTTCTCAAACGACAGGTCGCAGTCTGTCATTGTGCAGTCCTCAAGCACAAGGCCTTTTGCGTAGCAAAGCGGCTGCGTGCCTGTTATACGGCAGCGCACAAGCTTTAAATTTTCCGAATACCAGCCGAGATATTCGCCGCGGACAACGCTGTCGTACACCGTTATATTCCTGCTGTGCCAAAATGCGTCCTTTGTGTTCAGCTCCGAATTTCTTATTTCGGCATTCTCAACATACTGGAACGAATACTTGCCCTGCATTTTCAGTCCGTCTATATGTAAACCGCTCGTATGCAAAAACGGATATTCCGAAACAAGCTCGCTGTTTTTTATATCAAGGCCGCGGCAAAACCAGCCGAATTCGGTTGAGTTTATTTTGCAGCCCTCTATTTTTGTGCCGTCGCATTCGCGGACAGCTTTTATGCCGCCGAGGCTTGAAGCCCTTATAACCGTATTTCTGTCATACCAAAGCGCCGCGCGGCACGTTTCCGTCATAGTGCAGTTTTCCATAACGGTATCGGCTGTATGCCACAGCGGATACCTGAGCAGGAAATCGCAGTTTCTTATATTCAAGCCGCGCGTTTCCTTTAATGCCGATTCGCCGTCGGCCGGGCCTTCGAATTTGCAGTTTTCTATATCCGCGTCCTTAACGCCGTAAAGAGCGCGTTCTTCATCATAGCTTTTATTCTTATAAAGCATTGCACTCATCTCCCTTTTATTCTTATCTCTACGCTGTATTATACCACAAACGCAAACGAACGGCAAATACTTATAAAGAATACACTTCCATACGTTTTAAGCATTATCAAGCCTTGTACAGGCCTATTTTGCAAAGCAGCCTGTATATGCCCGCACCGCCGGGAAGCATTTCTATCTCATCGCGGTTCAAGATCCTGAGCGCGGCAACAAGCGCAAGATATACAACGGCCGCGGCGGCAATCGCGACAAGCGTCGCCGCGAGGTTTCCCATAAAGCCCGTGCCCGCGGCAAGCGTCACAAGCCTGTGCACGCCGACTGCCGCGGCGCCCATAACGCCTCCGGCAATAAGCGGCTTGATTATATATTTCACAACCGTTATTTTAAACGATATATATTTTATCATTACCGTAAAGCTTATAAGGAACGCAACTATCTGACATGCTATCGTGCTTATGACCGCGCCGTAGATATTTATACCCGGTATGCGTATAAGCGTAAGGTTAAGCACAAGCTTCACGGCACAGCCGACAAGCAGGCCTATCGCGGGAACGTATATTTTGCCTATTCCCTGAAGCGTTCCGGACATTGTCTGGCTCAGCGCGCTGAAAACAAGCGACACGGCCGTCCACGCAAGCAGATCGGCGCCCTGCGAGGCGTTAAAGTATACAACATTGTAAATCGGCTTTGCAAGTACGATATAGCCTATCGCACACGGCAGTATAAGGATTATCGATATTAAAAACGAATATGCCGCTTTGCTTGACGCTTCTTTTTTGTTGCCGACTATCAGCGCGCCGGCGATCGTGGGAACGAGCACCGTAGCAAACGCAAAATTCAGCGACAGCGGCATATTTATCAGCGTATCGCTCTTTGACAGCATGCCCATAAGGCGCTCCGCTTCAAGGCTGAGCTGCTCGGCCGTCGGCGACAATATCGTATCGACCCATGTTCCCGACGCGTCGAAGTGCGCCGGTATCCCGTTTGCAAACGCCGCCTCTATGCCGCGTATTATTGTTGCCGTATCTATAACTCTGTTAAGCGACGTTATTATCGACGCAAGCGAAATGGGAATGGAAAGCATGAGTATCGATTTCATAAGCTTTCCCGTGCCGTAGGAGAGCGACTCCACAGCCGTTTTTCTTATTTCCTCTTTTATGCCCTTTTGACGGCGCATATAAAATGCCGCAAGATACGCAAACGATAAAAGCGTTGCTATGGACGACGCTCCGTTTGCCCACGCCGCCATAACCTCTGGCTTCTGCCCGGCGACAAGCATTACGAGTATTACTGTCAGCGCGCATTTGAATACCTGCTCGAGCATCTGCGAACGGCTTGTTGCGTTCATGTCGTTCATGCCCTGGAAGTAGCCGCGCACAACCGACGATATGCACACAAAGAAAATAGACGGCGAAAGCGCTTTTATCGAATATATTGCTCCGGGCATCGAGATTACGCTGTTTGTGTAAAAACCGGCGCATAAATACAGCAGCCCCGAGCAGACAATGCCTATGCCGGCAAACAGCAAGAACGCCGTTTTGAATATCCTGTGCGCGCCGCGGTAGTCTTTCAGCGCTATGCGCTCCGAAACCATTTTTGCCATTGCGTTCGGTATGCCGACAGACGATATTGCAAGCAAAACGGTGTATATCTGAAACCCCGCCGTGTAATATGCGTTGCCGAGATCTCCGAAGCCCTCAACGTTTGTTATTACTATTCTGTATACAAATCCGAGTATTTTTACCATGAGCTGGGCTATCAGCACGATTGCAACGTTGCCCATAAACGAATGTGAGTTGTTCTTTTTTAAATCAGACATATTGCATATTTTTCCTTTCCTCGTTATCCGCAAACTATATTATAATATCATTTGCGAAATTTATCAAGCTTTGTTACAGAAAATTAACATTTTTAATATAATGGGGGTGCGTCAGAGGATAAAGCAAAAGCCCCGCCGAAGCGGGGCCTTTGCTTTACTGTCCTGTAAAATAGCTGAAAATATCGTCATCTCTCATTTTTATGGAATAAACGTCAATTACGGCGCCGCCGCGGATTCCGAGCAGCGCAAAATGTATACGGTTCGGCTGCTCGTCAATGTCCTCCATGCCGAGGTTTATATATTTGCCCGCCGCATCAAGATATGACGCCGTGTTTTCCGAGGGCGGAGCAATAACGGATTTTGCAACCTCCTGCGGTTCTATGGCGTTTATCGCAAACATAGGTCTGAAATTGTTGTCATACATAGCGTATGCGCATATGTTATCATCGTATTCATACGTCTGCGTACTGTCAACATAATATGCCGCCTTACCGCTTGTAAGCTCCTTGTCTCCGATTTCCGAGCCGTAAGCGACGCTGCCGACGGTTATGCCGTTTTCATCGCAGTCTATTACGGGAGCAAATATAAATTCATCATACATTCCGAGCTCCCACAAATCGCTGCTGATTATTCCGTTATTGTATATACCGCTCAAATATTCAAATCTGTCTTTGCCTCTCATATCGACATTCGAAATTTCATATATCAAGTCTCCATATCCGTCATTGTCAAGTGTATACAAAACAGCATCGCCGACACTTGCGTAATACGAAGTATCCACGCACTTCAGCGTCTTTTCCTCTGAGTTTTCAATTACGTCAAAGCATGTTATGATAGAGCCCGATTCGGCGTCATACGCGCTATACGTATCCTTGATTATCGCCATGCGTCCCACTCCGCTGAAACCGGACGAAATTAAAACAAACGGTGACGCAGAGAGCATACCGGGCTGTATTACTGTCAGCCCATACGTTTGACCGGGTATCAGCATATCAAAGGAAACTGTACCGGCATTACTTCCCGAATTAAATTTTTGTTCGTCTTCATTCCAGCATGACGAAATATCTAACAATCGTGTATTTTCGTCAATCTTTACCCTGCCGAGTGTTGAATTGTTTATATCGTATGTACCTTCCTCCAGCCGTACCGTGAAGTCATAGGATTTTACAGTTAATTCTTCGGAGGAATTAAGCGAATAAGCGATAATTCTATCGATTAAATCATATCTACCGTCAATACATGAATTGTCTTGATAATCATCCCACATAAACACCTTGATGTCGAACGACTGTCCCTCGGACGGCTGCGCCATTGAAATCGTTTCCGTAACGCTCGACGTTCCTGCCGGAACGGTCTGCTCGCTCATGCGCACGGCACGGAGCACATCGTCCTCAAAGACGCAGAAATACATCGTACAGTCTTTTGCTTCATCAGTGCCGTTATTTGCCGTTGCCGTAATTTCAAGACCGCCGCTTGTGTACTCCGCGCTTGCGTCAAGCACGATCTGCTCCGCCGCAGCAGCCGAAAATCCGGCGCAGACAACGGTCATTGCAAGCATGATTGCCGCCAAAATTGTTCTTTTCATATGCGTATCCTCCTGTATGAATTTATTGTATAATAATTATACCATATGATGTAGTTTTATGCAAGTATTTTTTATTTTTTCTTTTTTCGGTTTTCTTCGCCTCATATGTGGTATATTTACAGTGCTATACATAAAATTTCATGAAATATTGATATTTTTATTGAAATATTATATTGTACATGTTAATATAAAATAAAAAAGGACGGCAAACAAAGAGCCGTGCGGTCAAAAAAATACGTTGACAATACGTGCTGTACGTGTTATAATAATTGAGAAGGGGCGCTTCCGATGAAGGACAAAGATTTAATAAAGCTTTTAAAAAGCAACGGCTGGACTGTAGACCGTATTCGCGGCAGTTACCATGTTATGGTAAAAGGCAATCAAACCGAGGTGATTCCCGTACACGGCAAAGACGTTCCGGCAGGGTTGCTTAATGCCATATTAAAACGAACAGGGCTTAAATAGCCGCTTTTTAAGGAGGAGATTGTTATGTTGTTTTATCCCGCTGTTTTTCACGAAGACACCGACGGAGTTTGGGCGGAATTTCCGGATCTGCCCGGCTGCCAGACATACGGCGAAAATCTTGAGGAATGCGTTGCCCAAGCGGGCGAAGCTCTCGGCTTATATGCAGAGTCCGTACTCGAACGCGGGCTTAAATTACCTGAAGCCACAAAAGCAAATAATATATCCGCAACCGGCAAAAACAGTTTTGTAATGGTCATATACTGCGATTTGAATAAATATATGAACGATACGAAAGCTGTCAAAAAAACGCTTACGATTCCGAATTGGCTGAACGAACGCGCAATGCGCTCAAATATAAATTTTTCCGAAACACTTAAAAACGCACTTATAGACAAAGTTTGCAGATAACATAAAGGACAGCGTGGGAAATGCGTATATTTGATTTACTGTTTGCGTCGCATGCGGTATGTATCGGGTGCGGCAGAAAGAAGCGGCGCGGAGATTTTTTCATAACAGACGGAGCGGCGGGCCTTTGCTCGGAATGTTCCGAAAATCTAAAGCGGACGCGGCGCGGCCAGAGCTTTGAGGCGCTCTCTCCCGTTTCGTATTTGCTTTCGCCGTTTGAATATTCCGGCGCAATCGTAACGGTGCTCCGCAATTTCAAATTCCGCTCCGATTTCAAGAACGGCGATATTTTGGCGCGGCTTATTGAAGATTTTGCCGCAGCATATCCGCATCTTAAAGAATTTGACGCGATAATCCCCGTCCCGCTCTCAAGGGAGCGCATGAACGACCGAGGCTTTAACCAGGCCGAAATAATAGCAAGGGCAATTTCACGCGCCGTTTCCGTTCCGGTTGACACGTGCACGCTTGTGAGAACGCGCAACACACGCCGCCAAAGCGACCTTACCGCACTCGAGCGGCGTACAAATATAATAAACGCCTTCGAGGCCGTAAACGACTTGACGGATAAGAAAATCATAATTGCCGACGACGTATACACCACCGGCATAACAATGCGGACGTGCGCCGCGGCGCTTAAACGTGCCGGAGCCGCTGACGTTATAGGCTTTTCCGCCGCCGTGCGTATTCCGGGCGAAAAGGAGCGTAGGGATTTTGAGCACTTAAGAAGCCTTTCGCTTGCACGGATAAGGCAGCAAGGGAAATAAAAAAGGGCTGTCGCTTCCGGCACGGACCGATAAACAGATCTACTGCTTATCGGTCTGTGCCAAAATCAAACAACCCTATGCGTTTTTTCTTTGATTAAGTACAATATTATAATTTACTGAACGATAAACTTTGAAAGCTCATTCATGAAGTCATCGCAGTCATCCGAGTGAACCTCAACTTTTATAGGCTTTGAAAGGTCAAGGCTGAATATACCCATTATCGACTTTGCATCAACAACATATCTTCCCGATGTGAGGTCAACGTCAAAATCGTAATTGCTTACAATGTTCACAAAATCTTTTACATCATTGATTGAGCTTAACAGCAGGTTAAATGTCTTCATAAATAAAATCCTCCTTTTGCGGTTTTATCACTTATTAGATTTCAGCCATTCCCACATAAATGACTATACATATATAATACATCTTTTTTTTGAATTAGTCAAGACCTATTGCAATTTAGAAAAAAATTTTATATAATAGTGCTAACAAACAAAAAAGCAAATTGTTAAATATAGTTAAGTTTTTGCGGACGTGCGTTTCCTTTTGCGCGTGCGCGGGAGCTTTGCGCGAAAGGAACAATTTTTTATATGGAGCATATAATGAAGAAGGCGGCCTTCTGCACTTTGGGCTGCAAGGTAAATCAATACGAAACAGAAGCCATAACGGAGCTTTTTGCCTCGTCGGGCTATGAAACGGTGCCGTTTGACGAAAAAGCCGACGTTTACGTTATAAACACCTGTTCCGTCACAAATATCGGCGACAGAAAATCGCGCCAAATGATACGCCGTGCGCGGAAGCATAACAGCGGCGCCGTTGTTATCGTAACGGGCTGCTACGCACAGACGGCTGCCGAGGAGGTGCTGGCGATCGACGGCGTGAATCTTGTTCTCGGGACAAAGGGGCGGACAGAAATAGTCAAGCTCGCAGAGGGGCTTGACAGCTCGTCAAAGCTTAATCTTGTCGGCGATATAATGCACAACCACGATTTTGAGGAGCTTCGCATAACAAAGTACGAGGACCGCACGCGCGCGTTTATCAAAATACAGGAGGGCTGCAGCCAGTTCTGCTCATACTGCATAATCCCGTATGCAAGGGGTCCTATAAGGAGCCGTCCGGAGGACGAGGTGCTCGCGGAAATGCGGGAGCTTGCCGAAAACGGCTTTGCCGAAATTATCCTTACCGGCATACACGTTGCGTCATACGGCCTTGACCTAAAAAACACATCGCTTGAGCAGCTGCTCGTTAAGGCCGACAAGACAGACGGAATACGCAGGCTGCGGCTTTCGTCCATCGAGCCGATGACGCTCAATTCGTCCTTTATCGAAAAAATAAAGGCTTCAAAAAAGCTGTGCCCTCATTTTCATATTTCGCTGCAGTCGGGCTGTACGGAAACGCTTAAGCGCATGAACAGAAAATACACGGCGGAGCAATACATGGAAATTGCCCGCGGCCTGAGGGAGGCGTTCCCCGACTGCGCGCTGACAACGGATATAATGGTCGGCTTCCCGGGAGAAACCGACGAGGAATTCGAAAAAACGCTTGAATTTGTAAGGGCCGTTGAATTTGCGGGCGCTCACGTTTTCCAGTATTCGCGCCGCCGCGGCACTCCGGCCGCCGAAATGCCCGGTCAGATACCGCCGGAAATAAAGGAAAGGCGTTCAAAAATAATAATTGCCGAAACGGAGAAATCACGCGATAAGTTTCTCGGCGCGCACATAGGGCGCACCATGGAGGTGCTTTTTGAGCAGCGCGTCCGCGGCGGGCTGTTTGAGGGGAAAACAGCAAATTATATTACGGTGCATGCGCCGTCGGACGAAAATTTATCTGGAAAATTCCGCAATGTAAAGCTTCTTGAAGCAAAAAACGGGGTAATTATCGGAAAAATCATTGACTAAACGGCAAAAAGGTAGTAAAATATATTGGTTGGATAAATTTATTCCGCAACAAAGGGGTTTTTGTTTTGACAGATAAATTTGAAAAAATAAGAAAAATGATTTCCGAAACTCCGCTGCTGGAGATAGAATTCAAATATAAAGGCAGCGTCCGCCGCCTGTTTGCAAAGGCCGAATATTATAACCTGAGCGGCTCTGTAAAGGACCGCGTGGCTTATTACATAATGAAGCGCGCTTACGAAACGGGCGCAATAAAGCCCGGCGATACGATAGCCGAAGCGACAAGCGGCAATACTGGCATTGCATTTTCGGCAATGGCGGCGTATCTCGGTCATCCCATGGTTGTGTTTATGCCCGACTGGATGAGCGTTGAGCGCATAAACCTTATGAAAAGCTTCGGGGCTGAGGTCTGTCTTGTTTCCCGCGAGGAGGGCGGCTTCCTCGGTTCCATAGCGATGTCGGAGGAGCTTGCAAGGGAGCGCGGAGCGTTTTTGCCGGGACAGTTTTCAAATTACGACAACGTCCTTGCGCATATAGAAGACACGGGCAGGGAAATACTCCGCCAGCTCTCCGATATAGGCGTTGTCCCCGACGGCGTTGTTGCCGGAGTGGGCACGGGCGGTACAATAATGGGGCTTTCAAAGTCGTTTAAGTCCGTAAATCCGAATTGCCGCGCATATCCGCTCGAGCCGCTGAATTCCCCCACGCTTTCGACGGGCTATAAAACGGGCAGCCACAGGATAGCCGGCATAAGCGACGAATTTGTGCCGAGCATTTGCAGGCTCGACGAGCTTGACGACGTTGTTTCGGTTGACGATATAGATTCGATAATCATGGCGCAGATGCTGTCGCGCAGGCTCGGCATAGGCGTCGGAATATCATCGGGCGCAAACTTCCTCGGCGCAGTTAAGGCTCAGGAAATGCTCGGCGAAAAAGCAAATATAGTAACGGTGTTTGCCGATGACAACAAAAAATACCTTTCGACCGATTACGCGTCGGAATTTGAGCCGCGTGAATGTTATATTTCAAGCGATATTGAGCTTATCGGCTACAGGGCCTACAGGTAGTTTTACAAATCGGGGCTGAAAGAGGACGGCTATGACGTTTATCGTTTCACTTGCGGGACTTATTATCGGATTTTTTGCATGGGAGCATACCGGCAGCTTTTTTGCCGTATGCGCCCTTTTTGCGCTTGTATCGTTTTGCGCCGTTATGAAGCTCGTTTTTAAAAAGCGCATAAATTTAACGCTGCTGTTTGCAGCCGTTTCGTTCTGCATAGGCGTTATTTCCTACGGCGCGGCAGTTGCCGGCGGAGAGCTTGACGGCTATATTGACAGATACTGCACCGTTACCGGCAGGATAGCGGAGCTTCCGGAGCGTTCCGGCGATAATTTCAGATACGTAATCGACGCACGGTCTGTAAAATACGGCGATAACACCGAAGAAATAAAAGAAAATATAATAATCACAGCTCCCGCCGAATTTGAATTTAACGATACCGTAACTGCGGAGGGCTTTATAAAAGCAATGAATCCGGCAATGAATGAATTCGGCTTCGACGCGCAGCGTTATTACAAGTCCCTCGGCATCTCGTACAAGCTTTATTCCGAAACCGTTTCGGAGGCTCCCGAGCCTATCCGCTCTTATCTTCCGAGTACGTTTGCGCTGTCTGTTAAAAATGAAATATTAAAGCTTGTTTACGATATTTCGGAGGGCGACAACGCCGCCGTATTCGCCGCGGTTCTTACGGGAGAGCGCGGCGGTATTTCCGATGAGCTTGAGGACGAGCTTTTAAAAAGCGGCGGCTACAGGTTTTTGTATTATGCGTTTCTGTTTATATTTGTAATTTCGCTGCTTCTCGAGCTGCTTTCGGAAAAGCTGCCGCGCAAAGCCAGGACGTATATTTTTATCGCTGCCGTGCTGCTCGTTGGCGTATTTAACAGCGACAAGCCCGTGTTTGTAAAGTCTTGCCTGTACGCGGCCGCCGCTGTGTTTATACGCAGCCGCACGGGATTTGTGTACAGGCCCGATATACTTTGCTCCGTTATAGGAGCAATGCTTATATCAAACCCGCTGCTTATTTACAACAGCGGATTTGTCATGTCGGTAACGTCGGGCGCGATGCTGCTCATATTCGGCGACGCCGTAAAGGAACGTCTTAAATTCATAAAGAACGGCTATATCCGAAGCACCGCCGCCGTATCGCTTATATGCTCAGTCGGGCTCATGCCGCTTGCCGCATATTATTTTAACATATTTTCGCCGTATTCGATGCTGACCGTATTTTTATATATGGCGGCAAACATTATAATATGGATTTGCTTCTTCCCCGCCGCGTTTATGATAAAGCTTTTCGGCGCAGCGCCCGTGCTTTCGCAGCTTTTGAGCCTTGCGCTTTCATCGTATACGCTTTTGCCGAAGCTCATTTTAAAGCTGCCGTTTTCGTATGTGTATCTGCCCTCGCCCAATATTTTAATCGTTTTGATATTTGCCGCCGCGGCGCTTACCGTATACTTAAAGCTGCGCGGCAAAAAATACCGGTATTCGTTAATTTGCGCATCGGCGCTTGCCGCCGTATTTGCGATTACCCAAATCCCGCGCATAAATACTGCCGAAATAACGTTTGTAAACGTGGGCCAGGGCGACGGCGCCGTTGTAAGCGTGCCGTACAAAAATACAATACTCATAGACGGCGGAGGCGGAGCGTCGTATTCCGATTACGACCCCGGTCATGAAATATTTGTGCCGTATCTTATAAAGCACGGCCATACAAATATCGACGCCGCGTTTGTAAGCCATTTTCACCAGGATCACGTACAGGGCATAATCGCCGCCGTGCAAGAGCTTGACATTCACGCGCTTTTCGTTCCCGATTCGCTTGACGGCAGCCAATACCGCATTGAGCTTGAGGAAGCGGCCGAAAAGGCGGGGACCGATATTTATTATATTACGGAGGATACACGCGTTAAATTTGACGGCGGGCTGATTGCCGACATAACGGTACCGGACGAGCGCACGCGCATGAGCGATGACGAAAACGATACGTCGCTGCTTATAAACGTAACGTTCGGCGAAACGGGCTGCCTGTTTACAGGCGATATGACGGACTTTGCCGAAAAAAGCCTTTTATTAAAGCGCAAGGTGCCGCAGGCGGAGATATTAAAGGTTGCGCACCACGGCTCATCAAGCTCAACGTCGGCAGGGTTTGTGTCGGCAGTCGATCCCGACATAAGCGTTATAAGCCTCGGTGCGGACAATTCATACGGTTTCCCGAACGAGCGCGTGCTTGAAAATTTAAGCGGCACAGACGTTTACAGGACGGATATTAACGGCGATATTACCGTTATTGCCGATAAGGAAAAAATAAAGAAAGTAAAAACCTTCAGATAGAGCGATCGCCGCGGCTTGTCATTGAGCAGTTCGGCTCCATATGCTTTATTTTTAAATATTCCTCTCCCCATTTCCGTATGCCCTGCATAACGGGGATAAAGCTGCTTCCCAATTCCGTCAGCGAATATTCAACCTTCGGCGGCACAACGGGATAAACCTTCCGAGATATAAGGCCGTCGCGCTCAAGCTCCCTCAGCTGCCGTGTGAGCATTTTCGGCGTTGCCGAATTTATTATTTTTTGAAGCTCGCCGAAGCGCAGCGTGCCCTCGGCAAGATGCCATAATATAAGCGTTTTGTATTTTCCGCCGATAAGCTCGAGCGCCGTTTCGACGGGACATATATATTTGCGGTTCATTTTTTATCAGCTCCGTTTAAATTTGATTGACATTTTCATATTTTTATGGTATAATATATTTGCTTAAGCACAGCATGCGGTGCCGCGGACGGCAATTGTAGCCCGAATGAGTGCACCGCCAAAAGTAAAAAGCGGCATCTGCAGAAGCGTTTAGGACGTTCGAGGTAGGGGCTTGTACATCTACCGTCTGCCGCTCTGCCGCTTTTTATAAAGCTGCCTTTAACAGTTGCCGGATACGTATACAGCCGGGGATTCACTTGAGGCGGCTTTTTTTATTTTTTGTTTTCGGCGCTGTAAGCAAAAAGCTGGCGTCAAGCAGCGGCTTTATTTTTTCGCCGCCGTCATTGCCGCCGAGTGCGGCGCTTATCCAATGCTCTTTGTTCATATGGTACGCCGCAAAAAAGCCGTCCCCGCGTTTTAATAAGTCAACAAGCAGCGGATCGCACTTTAAATTCACAATATCGATTTCCCCGTCTGCCTTAAGCCCCAGCCTGTCCGCGGGGACGTTCATAATAACGGCGAACCATTTTCTGTTCCCGCCGTGCCTGAATACGGCATATCCGGGCGCGTCCGCCCACGGATGCTCAGCCTGTACCCCGTATTGATTTTCAATATATTCGGCAAGCTCCTCTCTTGTCATTTCCGTGCCCTCCGTTGTTTTTGTTTTTAATGCTTTATACCTGCAATATGATTATACACCGTCAAGACTGCGTTGTCAATCCCGTGAAGCCGCTTATCTTTTTTTAACATAATATATCACTGTTTACATAACTCCATATATTTTTTCGATATATTTTTACAAATTTCATTTTTGTTATTGCAAAATTTAAATTTTGCTGTATAATATATAATGAAATTATTATTGGCACAAATAAGCTCGGAGCCTTCCGCCGCAGAATTTTCACATCATGGTTAATGTTTATGTCCGAAAGGCTCTTTACGTTAAACTCAGGAGGTTTTATTTTGATGAAAAAAAGGCTTTTGGGCGCATTGGCGCTTATACTCGGTCTTTCAATGCTCACGCCGGCCTTTGCCGCTCCGTCGCCCAAGGGCAGCGCGGCGGGAACAACGCAGCAGGCCGTAGCGTCCACTGTGCAGCCGTCGGATGCTTCCACGGCGCAGCCGTCGGATGCTTCCGCGCAAACGGACGAAGCACCGCAGGATACGGAGGGTTCAGCCGCATCATCGGGTGATTCCGATACGGACACGCCGGCGCAAACGGACGAAACGCCGCTGAACACGGAGGGAGCAGGCAGCTCCGAAGCGGAAAGCACCTCGGGCGAAAACACCGAGAGCGGTACGGACGAAGGCTCGGATACAGGCTCCGGCACGGCGCAGACCGGCTCCGACACGATATATATCGAGGACGACTCTCTGACGCCGCCCGACATACAGTACGCGCAGGCGGCGCTGCTTATGGATATGCAGTCGGGTCGTCTTTTATACGGCAAAAACATCGACGCCCGCCTTTATCCCGCCAGCCTTACAAAGATGATGACCGGCATAATCGCAATAGAAAACGGAAACATGGCTGACGTTGTTTCGGCAAGCTACGAGGCTATTGCCCCGATAACGCTCGAGGATTCGCAGATGGGTATTCTTACGGGCGAGGAGCTTACGTTTGAGCAGCTCGTAAACGGTATGCTGATACACAGCGCAAACGACGCGGCAAACGTTATCGCCGTTCATCTCGGCGGTTCGCTCCAGGGCTTTGTTGACATCATGAACGCAAAGGCGGCGGAGCTCGGAATGACGAATACGCATTTTGTCAATCCGTGCGGCACGCATGACGACAACCACTACACAACGGCACGCGACATTGCCGTGCTTGCGCAGTATGCGATGCAGAACGAAACGTTCAGGAATATCGTAAAAACCGTCACCTACACAATAGAGCCGACAAACAAGTATACATCGCAGAGAATACTTGTAAACACAAATTTATTTTTAAGCACTATACGTTCGCTCCAGCATTATTACCCGCCGTGCACGGGAATAAAAACGGGGCATACGTCGCAGTCGGGCTACTGCCTTGCGGCGGCGGCGGAATACAACGGCACAAATCTGCTTTCCGTTGTTATGAACTGCCCAAACACAAACGACAACGAGGGCGCTTATTCATATATCGATTCGCGCGAGCTGTTTGATTTCGGCTTTGACAATTATGTGAGCCAGCCGATAGCGGCGCCGGGAGATATTGTTGCCGACTCAAAGGTGAAGGAGGCCAAAAACGATACGCGTGTTGCACTGACCGTTGAAACGGACGTAAGCGCGCTTGTTCCCGCAAACGTTGACAGGGCCGCCGATATAATAACGAACGTTAATATACCCGAGGAGCTGTACGCTCCCATAACAAAGGGCGACGTTATAGGCACGGTGACATACACCTACAAGGGCACGCAGATAGGCGTATCCAATCTTGTTGCGACAAACGACGTTGAAAGAAACGAAATACTTCATTTTCTTAATCTTATTTTGAGGATAATCACAAGCCCGTTCTTCTTCATACCGGTAATTGTGATAATACTTGTTTTGCTTTTTGCAAGCTCAAAAAAGAAAAAGCGCGACAGGCAAAGACGCATACAGCAGCTGAAAAAGAAAAAACAGCAGCAGCCCGACAAGGGAAGCGCGGCGCGCGCGCAAAGGCTGAGCGACGATGTCCGCAGCGATAATTCAAGATATACAAAATAACAGAATCATATATACGATCCGGGGGCCGGCGCGGTTTGCAGAAGCAACCGCGGGCCCCCGTACCTCATATAAAAAATCAATTGTTCCCCATAGGAGAAAAACAAATGAATTATACGATAAAATATATGCTCTATATAATAGGGTGCGCGGCAAAGGGCGTTACTCCCGATATCCCGTCCGAAAAGCTCGATTATGAGCTTATGTTTAAAATATCAAAGGAGCAGCAGGTTGAAAATCTCGTTTATGCCGCTCTTAAAAGCATAAACGCGGACATTCCCGAGGAGCTTTCGAGAAAATTCCGTCAGTGCTACGAAAAAGCGATCGTCCGCGAAGCAAAGCAGGCGCTTGAGCTTGAAAATATATGCGCCGCGCTCTCGGAGGCCGGGATCAAACATATCCCGCTTAAGGGCAGCGTTGTCAAGTATATGTACGCGTCGCCCGATTTACGCCAAAGCGGCGATACGGATATTCTTATTGACAGATTTGATGAAGATGAGATAATGAAAATCATGACAATGCTCGGCTATAAGCATTACAGCACAAACAGCAAGCATTCTGTTTATGAAAAGGGAAAAATCCACATTGAGCTGCACTATTACCTTGTTGATAACGCTCATGGACGTCAGGAATTTTTTTCACATGTGTGGGAAACAGCAAGTCAGGCTGACGGTTATATGTACGAGATGCAGCCCGAAATGCTCTATGCCTTTCAGCTTACCCATCTTGCGTCGCATTTATCGCACGGCGGGGCTGGAATTAAGCTTATTACAGATTTTTATGTATTTGACAAGCCGCTCGATATGCTTGTATTAAATTCATATCTGCGCGAGCTGAAGCTCGACACGCTTGACGGCATCGTCCGCCGCCTTGTCGATTTCTGGTTCAATATGCGTCAGACGGCAGACGATTCGGTGCGCTTTGTGAGCGAATACATTATAAAAAACGGCGTATACGGCAATTCCGAAACGGGCGTAAAGCTGCAGTTTGCCGATATTCATTCAAAAGGCGGCAAGCTGGCGCATTATTTTAAGATGACGTTCAGGCCGTATTCCACAATGGCATATATGTATCCGTTTCTCAAAAAGGCGCCGTTTCTGCTGCCGGTCTGCTACTTCCACCGTATCCTCAAAAAGCTTACATGGGGACGCGGCAGAACGGCTGAGGTTATACGCGGCAGCAGGGAAAACGGCGATATGCACGTTTTGAGCGAATTTAAAAAAATATTATAATATATTAAATCCGCCGGCCGATATATCTATTTCCGACGAGTAAAATTCCGTCATTGCCCGCACAAGATACAGCGTGTCCTTAACGCCGCCCGTTTCATACGCGGAGTGCATGGCAAGCTGCGCCGCGCCTATGTCAACCGTATTGAGCGACAGCTTTTCGTTTGCGAGATTCCCAAGCGTTGAGCCGCCCGGAATATCGCTCCTGTTTGTGTAATACTGATACGGCACACCGGCGCGGGAGCATATTGTTTTAAATATCGCATCGGAAACCGCATCGGTGGTGTACCGCTGGTTTGCGTTATGCTTTATAAGCACGCCACCGTTTACAACGGGGCGGCTTGTTTTATCGGCAAATTCGGGGTGGTTGGGGTGTACCGCATGGCCGTTGTCCGCCGACACCATAAAACCCGACGACGACGCCCTGCAAAGCTTTTCGGCGCCGTATCCGAGCGCGGAATTTATTCGCAGAAGCGTATCCGGCAGAAACGTTGACTTTGCGCCCTGCTTTGTGCCGCTGCCGACCTCCTCGTTATCAAATACGCACAGCAGCTTAAGCGCATTCGTCGGCTTTGACGATATAAACGCTTCAAGCGACGCATAGGCGCATTGGAGGTCGTCTATCCTCGGCGAGGAGAAATACTCGTTTTCCGCGCCCCATATGCTTCCGCGCGTTCTGTTATACAAAAAGAGATCATGCGATATAATATCCTCCGCCCTTGCTCCCGCCGCATCGGCAACGCGTTTCATAAACGCATCGGGATCCGTGCCCGAAAGCGGCAGCATATCCTTTGCCGCGTTATACGCGTAACCGTCGTTGAGCTTTCTGTTCATGTGTATGGCAAGGCTCGGTATAACAAGCATATCCTCATCTATATTCACAAGGCGCAGCTCCGCGCCGTTTTTTGTTTTTACTGCAACGCGTCCCGAAACGCCGAGAGGCCTGTCAAGCCACGAGGCTGCGTTCATGCCGCCGTAGCCCTCCACGTTAAGGCGCGCGTACATGCCGTCGGAAACAACCGGCTCAGGTTTTATTTTATACGTCGGCGAATCGCTGTGGCTTGACGTTATCATAAGCCCGGTATACTCGCCCTCCGGCACGCAAAAGGCGATCACAGACGATGCGTTCCTCGTAACAAAATATTTCCCGCCGTTCTTAAGGCTTTGGCTCTCATGCTCGAAAAGCTCCTCAAAGCCTTCGTTTTTTAACGTATCGGTTATTGTTTTTACGGCATGAAAGCAGTCCGGCGACAGCCGTATAAATTCCAAAAGCTTTTTTGTTGTTTCCTTTTCCGTTGTTTCTTTATACATACGAATCACTCCCGTGCTTTGTTTTTGTCTTTTTTGCGATATACGGCAGTATAAGCCCCATTCCGACAAGTATAAACGGCGTGAGGATATTTAAAACAAGCTTAAATATATCGCCGTCGGTGTCGAATATTTTTATAAGGCAGGCGTACAGCGTAAGCGCGAAGCACCAGCCGCCGAAAAACATACCGAGACGCTTTCCGCGCACAAATTTATATTCCGACGTATATTTTCCGCTGTATTTTTTGAGCATGAAATATGCCGCAAACACCCATAAATACCGAAGCGGCATGCAGACGGCGTTAAGGTCTATTATATATTTTACTATACCGTGCACGTCGCCTATGCCGAACGCCGGTATTATTATAAGCAGTCCCGCAACTATTGCCGTAACAAGCACGCCGTTTTTATACACGCCGTTTTTGTTGCGTTCCGTAAGCCAGCGGGGAATATAGTTTTCGTCCGACGAATCAAGCAGCATTCTGAGAGGCGCGTCTATGGACAAAATTATAACGGAAAGCTGCGCAACGGCGTTGCATACTGCGTATATCACCATAAGCGTATCGCCTACGCCGTAATACTCCCCTACGCGCCTGAACGATTCGTATGCCCCGTCGGCAACAAAGCTGCCGTCTATATTGTGTCCGGCAAACATTATGCCCATTGCTATCGTCCCCAAAACGGCGCATACCGCAACCATCACGGCAAGTCCTATCATGCTTTTCGGGAAATCCTTTGCCGGGTCGTTCATTTTGTTTACATAGGGCGAAAGCTTTTCGCAGCCGCCCACGGCAAAAATCAGTATCGCTATATTCATAAACGTATTTGCGCCGAACTCCGGCTTAAAGCTTTCCCAGCTCCAGTCTATATCCGAAAACGAAACGCCGCCGTTTATTGCGGGCGCCGCCGCCATCATCAGTATGAACAGTATTGACATTATAAATATCGCCGTTCCCGCGGCCGAGCTTATCTTCTTTAAAAATTTAAGCCCCATGAGCGACAGCAAAACGGCAGCGATAAACACTCCGAGCGCCAAAAGCTGAAGCGACAGCGCAGACCACTCACCGATGCGCCCGTCGCGGAACACAGCCCAGCCCACGCCTATCAGCGCCGCCGTCGGCTTCTGCGAAAGATACGGCATATGGACAACCCAATACGTCCAGCCCGCATAAAACGCCATGCGCCTGCCCATGGTTTCCTCCACCCATGAGCCGACTCCGCCGCCCAGATTTTTAAACGCGCTTCCGAGTTCGCCGACCATCAGCGCATACGGTACAAAATACAGCCCCAGAATAAATATCCAGGGTATAACGGCATGCAGCCCGTTAAAATAATAATAGCCGTTTATTACATTTCCAAAGCCCCACACGGTCGAAAACGCCATGAATGCGAGCATATACCATTTTATTTTTTTATTCATAATAAGTTCCTTTCCGATTTTTATCTTAGTATCAGTACTTTTAAAAAATTATATCCGTATTTCTTTAAATTCATGCTGCTTAAGGCCGCATATAATTTGTACGGATTCCGCGGCAAGCAGCAGCCCGGCGCTTGCCGGAACAAATACGGCGCTTGCCGGAGCATGGCGGCCGTTTTCGTCAATAACGCCCTTTTGCGGTTCTTCTTTTGAATAAACAACGCGCAGGCTTTTTACGCCGCGTTTTTTCAGCTCGCGCCGCATTACGCGCGCAAGCGGGCATACGGACGTTGAATAAATGTCCGACACCTCCAAAAGCTCCGGGTGCAGCTTGTTCCCCGTGCCCATCGATGAAATTACAGGGACGTTCATTTCCGACGCGCGCGTTATAAGCTCAAGCTTTGCCGTTACGTTGTCAACCGCGTCTATTATAACGTCATACGCCGACAAATCAAGTTCATCCGCCGTTTCGGGCAGATAAAACATTTTTACGGCGTTTATTTTAAGCCCGGGGTTTATCGTCAAAAGCCGCTCCCTCATAACGGCGACTTTATCGAGCCCGACTGTTTTTGTATCGGCAATTATCTGCCGGTTTATATTTGTTTCATCTATCACATCCTTGTCTATAATATCTATCGCACCGATGCCCGTCCTCACAAGAGCCTCGGCGGCATAGCCGCCTACTCCGCCTATGCCGAAAACGGCGGCACGCGATGAACGAAGCTTGTTAAAACACGCCTCTCCCAAAAGCATTTCGCTTCTTAAAAACCGTTTTTCCATTTTATTCTCCGTTAAAATATACCGTGCGCCGTCAAAAGATACGCCGCGGACGGCCGTAATACAATATTTATGTATAAATTCTATCATATATTGAGGAAAAACACAAGATAATCGGTCGATTTCGTTGCGAAATAGATAAAAATTTTTTTTAAATTTGTTGAATGTAACAATTTTAAAAACTGAGTGAAAAATTTAACAATATTATGTGGACTTTTTTGAAATTTATGATATAATAAAAGATAGGGTAAATCGGGCATGGTGTATTGCCGCGCCCCATTATCAAAAAAATACAGGAGGAATTTTAAATGGCAAAAAAATATGTTTACCTTTTCTCTGAGGGAAACGCCAACATGAGAGAACTTCTCGGCGGTAAAGGCGCCAACCTCGCTGAGATGACCAATCTCGGACTTCCCGTTCCGCAGGGCTTTACCATCACAACGGAAGCCTGCACTCAGTACTATGAGGACGGAAGAAAGATAAATGACGAGATCAAGGCGGAGATTCTTGAGTACATCACAAAGATGGAAGATATAACCGGCAAAAAGTTCGGTGATAAGGAAAATCCGCTGCTTGTATCGGTTCGTTCAGGCGCAAGAGCATCGATGCCCGGTATGATGGATACTATCCTCAATCTCGGTCTTAACGAGGAAGTTGTTGAGGTAATGGCGAAAATGTCCAACAACCCCAGATGGGCTTGGGACTGCTACAGAAGATTTATCCAGATGTACTCCGACGTAGTTATGGAAGTCGGCAAGAAGTACTTTGAGGCTCTTATCGACAAAATGAAGGAAGATAAGGGCGTTAAGCTCGACGTTGAGCTTACGGCTGACGACCTTAAGACGCTTGCCGGACAGTTTAAGGCCGAATACAAGGACAAGATCGGCGCGGACTTCCCCGACGACCCCAACGAGCAGCTCATGGGCGCCGTTCAGGCAGTGTTCCGTTCATGGGACAACCCCAGAGCCAACGTATACAGACGTGATAACGATATACCCTATTCATGGGGTACTGCCGTAAACGTTCAGATGATGGCGTTCGGTAATATGGGTGACGACTGCGGTACCGGCGTTGCGTTCACACGTAACCCCGCTACCGGCGAAAAGAAGCTTTTCGGTGAGTTCCTGACAAACGCACAGGGCGAGGACGTTGTTGCCGGTGTTCGTACACCGATGCCCATTGCGGAGATGGCTGAAAAGTTCCCCGAGGCTTTTGCGCAGTTTGAGCAGGTTTGCAGCAACCTTGAAAACCACTACAGAGATATGCAGGATATGGAGTTTACCGTTGAGCACGGCAAGCTTTATATGCTTCAGACAAGAAACGGCAAGAGAACGGCTCAGGCCGCTCTTAAGATAGCCTGCGACCTTGTTGACGAGGGCATGAGAAGCAAAGAGGAAGCGGTTGACATGATCGACCCGCGTAACCTTGACACTCTCCTCCACCCGCAGTTTGACGCCGAGGCAGTAAAGAAAGCCGAGCTTATGGGTAAGGCTCTTGGAGCTTCGCCGGGCGCCGCTTCGGGTAAGATAGTATTCACGGCCGAGGACGCAAAGGCTTGGGCCGACAGAGGCGAAAAGGTTGTGCTTGTTCGTCTTGAAACATCGCCCGAGGACATCGAAGGCATGAAGGCCGCACAGGGTATTCTTACAGTAAGAGGCGGTATGACGTCACACGCTGCCGTTGTTGCGCGCGGAATGGGTATCTGCTGCGTATCGGGCTGCGGCGACATCGCAATGGACGAGGAAAACAAGAAGTTCACATTAAACGGCAAGGAATATCACGAGGGCGACACGCTTTCGCTTGACGGCTCAACAGGTAACATCTACGACGGACTTGTTCCCACGGTTGACGCTTCAATTGCCGGCGACTTTGACAGAATAATGAGCTGGGCGGACGAGTTCAGAACTCTTAAGGTAAGAACAAACGCCGATACTCCCGACGACGCAAAGAGAGCAAAATCGCTCGGCGCAGAGGGTATAGGCCTTTGCCGTACGGAGCATATGTTCTTTGAGGGCAACAGAATAGATGCGTTCAGGGAAATGATCTGCTCGGATACGGTTGAGGAAAGAGAAGCTGCACTTGCAAAAATCCTTCCGATGCAGCAGGGTGACTTTGAGGCGCTTTACGAAGCTCTCGAGGGCAACCCCGTAACAATAAGATTCCTCGATCCTCCTCTGCACGAGTTCGTTCCCACAGATGAGGCCGACATCGAAGCTCTTGCAAAAACACAGGGCAAGTCGGTTGATGATATAAAGACAATAATAGCATCGCTGCACGAGTTCAACCCGATGATGGGTCACAGAGGCTGCCGTCTTGCGGTAACATACCCCGAGATTGCAAAGATGCAGACAAGAGCCGTTATCCGCGCTGCCATAAACGTGAAGAAGGCTCACCCCGACTGGAACATAGTTCCCGAAATCATGATACCGCTTATCGGCGATGAAAAAGAGCTTAAGTTCGTTAAGAACATAGTTGTTGAAACGGCCGATGAGGAAATAAAGAATGCAGGTTCGGACCTTAAGTATGAGGTCGGAACGATGATCGAAATCCCGAGAGCTGCGCTGCGCGCGGACAAGATTGCCGAGAATGCGGACTTCTTCTGCTTCGGTACAAACGACCTTACGCAGATGACATACGGCTTCTCGCGTGACGACGCCGGCAAGTTCCTCGACGCTTACTATGATAAGAAGATATTCGAGAACGACCCGTTCGCAAAGCTTGACCAGGACGGCGTTGGCAGACTTATGGAAATGGCTGTTAAGCTCGGTAAGTCAACAAACGACCACCTGCACATCGGCATATGCGGAGAGCACGGCGGAGATCCGTCTTCGGTAGAGTTCTGCCACAAGCTCGGTCTTGATTACGTTTCATGCTCGCCGTTCAGAGTTCCGATTGCAAGACTTGCAGCGGCACAGGCTAAGATTCGTGAAGGCAAATAATTTGATTTTTCCGGGGCTTCGTCCCCGAACCCCCCGCTTTTGCGGGGGGATTTTTTTGAATGAAATTCAGCATAAAAAAATCCCGCGGGAAATCCGCGGGATTTTTTTGTTTCTTATCTTTATTGTTTGATTAAATAAAGTTTGCAAGTATCTTTGCGGCCTGAGCTCTGTTTGCGTTTGACGCGGGCTCAAAGTTGCCGTCGATACCGTTTATGATTCCTGCTTTAACAAGGCTTTCAACAGCCGCTGATGCGTAATCTGCAATCGACGCGCTGTCACCGAAATCCGCGCTGCTGCCGGCATCGGCTATTTCAATGCCTGCCGCTTCCGCAGCTCTTACAACCATAACAGCCATATCCTGTCTTGTGATGTAATCATCGATTCCGAACGAACCGTCCTCGTAGCCGTTTACAACGCCTGCATTTGCAGCCACTTCAACGTACGAGAAGCACCAGTGACCGGAAGGAACGTCCGTAAAGCCGCGGTATTCGTCGGGCATTTCGCTAAGGTTGAACGCGCCGACTATCATCTTCGCGAATTCGCCTCTTGTTACGTTATCGTAAGGAGCAAACTTCTTGTCGCCCTTGCCTGCGATAACGCCCTCCGAATAGAGCGCTCTTATTGCGTCGCCCGCCCATGATTCAACGCCTTCTATATCGTCGAATGCTTCGTCAGCCGGAGTAGGCGTTACAACGGGAGCGGGTGTGGGTGTTACAACGGGAACGGGGATAGTACCGCCGCCGCCGGTTGAAGGACGGCCGCTGCCGCCGCCGGAGCTGCTTGAGCTCTTTGTTCCTGTGATTTCATATTTGAAGGCTCTTGTTTCGTTCTTGCTGTAGCCTTCAATATAAATCGTTGCCGTAAGCGTTATGTCTTTCGTTCCGCTGAACGACGATCTGTTTACGGTAACTTTCTTGTTCGACTTTGATACAGACGCATACGTCGACTGCGATGAAGTCCACTCGATAAGCGAACCGAATACGCTGTCTTCGCCGCCGTAGTTGAGGTTCGATATTCCGCTTGTGCTGATGTCTGTACCCTCATCGGGCATATCGGCAAAGTTCTTCTCGCTTGCAGCGTCAAGCTTAAGCTGGTACGCATAGAAGAAGGTTGACTTTACGTCTTCCTCTCCCGAGGTTTCAGCCCACTTATCAGTCATTTCGTCAACGGCTGCGGGGTCAAACTGTACCGTTACATCGTAATCGGCCGATGCCGAATAAAGCGTTGTTCCGTTCTTTACAAAAGCAACCGTCTTTGTTATTTTTGCGCTGTTTGCCTCCGTATTGTCAACAGCCAAAGCGGCAACCTCGCCGTCAACGTCAAGACCGTCGCCCGTTACTGACCATGTCTGTTTGAGATTTGAATTTCCGCTTACCGATGACGGCAGATAAAGGTCAAACGAAAGCGGGTTTTCAGCCGTGAAGGTGTCAAGCGCAAACTTGCCTTCGGCAGCGTCCGGCGTACCGTATGAGCCTGTGCGGTCGTCATTCGGATTTACCGTCTTATCCGCAACAGCATCGTCAACGGGAGCTTTTACAGCCGCTTTATAATCTGTAATATCAAGCGTATAGCTTACATCTTCGTCATATGTGCCATAGGCAACATTTGCCTTTAGCGTTATTGTATCTGCGCCGTCCGCCTTGGGATAAACCTCTGCTTTTGAACCGTCTATAACAACTTCGCCGTTTTCGGCATTTGTTGACCACGTGACAGTAACATTGCTCGGACTTGGCAGAGTAAAATCTCCGCTTACAATGTAATCACCATCTGACTTAACAACAGTTGTGCCGTTTGCTATGTCCATATTTGCTATAACGTCTTTTACAAAGTTCTCATCCGAAAGGTGCATAATCGAAACAGGGATTTCCACATCTTCTTCGCCCAGAACAAGTTCCTGAGTATATGTCTGATACTGAGCCTTTGTTATTTCAACATTATATGTTGTATTCGCTATAAGATCAAGCGCAGCTTTACCTTCCGCGTCTGTTAAAACCGTCTGATCGCCTACCTTGACAGTTGCATTGCCTACAGGCTTGCCTTCCTCATCTGTAACAGTGAATGAAATCTTCTGCATTTTAGGTCCGAATACTTTAAAGTCATCAATCGTCATAGATGCGCTGCCTTCACCGTGATATGCTTTCAACCCGCCAAGGTTTTTAGCGGTAAGCGGCTGATTGATATTTGCAACAACATTGCCGTTCGAATCGGTTATTTTTCCGGTCATTGTACCGACTGCAAAATTAAGGTTCAGCTGAACCTTATAAAAATCATTTGTGGGATTTTCTATTTGCTTAAAACCGTCAAACGTCTCTGTTTCATCATATCCGTAAGATATTTGTCTTAATCTTTCGCTGTTGTCCTCATAAGCACCTCTGCTGCTGGTACCTATGATAACAAAAATCGGATTTTCCTCTGTGTCTCTTAATGAGAACCACGAATAGCGTCCTCCCGATGCGTTAAGATCAACATTTGTCTTCCATCTGAAGGATACCTCCAAAAAGGTCTGCTCCAGCATATTGGGGAAATCAGTGTCAAATGTTCTGGTGTCGAAAGCACCCGCTGTACTTTCTGCAGTTACGGTACAAAGGTCAAGCGCGCCGTCCGCCGTCAGCGAAACGCCCGAATTTGTTGTAAAGCCCCATGTTCCAACTTCCGAATCATTAAAGTTCTGGCTTATGAACACTTCCTGGAATACTTCTTCAAATCTAATATCGAGCACTGCCCCGTCATAAACGCTGTCTATTGTTGTTACAGCCCCGTCTGACATTGTATAATAATGCTCTTCCTTTGTTTTGTCATTTGTCATATCGGGATCTGCCCTATAGCTGTCCCCTTCATAAAGACCTTCAACAGTATAGCTTTCTATTACAGTACCGTCTTCAAGAACATTATTTACCGTAATCGTTGCCCGCGGAATTACTTCATCCGCAACTACAAGATTAAGCTTAACGTTTGTCAGTTCCTGCTGTCTGCCTGTGCTTGTATAAAACGCAAAAGCTAATATTCCGTCCTCATCGGCTCTTACCATATCGGTAAGGTCATAAGAGAAATCCGCACCGCTGCTGCTCGCAAAGCCGAGCGCGGCAATTCTTTCACTTATAGGCGCAATACCTGTTTGATTACTCCATGTTACAGTATCCTGGCTCCAATCCGTTCCTATTGATGAGAAATTCACCTCCGAATTTTTCCCTGATACCGTACACTGCGAATGAAGCGATATTTCAGCGCTTCTTACTTTTCCGACATATTCCGATAAATCAAATTTAACCAGCGCCGCCTGCCCTACATTATCCTTATTACCGTGTACAAAAACGTCGCCCTCGGGCTTGCTGTAATTTGTCAATAGTTTACCGGGGTGCGCTGTTCCGGTTTCCGATATACCATCAATATACGCTGTTTCACTCGGCGTTACTTCAACCGGATTTTCAGCCGCAGTTGCAATCGGCACATATACCGAAGCAACCATTGCCGCAGCACTTGCCAGCGCGATAAGCTTTTTAAATTTATTTCTTATCATAATGTTTCCTCCCTCTTAATTTTCCGCAAAGGGGCGGGACGCCCCTCTGCGGTATTTCCCCATACATATAAATTATTCACCAAATCTGAATACGATAACGGCGTTTGATCTGCCCTTGGGAGCCTCGTATACGAGCGCAAGGTCGCCTTCGCCTATCGTACCGTCGTTCTTTCCTTCGTAGTCTATAAGCTCTGCAACGTTCGTGCCTTCGCCCTCATACGTTACATTGCCGTCTTCGTCTATCATGATAAGGTCCATATACTGACCGGCGCTGAGGAGAACAGTTCCGCTGCCGCTGCCATCGCCTACTGTAAGCGATGAATTCGTACCCGACTGTGCGTCAAGGATATGGCCGATAAGGAACATTTCTCTTGTGTTTGAGCCTGCCATAGCGCCTATTATCTGATAAGAATTAACTTCGCCCGTCTTTGCATATTTGATTATCTCGTCGATAGAAGCAATTCTTACGAACATTTCACCGTTATTGTGAACAGCAAGCACGTCGCCCTTCTTCAGGTAATTGCCTATGCTGTCGCTGTTGCTTATAGCATCCCATATATGCGTTGAATTTGACATATACGAGCCGCCGTTAAGCTGATAAAGGCTTGTGTTGCTTCTTGTCGTATACGAAACTTCGCCGCCCGACGTGAAGCCCTTTATGATATATACGGTGTTCTGGTCTTCATCTATGCCGGTGCCTATGCTGTCAACTATAACAAGCGGGTGTCCGCTCTCGTCCGCATTATCGTAAGCGGCAAACGTAGGAGCCGATGAAGCCGTGCTTGTAAGGAATTCAACAACGACCTGCGGAACGGTACCGTCCGTAAACTGACCGAACAGAGCATATCTGTTTACGCCCTTTGATGAATTCAGGAAGCTGCCGGCTTCCGTTGTTGTTATATTATAGTTTGCGGCATCTTTCATATCGCTTACGTTGGCCGGAACCTGGATAAGCGTCATCGGGCTTGTAAGCGAATACTTGCCGGCTGCTATCGAGCCGCGGCATGTGTAGTTGTATTCAACAGTATCCGACATAACAAGCATATTTGTGTTGTCCGAGCTTGTTGAGCCTGCCACAGCCGTATACAGGAGGTTTATTTCGTCGTTTGAATTTGTTCTGTATTTTACAAGTCTTACCGGTGTACCCTTCAGATTGCTTCCCGTTGTTGTAAGGAATGCATCGTTATCGAGTGTGCCGTTATTTGTTATTTCTTCAAACGCTTCCGCGCCGGACATCGATTTAGCCGATGAATCGTCCGTGCCCCAGAAGCTTACTGTGTTTGCAAGCTTATATGTTTCTTCCGTGTTATCGCTTGTGTAAAGCTTTACAAACATTTCCGAGCCGGAATCGTCAAGATAAGCGTTCATTATCCAGCCGTATTTTTCCGAACCCGAAAGTCCGCCGTTGTTTCCGGCTTCTATTCTGCCGACGCGGTCAAACACGTCAAGATAGAATGTGCCTTCAACACCTGCCGCGCAGTCGTCATAAGCAACTGCGGCAACAACGTAATCGCTGCCGTTTATTGTTGCAACGGCATTGCCCATTGAATCTGTCGATACCGAGCTTATCGAGCCGGTTATCGAATTTGTTTCGCAGATAAACTCAACGGACATATCGTCTATGCTTCTCTTTACGGCAACAACGTCGTCCGCTCTGAGGTTTCTCGGATTGGCTTCGATACCGTCTCTTGTTATTTTAACAGTCTTATCGGGATTTGCATCCGCGTCAACGTCTATTGTTGTTGTGATGTTTTCGCCGACCGAACCGGATAATGTGTATTCGTTTGTTTCGGCCGTTACGCGCCTGTCGTTTGCCGAAACGATAACCATTGTCTGGTAGCTTTCGATATATACTATATCATAGGCGCTGTCGTTATCGTTATTTATAAGCTTAAGCGAACCTTCTCTCGGAACGAGGAAATCGTCATACGTCATGTCAGCCGGGAAGCGTGTGTTGTTTCTGTCAGCCGCTTTTGCCGTCTGGAACGCCGCGTTTGTTATTTCCGAACCGTTGTAGATTATTGTAGCATCGCTTACGTCATATGTCTTTGAGCTTGAAAGAAGGCTTATCTTGCCGCGTCCGTCGGCAAAGCCCGTAAAGCTCTCTATATCGCTGACGTCTATCTCAACGCTTTCGCTCTTTACGTTATCGGGAGAAACGGAAAGAACTTTGCGCGAACCCATAGAATCCTCGCTGTAGTAATACGTAACCGTTGAACCTACGTAAGCGTCTATGCCGGTAAGGTCTGTGGCATACAGCTGGTCGTCTATGTACAGATTGCCGTCCTGCGGCTTATACTCTGATGACATCGATGTTGTTGACGTTGCCGTGAGGATACCCCTGCCCTCAAAAACGTTAAACTTAACCTTTGCCCATGTATACTGTGAATCGTAGAGTATCATGCCGCCCTGTGTGCCGGAAGGCTGGTTGAACGGAGCCATAAGAGCGTTATATACCATTTTTATAACGTTTCCGCGCTCTGCGCCGTCGTTCATGTCGCCCGAGGCAACGCCGTTGTTAAGCTCCATTCTTGTGTTTGCAACGCTTGCATAGCCCGAGGGCCAGCCGCCGTTGATCTCTGCTTCGTAGCCGAAGTTTGCTGCGCAAACAAGCATCTTCCAAACCTGGATTGTTGTTACGTCGCCGTCCGGCTGGAATGTGCCGTCTTCAAAGCCGTTTATTATGTTCTGGTTTGCCGCCGTCTGGATAGTTGCTGCGGCCCAGTGTGATGAATCAACATCGCTGAAAGCATTGTTGTATGCAGCCGTTGCCTGAGCGTTTAAAGCTCTCAGAACGATTGTTGCCATTTCGGCTCTGCTTACCACGGAGTTCGGCTGAACGCTGCCGTCCTCATAGCCCGTGATTATACCGAGCGCCTGGCAAAGACCGAGCGCTCTCTGATAATAAGCGTCGTTCTCATAGTCATAGCCTGCGGGAGCCGCTGTTGCTTCGGCGGTGGGAGCCGGTGTTGCAAGCACCTCTTCCTGCGCCTCTTCTTCGTTTCTGTCCGCGTCTGCCGCGCCGCCCAAGTCGTCATCGGCAAAAGCGATGAGGCTTGACGAGGTTACGAGCATTGCAGCGGAAAGAACGCCGCAGAGCAGCTTCTTAAACTTGTTACTCATGAAAATCCCTCCATAAATTCTCTTCTTTGTTTATAATAAAAAAATCAGAAATGATTTTTTATTAACGTGTTTTTGCGCCGTCTCACATGGCGCTGCGTGCCATTTTTGCGTATTCCTTGTATTCGAGCGGCGAAACGCCCGTATATTTTTTGAATACCTGGCTGAAATACTGCGAATTTGAACCGTAGCCGACCTTTTCCGCAACCTCATAGATGCGGTCCTTTTTGCCGCCTATGATAAGCTCCTTTGCAAGCTCCATACGTTTTTCCATAACGTAGTGCGAAAAATTCTTGCCCGTTTCTTTTTTAAACAGCTTGCCGAGATAATCGACGTTTGTGTAAAGTATCGTTCCGGCAAGCCACCGCAGAGACAAATTCTCGTTGCCGATATTTTCGTCTATTACACGAATTGTATCTTTTATAAGCGAGCTGTAAATCCTTATTGTTTTGGGTTCGTTCGCTTTTACTATTTCCGCAGCCTTTTCGGTTATGAAATCCTTTATGCCGCGGAGCGTTTTGCGGTTTTGTATTTCAACGATGCCCTTCATGTACTTGTCTATTTTTTCAACGTCACAGCACCGTATCATACACACGTAAAGCTCAAGGCAATACGTTTTTGCGAGCGCCGGCGTTGGCGCCGCTTCTTCAAGAGAGCCGAAAAAGTCCGAGAGCAGGTCTTTTGTTTTTTCGCCGTCGCCGCTTTTGACGGCGCGCTCTATTGCTCCGTATTTCGGTTCTATCATACAGTCGTTTTTTGCGAGCGAAAAGTCGCCTTCGTACAAAAGGTCTGTACCGTCTCCGTAGAAAAAGTGCTGCATACCGCGCTCCAGGCGTTCAAACATATACGGCGCGTCAACAATCGGCGCTGTTTTGCTGTATATTGCACTGATGTTTAAGCCGTAACACCTTTCGGCAATCGCTCTCACCTTTTCTGTAAGCTTTTTAACCTGTGCACGGTCGGTTCTGCTCGTTAAAAGCAGTATACTGTTCCTGATGTTCACCGACAGCAAAACGGCGTCCTCCCCAAGGCACCGCTCCGCCGCATTTTTTACAAAATACAGGTCCTCATCCGAACAGCCGTCCGACGGCTTTAAGATTATCATGCGCACCGGCGTCATTTTGTCGGTGTCAAACGTGCGGCAATAGAGCTCGAATATTTCGTCCGTATCCCCTGTTCCGAATATGTACTCTTTGAGAAACTGTTCCCTGATTATGGGCTTGACGCGTTCCGATTCCTCTATAACCATTCTTTCAAAGCTTTCGGAGATGTTCTTTGAGCTGTGTACGGTATTATCTGCTTTAAACATAGTCACCCCCTTGCGCTCTCGCGCCTTAACAATGCTAAGGCATTTTGATATTACTCTGCGTATTATACATTATATACGACTTTTACAAGAATTTCAAGCCTTAATTAAAATATTTTTTAATATTTTTTTAATTTTTCGATAAAAATTGTTGGAGAATAAAGCATATTATTTATTTTCTGGCTTATGCTGCTATATTGTCCCTTTAATCAAAGAGGGTCATATCGCATTTGAGTGATATGACCCGTTAAATCCGATTTAAAAATTTTTCCGGACTTATTTGATTATTTCATACGGATTTGTGGTGTCTGTCGATTTTTCGATAGTCACGTTTGTAAGATCGTAGTCATACGGAATACCTCTTACATAGCCGAAGCACCAAATCTTTACAGCCTCGCACTGCTGCTGCTGGTAAGCAAGACCCTCGGCCTGGCCTATTATCTTGCCCGAGCTGTCGGCAACGGTTATATCAACCTCCTGAAGGGGGTTGTTTATTGCTATTTCCACCGTATACCACTCTCCGGGCTTTATTGACGCTATCGTCTTTGTCTGCCCGCCGTTTGTTGCGGATACTGACTGAGTGTTAAACGAAATCGTGTTTGCTATGTAGTCGGTATTTGACGTCGGGTCGGAGAACGAACCGATCTGGAGCTGCATCTGTCCCTCGTTCATTCTTATATCGAATTTGCAGTGACCGAACGTCTGAGCAAAGTTTGACGTGGTATCTCTCTGATAAACGTACATCGAGCCCGAGCCCGAGCCTGTAGCTTCCGAATTTGAATAGAAGTTGCAGTAATTCACATTGCGCTCGTCATCGTGCATATACGTTTCGTAATGCTGCGTTGCGCTTCCCTTTGAAAGCCAGGGACCGCCGTCAAGCAGAATATTAAGTCCGTAATATGCTTTTCCGACCGCACCGCCTATGGCGCAATCCGAAAAATCGGAATTTTCGATATACATGGCACTTGCTTCAGCATTTGCAAGGATAGGCATCATAGCAGACTGCGCGCCGATAGCCAGTACGGCCAGCAGTGAAATAAATTTAGTCTTTTTCATTGTCCTCTCTCCTTCTCCTTATAGATAACTTACTGTACAATAATTATACAACATATTCAATAATTTTTATATACAAAAAACCGATAAATCTGTTCAAAAATCAGCAACATGGCTTTTTTGCATATATGCGCGCCCGTATATTTTACATAAAAGCGGCAAAGGATATTATATGTACATAAAATAAAAACGAAAGCGGTGGAATGTTATGGATATAGCTTTAATGAAACAGGATTTTTACAAACGGTTCAGCGGCGGAGAGGGGTATCTGCGAGCCGAAAAGTGCGGGCTTTTGTGTACCCTTCTCGGTTTCCCGCGCATAAAGGGGGCGCTCAGCCTGACGTATCCGCTGTCCGTCGGCGTGACCGGGCTTTGCCGCCCGACGGGCTCCGACAGCCTTAATCTTGAGAGCACGGGCTCCGACGTGTCGCTTACGCGGCGCGTAAAAAACGGCGGCATACTTCCCGAAGGCGCACACCTCACCGGCGGGCAGATACTTTTAAACAACGACATCCCCGAATATTTCAACTCCTCCGCCGAAACGTCGTGCTGTACGGTAAAATGCGTTATGAGCATGAACAACTTTCCCGAATACGACAAAACCGCAGCCGCCGCGTCCTGCTGCGGAAGGGATAACATAAAGCCGTATCTTGCGCTTCTGAACGCAAGGCCCGGTTACTGCATACGCTCTGAGCGTCTGAAAACGGAGCTTCTGCCGCTGCCGCTTTCGGGGTTCAGGCTTGTTTCGATACAACCGGCAAAGCGTTCCGCCGGCGAAAAGGATTTTGCGGAAATAGAGCATGAATTTGAGCGCCTGAGAAGCTTTTATCCGCACCTCACGTCGCTTTCGGAGCTTACGCAGCAGGAGCTCGACGCCGCGCGCCACAGGCTGAAAAGCAAAACCGTATACAGGCGAATGTGCATGATACTCCGCGATAATGAGCGGATACGCGCCGTTTCGGAGCCGTTAAGGCGGTGCCGCACCTCCGAGCTTTTTAATATGATGAATCAGTCGTCAAAGGATCTGCTCCGCCTTTGGGAGCCGGATACGAAAAGAGCCGTAATGCTTCGGTCGGTGCTCGAGCTCGAGGGCGTGCGCGCCGCGCGGCTGTGGAGCAGCGGCGTTATAGCGGCGGTCTACGAGGAGCGCACCGATTATATAATAAGCGCCGCCGAAGCCGCTCTCGGCAGAACGTCCGGCGATGAAATAAAATTCTGCGTTTCCTCATAAGCGGGACGTGTGAATTGTAAAGTTGCACAAAAAATATATTCACGGCGCAAAATAATCGTACTAAAATAAGCTCCGCCGCCTGTTGCATTTTGCTGTCAACAGTGATAAAATAGTAGCCGTGCCCCGAAGCGGGCAAAATTATGTGCCCGAAGCGACGGGCGGTGAAGGAGATTATTATAATGAAGGAACGAACCGCGAAGCGTTCACACGAAATGGATATGTGCAGCGGACCGCTGCTCGGAAAAATACTCGTTTTTGCAATACCGCTCATGCTTTCAAGCATACTGCAGCTTTTGTTCAATGCGGCGGATATAATTGTTGTCGGCAGGTTTGTGGGGCATCAGGCGCTTGCCGCCGTCGGCTCTACAAGCTCGCTTATAAACCTTCTTATAAATGTATTTATAGGCTTTTCCGTCGGCACAAACGTTATGACCGCGCGCTACATAGGCTCGGGACATACAAAAGACATAAGCGAGGTTGTACATACATCGATAACGTTCAGCGTCGTATGCGGCGTTGTTCTCATCTTCCTCGGCTTTTTCCTTTCAAAGCCGCTGCTTGAGCTTATGGGCACGCCGGACGATGTGCTCGACCAGGCCGCATTATATATGAAGGTTTATTTCTCCGGAATGCCGATAATAATGCTCTACAACTTCGGTACGGCGATATTCCGCGCAATAGGCGACACGCGCCGCCCGCTTTATTATCTTGCCGCCGCCGGCGCGCTCAATATTATAATGAACGTAATATTTGTAACTCAATTCGGAATGGGCGTTGAGGGCGTTGCGCTTGCAACGGTGCTTTCGCAGATACTCTCGTCGGGGCTTGTTGTGAGGGCGCTTGTAAAAGCCGAAGGGCCGTATAAGCTGCACCTTAAAAAGCTCGGCATAAACCGCCGCAAGATAGTTCAGATAATGAAGATAGGGCTTCCGGCGGGCATGCAGGGCGCAATATTCTCCGTTTCAAACGTATTGATACAATCGTCGATAAACCTGTTCGGTTCCGTTGCAATGGCGGGAAACACCGCGGCGTCAAATATTGAGGGCTTCGTTTACACAGCGATGAACTCATTTCATCAGACGGCAATATCGTTTACCGGCCAGAACTACGGCGCCGGAAAGCTTGACAGGGTAAAGCGCATAATGTGGCTCTGCGTTGCGTGCGTAACGGTAACGGGCGTTGTGCTCGGCATTTCGGCGTATTTATTCGGCCATCAGCTGCTCGGCATATATTCGTCCGATGCGGAGGTTATAGAATACGGCATAATGCGCCTGTCGCTCGTATGCGCACCGTACTTCCTGTGCGGGCTCATGGACGTAATGGTCGGCTGCCTGAGAGGCTTGGGCTATTCGTTTATGCCGATGGTTGTGTCGCTTGCCGGCGCGTGCGGACTTCGTATCGTATGGATATTTACCGTATTCCGCTGGAATCAGACACTGCCGACGCTGTACTTTTCGTACCCGTTCACCTGGGCGGTAACGTTTGCATGTCATTTCATATGCTTCTTTATATTGTTTAAAAAGCTTGAAGCCATATATAGAAAATAATTATGCGGGGCAAATAAGAACCAAAAAAGGAGCTTTCCGCTCCTTTTTTGGTTCTTATTTTGAATTTTCCACCTTTAATATCGTATCGACATTCATAAGCTCAATATCGTTTAAGTTGTTGTTGTCGTTTGTGTAATCATAATTCGGGTTTACCTTATACCACGATTTGCCCTCAAAATACGTCTGATATTCCTCCATCTGGAACTTGCGTCCGTGGCGCGCATATATCTCGTTTCTCGCAAGGCCGAGCTGTTCCTTTGAAAGATTCTGTATTTCCGATTCGCTTATAAGGCGCGTACCCGAATCGGGAATTATATAATCGCCCTCATAATACGTAAGGCTTGTTATGTCGTAAACGGTATTTCCGTTATAGCGCCCGTTTGTCGGGTTTGCCGTAACGGTAATATATTTTCCGCGCACCTGCTCCGTTGTGCTGCCTTCGGAAACGTATGCGTAATACATAACACCGTCAAGGTTAAACGTCATGAAATATCTGCCCGACGCTTCGTCGTATATTACCTCGTTGCCGACCGCAAGCTTTGCCTGTATCGGCGCGCTTACAACTCCCGAATACCGTCCGGTGTTCACGGGCTCCGTAGTGCCCTGCGCACCGCCGCCGGACGAACTGCCGCTGCCGCCGGACGAGCCTGTTCCCGCAGAGCTGCCTCCGCCAGAAGCGCTTCCGCCGTTAGATGATGAGGTTCCCGTTCCGGAGCCCGACGTCCCGCCGTTCGACGAGCCGCCGTTACCCGATGATGTGCCGCCGCCCGAGGTGCTCCCTCCCGACGTGCTTCCGCCGTTTGACGAACCCGTGCCTGACGAATTCCCATCGCCGTCCACTCTTGTCCAGCTGCCCTCGCCGCCCGACGTTCCGTTTTCGCCGTCATCGTTATTTTCACCGCTGTTTTCCGGCGCTGCCGACGATGAAGGCATCGGCGTTCCCGCAGCCGGCGTCTGAACCGGCGCAAGCGACGGTATCGGCGAACCCGACGGCGCCGGCGTTGCGATGACAGTTGTGCCTATTCCGCCGTTTCTTACAAAATATGTGCCGAAGCCCGCAGCTCCCGCAACAAGCGCGCACACGCAGGCGACAAGGATTATTTTATTGCGCTTTTGCCTGCGCTTTTTCTTGTCGCGGCGCATTGTTATTTCTTCAAGCTGCTGCTGTTTTTCATCTATGATTTTTTCCGCCTGGCTCTTTCTTTTCTTTTCGTTTTCTTCAAATATATCGTGCGTTGAGCGCTCGGCCTCCGTTTCCTCACCTTCGGCCTTCACCTCACCGGGCGTTTCCCCGTCCTTCGGTTTGGAGCCAAGGTCTATAACGCGCGTATCGCCCGCTTCGATATTTTCTTCGCCGCCGCCCGCGTTTTCCTCGGGTGCAGGCTCTTCAACAAATACCTCGCCGCAGAATTTGCACTTCACCGAATCGTTCGGTATCTGCGCTCCGCATTTTTTACAAAGCATAATTTTACTTCCTCCACTCTTATCCCGTTCCCGTCGGCCCAGCCCCCGTTTTCCGAGAACACACATTATTATAGCATATATTATATACCTATACGTGTTTCAAGTCAATATCTGCACGATTACAATATCAAAACATTTATGCTGTTTTTATCTGCTTATCTTTCCGTTTTCCAGTATTGTACGCTGTAGGGCGCAAGCTCGCTGCCGCCGCCGAAATCGTGTGTTTTGCCCGTAATCAAATCAACCGCCGTGCCGCAGCCCGCGTCAAAATGGCACACCGCCGGCGTATCGGCGGCGTTTATTGCAACAAGCACGCGTTCCTTATCCGTTTTACGCTCGAATATGCAGTGCGTGTTCTGAAGCACAACAGACCTGAAGCTGCCGTTTATAAGCGCGTCACTGCCTTTATGCGCCGCCGCAAGCCTTGAAATAAATTCCGTAAGCCCGTTTTCCTCCGGCTCCTCAAAGCACGCCCTTAAAGCCGGGTCGCCCTGGCTCTTAAGCGCCTCCGCGCCCCATTCGCTGCCGTAATAGACGCACGGTATGCCCGGCATTCCGAACACAATGCCGTAAACAAGCGGCAGATGCTTTTTGTTTGTCAGTATGCTTGCAATGCGCGATACGTCGTGGTTATCGGCAAACGCAAGCAGATGCCTGCCCTTATAAAGCGTCCACGGCTCCGGGCCGAACTGGCGCATAAGCGAATGGACTATTTCAAACATGTTCATCGAGTTAAAGCTTGAATATATTCCCTTGTAGCACTCATAATTTGTGCAGCTGTGGCACATCTCGTCATTGACAAAACGATTGTAGTCGCCGTGAAGCAGCTCGCCTATCAGCACAAAGTCCGGCTTTAACCCGTTCGTGAAGCTTCTCAGCCTTTTCAGGAAATCAAGGTCAAGGCAATACGCCACGTCAAGGCGCAGACCGTCTATGTCAAATTCGTCAACCCAGAATTTTACCGCGTCAAGGATATGCTCAACAACCTCATTGTTTCTTAAATTGAGCTTTACAAGGTCGTAATTGCCCTCCCAGCCCTCATACCAAAGGCCGTCGTTATAATTTGAATTTCCGCCGAAATCTATATGGAACCAATCGCGGTAACGCGAATTTTCCCTGTTTTGCAAAACGTCCAGAAACGCCCAAAAGCCGCGCCCCACATGATTGAACACGCCGTCAAGCACGACCTTTATCCCCTTTTTGTGAAGATCCGCGCAAACCTTTTTAAAATCCTCGTTTGTGCCGAGGCGCACATCTATCTTTTTGTAATCGCGCGTGTTGTAGCCGTGAGTGTCCGACTCGAACACCGGCGAAAAATATACGGCGTTTGCGCCGAGCTTTTTTATATGCCCGCTCCAGTCAAGAACCTTTAATATCCTGCTCTTTTGCACCCCGTCGTTCTCAAACGGCGCTCCGCAGAAGCCCAGAGGGTATATCTGATAAAATACGCTTTCGTATGCCCACATTGTAATTTGTTACCTCCATCATATAATCCGAATGACCGGAACCGTCATCACACCGGTCCGCGGCTTTAATTATACCATGCTTTTTTCGAAAACGCAACAAAAATATGCTTTTGCCGCGTTTTTAATCGTTTAAAATACGCGTTTAATATAAATAGTGTATAAATAAAATGTGAACTTTTTTATAAATTTATGAAAATCTCAATATCCACTTGATTAAATCAGAAAAATGTGATATTATATATACTATCTGTAGGACACTTTTGCGGCGGCTGTGTCCGGGGCTTTTACGCCGCCAGCCGCATCATGTCACAAACCGGATAAAACGCATGAAAGGAATAGGATAAAATGAAAAAAATTATAAGCATTATTGCAGCCTCCGCCGCAGCAGCATCGATGTCGGTTTCATCATTCGCGGCCGGAATGTTCAGCGATCTTGACGACACAAAATACGACTGGGCAAGAGACAATATCGAAAAAATGGCAGATATGGGCTACATAACGGGCTATGAGGACGGCACGTTCAAGCCCGACCAGAACATAACAAAGCTTGAGTGTATTGCGCTTTTTGCAAGGGCTATGGGCTCGTCTGACGAAGCAAACGCGGAAATCCTCCGCCAGGCGCACGATACATACGACGATCTCCTTAAGGATTACCGTCTTACATGGGGTCAGGACGAGCTTGTTTATATGCTCTACAAGGGCGCGCTTTCAAAGAGCGATCTTGACACATACATAAAAGACGTTAAAGACCAGCCGATGCAGCGTTATGAAGCGGCAATAATCATAACAAAGGCAATGGGCGGCGAAGAGGAAGCAATGGATGAGGTTGCGATAGACCTTGAATACGTTGACGTAAACGACATACCGAGAAATGCCATGCAGTACGTAAACTACGTAACAAAAGAGGGCATTATGACAGGTATGGACGGCAACAAGTTTGAGCCGCTCTCACCCGTTCTCAGGAGCCAGATGGCAACGATGCTCGCAAGAGTCGTTGACGCAACGGAATACGAATACATAGAGGGTAAGCTTACGGAAATAGACACCGACAGCAAGCTGATCTCGGTAAGGGATACGGACGGCACCGTAACGGATTACGAATATACCGACAGCACTCAGTTTAAGGTGCAGGGAATTGCCACGCAGCTTGACGACATGATAACGAACGTAAACGTAAACGTTACGCTTTCAAACGGCGTTGTTGTGCTCGTTGACGCTACGTCGTCAGAGCCCGACGAAACGGTAACGGGCCGCTATCAGGGCTATCAGCTCTCGGGCTCGGGCACCGAGATACGCATGATACCGAACGGCTCAACAAGCACCAAACGCTACACCTGCGCCGAAGATCTCAGCGTGACCTACGAGGGCTCGCCGGCAACGCTCCGCAGCTTCTCAACGGGCGACGTTATAACTCTCGAGCTTGAAAACGGGCTTGTTGTAAACGTAATCGGTCAGGAAAAGACACAGGTGATTGAGGGCGGCAAGGTTGTGTCGGTAAATATCGACGACACGCTTACGCTTACAATATCGCATACAAACAAGGAATACGACGGCATGACCTATCCGGTATCCGATGACGTCACGGTAAGAAAGAACGGTAAGTCGTCAAGCATGTCGGCGCTCTACCCCGGCGATTCGATAAACGAAATAGAGCTTGAATACGGCGAAATAGTAAGCATTTCGGCAACATCGTCAACACGCTCGTACCAGGGCGTAATACAGTCCCTGAGCATTTCGCAGGAGCCGTCAATGGTTGTGAGAGTAAACGGCGAGGATATGGAATTTGTTATACCCAACGACGTTTCCATAACGATAAACGGCGAGGAAGGCTCGCTTTACGACTTCAGAGTAGGCGACTCCGTTTCGATAACGACGGAATCGGGAGCTATCACAAAGATAGTTTCAAGCGGCGCGGCTGCTTCGGAGGGCAGAATAGCCGGAACGGTAACGAGCGTTAATACGTCGTTCGGATTCATAAAGGTCCTTACAGAGGGCTCGGACGTTGCGGAAACAATATTCTGCTCAAACAGCGCAACTACGGTTGTTACGTCAAAGGGCGTTTCGCGCACGGTTTCGAACATTAAGGTGGGCGACGTTGTCGATACACGCTGCACGATCTCAAACGGCGCATATTCGGCAAAGCTTATAATTATCGAAGAAGAATAATATTAAATATTAAAATTATATGCGAAAGGGCTGTCGCTTTAAGAATCGCATAGGACTGCTCGATTTTAGATGCAGAACGGACAAAACGCACCAGACGGCGTGTTGGCACCGTGCAAGATGGCACGGACGACCGAAGGTCGGCTTTCGGCTTTGCCGAAAGTGCTGAAAAGTTCACTCCGAGTGGTGCGTTTTGTTCGTAGGTAAACAGCAAAGCTGTTTAGCGGTCTGCGCTGAAATCGCAGCCCTTTCAGCAAAGTATAATCAGTATATAATCAATATAAGGTATAATCGATATTATGAAACGAACGGCAGTAATAGGCGGCGGCGCATCGGGGCTTTTGGCTGCAATATCGTCAAAGGAGCACGGCGCCGACGTTGTCATATTTGAAGCAAACGAGCGCGTCGGCAAAAAGATTTTGTCAACCGGCAACGGGCGCTGCAATCTTACGAATACACACGCGTCGGAGACGCATTACCACGGTCGCGACGTATCGTTTATACGCGGCGCCGCGTCAATGATGTGGGTTGACGAAACCTTAAAGTTTTTTGAGCGGATAGGCGTGCTTGCGCGCGTTGAGGAGAACGGCAAGGTATATCCGTACTGCGGCACGGCGTCGTCTGTGCTCGACGCGTTGAGAGAGCGCGTGAAATACCTTGAAATACCGGTCGTCACCGGCTTTGAGGTAAAGGATATAATAAAAAAGAAGGACGGCTTTATGCTCGTTTCCTACGGCGGCGGCCGCGAAAAGGCGGCGCAGGTCATAATTGCGACAGGCGGGAAAGCCGCGCCGTCGTCGGGCTCAAAGGGCGGCGGCTATGCGCTGCTGCGGAAGTTCGGGCATACGGTAACGGAGCTTTCGCCGTCGCTTGTGCAGATAAAAACGGAGCCTGAGAGCGTTAAGGGGCTCAAGGGCATAAAGGTTATTGCGCGGGCATCCGTCGGGAATGTGTCGGAAACGGGCGAAATACTTTTTACCGATTACGGCCTTTCCGGCCCGCCGGTATTTTATCTGTCGTCGTATATAGGCACTTCAAGCCACATTTCGCTCGACCTTATGCCGGAATATACTGTCGGCGATGTGTTTAAAATATTGTCAGAAAAAGCAGAAAACTGCCCCGCAACAACGCTTGAGTCATTCACCTCGGGAATTATTTCAAAAAAGGTGGGCCAGCAGCTTATAAAGGCCACCGGAATATCGCCGCTTTCGCGTACCGCCGGCAGCCTTACCGCGGAGGAAATACAAAAAATCGCATCGCTTATAAAAAACCGCCGCTTTGCAATAACGGGTACAATGTCCTGGAATAACGCGCAGGTCACGCGCGGCGGCGCGCTGACGTCGGAATTCGACGCTCTGACGCTTGAGTCAAAGCTGGCAGGCGGCATATACGCGTGCGGCGAGGTGCTCGATATTGACGGCGACTGCGGCGGCTATAATCTTCAATGGGCGTGGTCCTCGGGCTATGCCGCCGGAAAAGCCGCGGCCGAAAGACTTTTAAAAATCTAAAACGCGCGCTTTGCGCGAAAGGAGCTTATTTATGCGTGAAGGAATAAAAATGACGGTTACGTACCAGCTTTTTTATATGCTTTTTGTACAGCTGATGGCAAGCGCCGTATCGATACTGTTTATATCTGTGGCATTTTGGTGGTTTGTTGACAAGCCTGTCTGGAAAGAGGTATTATCCTGCGTGTTTATCATCGTAAACGGCGGCTTTATATACACGTTTGCCCACAAGTTTGCGATTCAGGACTGCAAGCCGTATACCTCGCTTAAAAAGAGCCTGCCCAAAGGCGCAATGCTCGGCACTGTGATAAGCGCTTCAACGCTGCTGCTGTTTTTCATATACAAGGCTGTCTGGAGCGCATTCGGCACGGGCGGCTCGCTCACAAACTGGTTTGCCATATGCATAAATATGATATTCAGCGTCTGGACCTTCCCCTATTTCGGAATAATGGGTATGTCGCAGGGGCATATAACATGGTATTCGGTTGCCTTGTTTATCGCAATGCCGCCCGCCGCAGCTTTCATAGGCTATTATGCGGGAACAAAAAAATTCTTTTTCATTGAGGCCGTTGACAGATTCTCATACGAAAAGGACGGAACGGGAAAGAAAAAAAGAGCCGGGAAATAAACCCGGTTCTTTTTTCTTTATGACAATTTTAAATCTCCTCATATGTCCTCACGCAATCCATACCCTCTATAACGCTCAAATACGCGCCGCAGGATTTTTTCGCAAGATTTAAATCAAGATTCCTGTAATTCCCGCATTCCTTTTCGGAGGCGCCGAACACCGCGCCCTCGTGCTCCATAACGCGCACAAGACATTCCTTCAGCACCTCGAGCGTTTTCTGCGGCGAAACGCAGTCCCTGACTATAAGATAAAAGCCGGTTTGACAGCCCATCGGCCCGAAATAAACAACGCTGTCCGCTATTTCGGAATTCCTGAGAAACGTCGCAAGCATATGCTCCGTTGTGTGGATAGCCGCGTTTTCGAGCAGTATGCCCGTATTCGGGCGGCAAAAGCGAAGATCGTACGTTATGCAGTCGCCGTCGGTACGCGATATATATATTCCCTCGGCAAGCTTTGTGTGGTCAACAAGAAAACTTTTTATATTTTTTATTGCAGCGTTCATTTTAACCCTCCGTGAGCTTTAAAATAATATCTATCGAATTTTTTGCGGCCTGCTCTGTAAATTCAAGAAAATTCTTCGGACTGTCGCCGTTTGCGCCGTCCGATATTGCGCGCAGCACGCCGAAGGGCACGCCCGACATTGCGCATACATGGCCTATGCTTGCGCCCTCCATTTCGGCGGCTATTGCGCCGAACGTATCTATTATCCTGTTCCTCTGCTCTTCCGACGCTATAAATTGATCGCCCGACGCTATAACGCCGCGCTTTACTTTAAGTCCGCCTATGCTGAGCGCCGCATTGTACAGCCTGTCCGAAAGCTCCCTGTCACATTCTATGTAAACGCGTTCAAGCCCATCTATATACCCTGCCGGCTCGCCTGTCGGCGTTGTGTCCATATCGTGCTCGACAACGCTGTCGGCAACGGCAATGTCGCCGGTGCCGAGCTCCGCGTCAAGCCCGCCGGCAACGCCTATATTTATTATCATATCGGGCTTATATTTGAGCAGCATCGTCTGCGCGCACACTGCGGCGTTCACCTTGCCCACACCCGCGACGGCAGCTATACATTCCGTGACGCCTATCACGCCGCGGCAATACTCGACAGAGCTTATTTTTTCCGCGGTGCAGTTTTTCATAACGGCCTTTAATCCGTTTATCTCGGCGTTCATCGCGCCGATGATACCTATAAGCATTTGTTTTCTTCCTCCGGTTCTTTTTCTGTCATAGATTGTAGCATATTTTTTGTGCCTTGTCAATATTGACAGCACGTGTTTTTTAGTGTATAATATTTGGTTGAAAGTATTTGTTTGCTGCGGCAAATAAGCGGTGCGCCCCGTCACGCCGCTTCGGTCTTAACGCATTTTGCGTATTCGCGTATTCGGTTTGAAAGGATTTGTTTATATGGATTTTACGGCAATAGATTTTGAAACCGCAAGCTCACGCTACACGAGCATATGCAGCATGGGGATATGCGTCGTAAAAAGCGGGCTTATAACGGAGCGCCGCGAATTTCTTATAAAGCCAGTGCCGTTTGAATTTACCGATTTCAATATAAAAATACACGGCATAACGCCGGAGGCTGTTATGTATAAGCCGACATTTGACAAATACTGGCCAGTTATACGCCCATATCTTGAGGGCGGGACAGTCATTGCCCACAATACAGCGTTCGATATAACGGCGCTTTGCGCAACACTCGATTACTTCGGTATAGAATACCCAACCTGCCGCTGCCTTTGCACGGTGAAGCTGTCGCGCAAGGCATATCCGGAGCTTGAAAGCCATCGCCTGAACAGGCTGTGCGAGGAGCTCGGCATTTCGTTTTCGCATCATCATGCCTATGACGACGCATACGCCTGCGCAATGGTGCTTAACAGAATACTTAACGAAAACGGCCTTGCGGACCTCAGCGGCATATACGAGCGCTTCGGGGTAGCGTCCGAACGGCTGTATCCCGGACGGCGGACAAAGACGCTTACAAAAGTGAAAAAATCACTGTGATTTTTTACAGTCTTATATATTAACATAATTCAACACGGAACGGAGATGACGTAATGAGAGGAATTGAAACGCCTATCACAAAAATCAGGAGAGCAGTATTCAGGGAGGTGGCGCGCGTAGCATTTGAATCGGATAACATAAACGACGATATAGAAGCCATCCCCTACAAGATAACGCCGGGCGACGTGCCGCTGTACCGCGACAGCATATACCGCGAGCGCGCAATAGCCGCGGAGAGGGTCCGTCTTGCAATGGGGCTTTCGCTACGGCCGGAGAACAAGCCGGTGCACGTTACGAGCGGCCTCAGCGCAAGCAATATTTCGGACAAGTATTACGAGCCGCCGCTTATGCAGGTTATCCCGTCGGCATGCGATATGTGCGAGCACAACGTTTACGAGGTCACAAACCAGTGTCACGGCTGCATAGCGCACCCGTGCATCGAGGTATGTCCGAAAGGCGCAATATCGATGGTGAACGGGAAATCGTTCATTGACCGCGATAAATGTATAAAATGCGGCAAGTGCAAGGCGATATGCCCGTATGATGCGATAACCAAAAAGATGCGTCCGTGCGCGTCGGCGTGCGGCGTGAACGCAATAGAGAGCGACGAGCAGGGCAGAGCCGTAATAAACAACGAAAAATGCGTTTCGTGCGGCCAGTGCATGGTAAGCTGCCCGTTCGGCGCAATTGCCGACAAATCGCAGATATTCCAGCTTATACAGGCAATAAAAAAGGGCGACGAGGTTGTTGCCGCCGTTGCTCCCGCCATAATCGGCCAGTTCGGAAAGGACGTAAGGCTGTGGAAGATAAAGGCCGCGCTGCTTGATCTGGGCTTTGCCGAGGTTTACGAGGTCGCTCTGGGCGCCGACATAGGCGCAATAACGGAAGCTCACCATTACGTTGACAAGGTCACAACGGGCGATCTGCCGTTTTTGCTCACGTCGTGCTGCCCGTCATGGTCCATGCTTGCAAAGCACACGCTGCCGGATATGGTGGATACGGTTTCAAATGCGCTGACGCCTATGGTTGCGACGGCAAGAAGCATAAAGCAGAAGCGCCCGAACGCAAGAGTGGTGTTCGTAGGTCCGTGCGCGTCAAAGAAGCTTGAAGCGTCAAGACGTTCCGTGCGAAGCGACGTTGATTTTGTTATTACGTTTGAGGAGCTTGCCGCAATGTTTGAAGCAAAGGGCATTGATTTTGCAACGTACGATAAAGAAGTGCCCGTGCACGACGCTACAGGCGCGGGACGCGGCTATGCCGTTGCAACCGGCGTTGCGTCGGCAATAGAGCAGTGCATAAACGAATATTATCCCGACGTTGACGTTTATATCGAGCACGCCGAGGGCTTATCCGACTGCCAGAAGATGCTGCTTTTGGCCAAAGCGGGCAAAAAAGACGGATGCCTTATAGAGGGCATGGCATGTCCGGGCGGCTGCGTTGCCGGAGCGGGAACAAATATTCCGGTTGCACAGGGAACGCAGGCGGTCAAGAAGTTTGTGAAAGATTCGACGGTTAAGCTGCCGGCCAAGGATTTGGAGGAAATAGAGCTGCCGTAACCGGAAGCGCCCGGAAAAATCCGTATCCGGCGCGGCAACTGTTGTCTGTTACTCTCAAAAATCACCCTGCTGCGGTGAACCTTCCGTGTAACAGACAACAGCCGCCTTGCGCAGCGGCAGCTTAAAGCGTGCGTTAAAGCAGAGAAAAAGCCTTTTTTGCGGCTGTTATTGTTTTTTCAATATCCTCGTCCGAATGGGCAAGGCTCAAAAATACCGACTCGAACTGCGACGGCGCAAGGTATATACCGTTATCGAGCATTGCAAGAAAATATTTTTTGAATTTCCCTTCGTCCGATGAGGACGCCGTTTTAAAATCCGTAACTTCGTTTTTTGTAAAAAATATGCTGAGCATGGAAGCGACGCGATTTATGCAAACGTCAACGCCGGCTTCGGCCGCCGCATCGCGCAGTCCTTTTTCAAGCGCTGCGGCGCGGCCTTCTATTTTATCGTATATCCACGGATTATCCTTTAAATATGACAGCTGCGCCGCTCCGGCCGCCATGGCAATCGGGTTCCCCGACAGCGTCCCCGCCTGATACACGGGACCGTCCGGCGAAACAAAATCCATTATTTCACGCTTGCCGCCGTATGCGCCTACAGGCAGCCCTCCGCCTATTATTTTCCCGAACGTTACAATATCCGCGTCTATCCCGTACAATCCGCACGCGCCGGACGGCGAAACACGGAAGCCCGTCATCACCTCGTCGATTATAAGCACCGCACCGTACTCGCCCGTAAGGCGCCTGAGCTCATGCAGAAAGCCGTTTTTGGGCGGAACAACGCCCATATTCCCCGCAACGGGCTCGACTATTACCGCGGCAATTTCCTCGCCGAATTGCTTAAACGCGCCGTTTACGGCGTCAATATCGTTATACGGCAAAACAAGCGTATGGCGCGCCGTATCGGCCGGAACGCCGGCAGACGAAGCCGTGCCGAACGTAAGCGCGCCGCTGCCGGCTTTTATGAGCAGCGAATCGCTGTGGCCGTGATAGCAGCCTTCGAATTTTATTATCATATCGCGGCGCGTGTATCCGCGGGCAAGACGTATGGCAGACATCGTGGCTTCCGTGCCGGAATTTACCATCCGCACTTTGTCTATATGCGCCGTTTCGCAAATGAGCCTTGCGACCTCCGTTTCAAGCTCCGTCGGCGCGCCGAACGACGGCGAACGCTCCGCCGCCGACTTTATTGCATTAACAACGCCCGAAAACGCGTGGCCGAGAATCATCGGCCCCCATGAGCCCACATAATCTATAAACTCGTTCCCGTCTGTATCGTAAATTTTTGAGCCCTTTGCCTTTTTTATAAAAAGCGGCTCGGAGCCGACGTTTGCAAACGCCCGCACAGGCGAATTTACGCCGCCGGGTATATATTTTTTTGCCTCGGCAAACGCCGCACGGCTTTTTTCTTTATTCATTTCCGTTTAGACCTCCCTTTAACATCAAAATAAAAACGGGGCGTATGCACTTATGCTGCATCCGCCCCGCGCCGTCCCGCCGCTTCGGGCTGGACGTATTTTAATTAAATTCGTATGAAAGCTCTCCCTCATCGCTCTCCGGCATATCTTCGTCAATACCGAAAATAGGCTCATACGGCGTGGGCGCCGGTGTTGGCGCTGCCGTAGGATCGGGATCGGGCGCAGGCACCGCCGTGGGCACGGGGCGCAGCGTCGGCGCCGATGTTGCCGCGGGCTTTCGCGTTGCGGTAGGTTTCGATGTTGACGGTATGCGCGTTGCAAGCGGTCCCGCCGTTGCGGCCGCTGCTGACGGCTGCGGCGTTGGCACTGCCGTGGGCGAGGGCGACGGTGAAGGCGGATAAAGCTGCTCAAGCAGCGTCATGCGCTCCTCCTCCGTTATGTTCTCAAGCGACATAAGCAGCTTTTCGGCAAGCTCGGTATTAAGCTCCGACATCTTGTCCGCATACTCCGCCGGAACGCCGCCGTATACGTCGTTTAACGCCGTTATTATATTATTGTTTTCATTAACGTAATATCTGAAATCTTCTTCCGCTGCGGCGTTGTCCTCTATCTTTGCAAGAGCGGCCCGGAACACGCGCGTGTCGTTTTCACGCATAAACGTAAACGCAAGCACGTTTGCCTGTTCGCTGTACTGGAGAAGTATATCGACAAGCGTCTGCTGCGGATCGTCGCCGGATTCGTATCGATAATATATATCATAAAAATCAAGCACGTCGTTATGTGTTTTCACAACATACGCATCGGGGTTTGAACAGTCCGTAACGTCCTGAAGCAGCCTGTATATGTTTACGGCATACGCCACTTCTATCTCGGTGTTTATCTCCTTGCGCTTTTCGGAGCATATGCTGGCGATTTTATCGCTTTTCCTCTCTCCGTCCTCAAACTGCTGATAATACGTCTTGTTGTATGAATCGGCATACATTGTGCAGGCGTTTATCTGCTGCTCGTAAACAAGGTCGTCTATTTCATCAAGATATTTGTAGCTTGCCGTTTCCGGGACTGTCGGAAGCGTATTCGTTACGGTCACGCTGTCAAGCTCCGCCGTAACGTCCTCGTAATTGGCGCAGCCCGACATAACAGACATAAGCAAGGCGCAGCATATTATACATAATGATATTTTCTTTTTCAAGGCGCCTCTACTCCTTCTCGATTTTCGTTTCCGTATTCATATCCGTATTCATATCCGGGGCGGTTTCGCCGGCGGTAAAATTCGCTCCGCCTGATGTTTCGTCAGTCATTTCCGGCTTGTCGCCGTAGTGATAAGCATAATTTTTACCGTAGCTGTAATTGTAATTATATTTATAGCCGTAGTTGTAGCCGTAATTGTATCTGTAGCCGAAGCCGTATTTATAGCCGTAGCTTCTGCCGTAGGATTTGCGGTACGCACCGTAATTTGCCGACGCCGGATCAATGTCGTTTACAAAGAAGCCGAGTATTTTTGCCTTCGCTATCTTTAAAAGGTTTAATGCGTGCTCAACGCTCTCATGGTTTGTGAAGCCCTCGCGGACAACGACAACAAGACCGTTTACGCTTGATGACAGCGCCGCCGCATCCGTAACGACGGTTACGGGCGGAGTATCGATAAATACGTAATCGTAGCGCGTTTTAAGCATATCAAGCAGCTGCTTCATCGCATCGGACGCAAGCAGCTCCGCGGGATTGGGCGGTATCGAGCCCGAAGCAAGGCAGTCGAGGCCGTCGCGTATATCCCTGTACACAACCTCGTCAAACGTCTTTTGATTTGAAAGTATCGTTGACAGGCCGTCCGTTTTTACAACGCCCAGGTACTGATGTATTCTCGGCTTTCTCAGATCGCCGTCCACAATAAGTACCTTTGCACCCGTCTGCGCAAACGTTATCGCAAGATTAAGCGCCGACGTTGTTTTACCTTCGCCGGGGTTTGCGCTTGTAAGCGCTATTATTTTGCAGTCGTCGCTGCCTGAGCCGGAAACAGAAAATATAATATTTGTTCTTGCTATTTTATAGGCCTCGCGTATTACAAACGGCGTCTGCCTGTTTAAAATAGCCATCTGGTTTCTTTTAAGCGATACCTGCTTCCATTCCTGCTTCGTCAGTTTTTTGCCGAACAGGCCGCGCTTCGGAGGCGCGGCGCCGTTCGTTTGATTATTGTTGTTGTTATTATTTTCAGCCATCGGTCAGCACCTCACACATCACACATCTATAAGATTCGGTATCTCGCCGAGTATCGGCAGGCCGTATCTGTTCGTAAGCTCCTCGGAGCTCTTTACTCTTGTATCAAACAAATTGATAAGGAATATTATAAGCATTGCAATGGCCGCTCCGGCAATAAAACCGATAATGCCCAGGCGGAATGCGTTATCCGATGCGGCCGACGTGGCTTCCTTCGGGTATTCTATAACCTTTACCGAACCGCCCTCGAAAATCTGCGCAATACGCGCCGGGGCGTTGCTTATTATGCTTCTTGCAACAAGGTACGCATCATGGGGGTCTGCGGCGCTTACCGAAACCGTTATAAGGTTCGTTTCCTCAACGGCCGTAAACGACGCCATGTCAAGTATCGATGACGCGCTGTATTTGTTGTCCACGCCGTCGCTTACCGTTTCAAGGAACGGCTCGCTGCGGAGCACCTCTATATACGTGGGCAGAAGTGTTATCGCGCTCTGAAGTCCGCTCGCGTTTACGTCGTCCGTCTTTGACTCTTTCTGCGTATCTATATACAGCGTGCCCGACGACTCATACTGCGGCACCGATGTGAGCTTTGAATAAGCATACGTCCCGCCGCCGCCGAGAATTGCCAGTATGGCAATAAGCCACCAGAAAGTCAGCATCATATTTATTATGTCAATAATCGAAAATTGACTTTCCGTTGCCGCACTTTCCGCCGCCTGCTTAAGGGCCGCAGGACTTATATTAGCTTTGGTTTCTTCCATGTTTAATATCCCTCCAAAAAATTGTTTTAAAGGATAATTGTTGATAAAATTCTACCCTAAAACATTACAAATTGATTCGTGTGTCTGCACATAGACTGATTATAGCATAAAAAGAGGTGATTGTCAACAAAACAGGGGCTTTAAAAATGTACAAATTTTTTTTAACTTTTTTTAAAAAATCACTTGACAAAGCGTTTTGTATGTGGTAATATATATTCGTTGCACGGCCCGTTGGTCAAGCGGTTAAGACTCCGCCCTCTCACGGCGGCAACAAGGGTTCGATTCCCTTACGGGTCACCAATTTAAAAATCCGAGCTTTCCGGCTCGGATTTTTTGTTTTATATTTTCGGCGTCCGCCGCGCCGGCGCGCATAAATACCGCTACATGATATACTTATCGGCATTTATGACCGCCGTCATGCGGTTTTAAGATTTTTTAAAACTTTTAAAACTTTTTCAAAAAAACTATTGACAAACCGGCTTAAATGTGGTATTATATTTTTTGTGATTGCGGCAAATGCCGCTGTTTTATGTGTATGCGCTATTAGCTCAGTTGGTAGAGCACCTGACTCTTAATCAGGGTGTCCGGGGTTCGAGCCCCCGATGGCGTACCACAAACAAGCTGCCCGGAGCGTTATGCTTCGGGCGCGCTTAAAGCTTCATACGCGCTATTAGCTCAGTTGGTAGAGCACCTGACTCTTAATCAGGGTGTCCGGGGTTCGAGCCCCCGATGGCGTACCACAGCAGGCGGACGGCCTGCTGTTTTTTTATGCGATTAACATCACCGTCCGCACCGGGCAACGCAAAAGCTGCCGCTATCAGCTTCAAAAGCACTGAAGGCGGCAGCCTTGTTATTCTGTATTATTCGCTGTATGCTTCAACAAACGCCGCAAGCAGCTCAGCCGTTTTTTCGGTGCCCCATGCGCTGTTTATTATGAGGTCGTAGTTTTTCCTGTCGCCCCATTTTTGATCGGTATTCATTTTATAATATGATGCGCGGCATTTATCCATGCGCTTCATTTTTGATTCCGCTTTTTCATAGTTAAGCTCGGTGCGCTCCATTATGCGCTTTATCCTGTGCTCGGAATCGGACTGGATAAAAATATTTATCGTCGGAACAACGCCCTTTAAAACATGGTCCGAACAGCGTCCGACTATTACGGCGGGCCCGCGCTTTGCTATCTTTTTCATTGTCATGGACTGAATCAGATACAGTTTATCCTGCAGCGGCATTTCATATACGCCGTATTCCGACATCGTGTCGAATCTGAAGCCCAAAATCGTTGACCACGACTGTTCCGCATCCTCGAACGCTTCCTCGGAATAGCCGCTCTCCTTTGCCGCTTCTATTATAAGCTCGTTGTCGTAAAGCGGTATTTCAAGCTTTTTTGCCAAAAGCTCCGCAACTTCATGGCCGCCGCTGCCGTATTCGCGGCTTATTGTTATAACCGGGTATTTTTTCATATGCCGACACCTCTCTTTTATTCATTTTAAGCAGCCGGAGCTTTTCACCTCTCCGGCTGCCCGGATTCATTAGATACTATTTATATAATATCATAATTTATAAAATAAATAAATAGGCGTTTTGCACAATTTTAATCACCGAAGCTTATACCAATATCCCTTGCGCTCCGAACAAGCTCCCCGTCCACGGGAACCGTCTTTAATTTGCCCGCAACAACGCTTAACGGCACGGGCACAATCATCCCGCTCTGAACGGCCACCATGTTGCCGTAATTTTCTTCAAGGATAAGCTTTGCCGCAGCCGCGCCGAGGCGCGTGCACAGCACCCTGTCGTATGCGCACGGGCTTCCTCCCCTTTGGAAATGACCGGGCACGGCAACTCTTATTTCGTAATGAGTCTGCTCCCTTAAATCATCGGCAAGCTTGTACGCTACCGACGGATAGCCGAGCGACGCTCTGTGGGCTTTGAATTCCTTTTTCTTCATTGCCGCTTCTTCCTTTGAGATCGCACCCTCTGCCGCGGCAATTATGGTAAAGCCCTTGCCCTGCGCCTCTCGTCTTGTTATAACCTCGGCAACCTTTTCAACGTCATACGGTATTTCCGGGATAAGTATAACGTCGGCGCCGCCCGCTATGCCGGCATGGAGATTAAGCCAGCCGACCTTATGGCCCATAACCTCAACTATAAACACGCGCCTGTGCGACGTTGCCGTTGAATGGATGCAGTCTATAACCTCCGTTGCGATATCGCAGGCGCTCTGGAAGCCGAACGTCATTTCCGTACCGTAGATGTCGTTGTCTATTGTTTTCGGCAGCGACACAACGTTAAGCCCCTCCTGGCTGAGCATATTCGCGCTCTTATGCGTACCGTTGCCGCCGAGAACAACAAGGCAGTCAAGACCCATTTTCTTGTAATTTTCCTTCATCGCCTTGACCTTGTCTATGCCGTTTTTCTCGTCTATCACGCGCATCTGCTTAAACGGCTGGCGCGACGTGCCGAGAATTGTTCCGCCTATCGTTAAAATTCCCGAGAAGTTGTTTTTCTTCATCTTTTGGTAATCGCCGTAGATAAGCCCGCCGTAACCGTTTTTTATACCGTAAATTTCAACGTCATCCCCGAGCGCTTCATACAGCGCCTTGGCAACGGCGCGTATTGCGGCGTTCAGCCCCTGGCAGTCGCCGCCGCTCGTTAAAATACCTACTCTTTTCAAAGTTGAATCATCCCTTCCGATTGGTTTCTTGTTATCTCATTTATTTTAAAAAGCATTATATCAGCTTTTTGTTTGCGTTTTCATATGCCTGGGCATAAAAATATTCCTGGGAATTCAGCGGCTCACCGTCCGTTTTCTGCTTTCTGTATATACCGTCGGGGCCTTGTATCCGCGCTTTTACGTTATCCTGAAGCATTATCGAGAACATCTCGTTTATGCGTATGCGAGTCATCTCGTCGTATATGGGCACTCCGACCTCAACGCGCTTTAATGTGTTTCTCGTCATAAAGTCGGCCGATGAAATATACATCCTTTCGCGCTCCTCTGTGCCGAAAATGTACACTCGCGAATGCTCGAGAAAACGCCCCACTATGCTTATTATTTTTATATTTTCGGTATATCCCGGTATCCCCGGCACAAGGCAGCATATGCCGCGCACAATAAGCTCTATCTTAACGCCCGCCTGCGATGCTTCTATAAGCTTTTTCATTATCGTCCTGTCGGTAAGCGAATTGAGCTTTGCGCCGACGTATGCCGGTTCTCCCAATTTCGCAAAGCTTATTTCATCGTCTATCATATCAAGGACTTTATTTTGCAGGCATTTTGGCGCAACAAGCAGATGCTCCGTATGCTCCATCACCTGGCCCATTGCAAGCTCGTTAAATACGCGCAGAGCCTCCATGCCTATTTCAACGGACGACGTCATAAGCGAATAATCGGTATACTGCTTTGCCGTTTTCTCGTTGTAATTGCCCGTGCCTATCTGCGTTATGCAGCTTACTTTATTGTCCTCCTTGCGCGTTATGAGGCAAAGCTTCGAATGTACTTTTAATCTGTCAAGCCCGTAGATTATGCGGCAGCCCGCATTTTCAAGGCGGCGCGACCATTCGATATTGTTTTCCTCGTCAAAACGCGCCTTCAACTCAACAAGCACAACAACTTCTTTTCCGTTTTCGGCCGCGTTTATAAGCGCTTCTATGACCTGGGAATATCTCGCAACACGGTAAAGCGTCATCTTTATCGAAACAACGTTCTCATCCTCGCCGGCCTCCCTCAAAAGCCTCAGGAACGGCTTCATGCTCTCATAAGGATACGAAAGCAGTATATCGCGCTCCGAAATCTGCTCTATCATGCTGCGATTTTCGTCAACCATAGGTGATTTCTGCGGCGTGAGCGGCTTATAAAACAGCTCCTTATGCGCGCGCAGCTTATCCTGCACATCAAATACAAACGATAAATCGAGCGGCGCATGCGAAATAAATATTTCCTTATCCGTAAGACCGAGATGCTCGCAGAAGGATTTGCGCACGCCTGCCGGAATTTCGCGCGTTATATCCATGCGCACGGGGCACAGCTTTTTGCGTTTTCTTATTATATCCTCCATAGCCTCGCGGTAATCGGTCGCTTCCTCGTCTATCGCTTCGTCGGCGTCTATATCGGCGTTTCTTATGATTCTTACAAGCGTTTTGCTTGTGACCTTATAGCGGTCAAAAATATCCGACGCAAAATGAAGTATGAGTTCCTCCGCAAGCATAAAGCGGTTCTTATCCGAAGGCACCGGAATCAGCCTGTCAAACACGCCGCTGCACGGGATTATACCGAGCTTTGCGTTCATGTTCTTCGTTTCAAGCGCAACAAGCGCATATATCTTCTTGTTCTGCAAAAATGGGAACGGCTGGCGCTTGCCTATTACCTGCGGCGAAATCAGCGGCATTATTTCGTTTATAAAATATTTTCTCAAATACTGCGCATCCTCGTCCGAAATGCTCGAAAAATCGATAAGCTCAACGCCGTAGCCGCTTATCTCGGACATTATCGATTCATACACCCTGTCTTTTCTTGCCATAAGCTCACGCGTGCGCTTTAATATGGCGTTTATCTGCTCGCGGCTCGTCATATTTGTTTTGTTCTCGCGCTCCTCCGCGTCCATGAGCATATGGTCGTGAAGAGTCCCCACTCTTACCATAAAAAATTCATCGAGATTGCTCATGAATATAGACTCAAACGTAAGGCGTTCGCAAAGCGGCACCGATATATCCGCCGCCTCCTCAAGCACGCGCTCGTTAAACTGGAGCCACGAAAGCTCCCTGTTCCTGAAGCAATCCCTCAGCTCATATGTTCTTCTGTCTTCCATAAATATATACTCTCCTTCCGGCACCATTAACAGATAAGCTGCGTTATATGCCTGCACATATACGCTTTCATTTTATCACCGTGCTGTAAAATCCGCAAGCTTGAAATGAAAAATATATGTAAAAATCAATGCTTTTTCGCAAGATACTGCTCAAGTATAAGACACGCGGAAACGGTGTCTATAACGGCCCTGCGCTTTTTGCCGCGTGTGTTTGTCGTATTTAAATATCTTGACGCGCCGACAGTTGTAAGGCGTTCGTCCTCAAATACAATCGTTCCGTTAAATATTTTTTTCAGATCATCGGCAAACTTTTTTGTTTCGTCAACGCGGAAGCCCTCGGTGCCGTCCATGTTTTTCGGAAGTCCTATAACCACGGTTTCCGGCTTATACTCGCCGATTATCTTTTCAAGCTCCGAAAAAAGCGTTTTTCTTCCCGTGTTTTTTATTGTGCCGACGCCGCTTGCCATCATGCCCAGCGCGTCGCTCACCGCAACGCCGACGCGCGCGTCGCCGTAATCTATTCCCAATATACGCATAGTTTTTCTCCCTTTTCCGCGTTCGGCAAATCTCATATTATATATTATACATGATTTTTCCGATAATATCAATACTTTTCGGCATAAAAAAAGGAACAACCACAGCTTGGGTAGAAGCTAAACCAAAGCACCCTGCGCGCTGCCTTTAGCGCAGCGCGGCCCGGTATGCAGCGGTTTTCAAACTGTAACCGTTCCAAATTTTTTACTTGTATTATTTCGCGTAATCAACGGCTCTCGTTTCACGGATAAGACTTACTTTGATCTGACCCGGATATTCAAGCTCGTTTTCTATACGCTTAACAATATCTTTTGCAACCATGACCATTCCGTCATCGTTGATAACCTGAGGCTTAATCATAATTCTGATTTCGCGTCCGGCTTGGATGGCGTATGATTTTTCAACGCCGTCGAATTCGTTTGCGATCTCCTCAAGCTTCTGCAGACGTTTGATGTACGTTTCGAGATTTTCGCGTCTTGCGCCCGGTCTTGCGGCGCTTATCGCATCGGCCGCCTGAACAAGCGATGCCACTATCGTCTGCGGCTCCACGTCGCCGTGGTGCGCCATGATAGCGTGAATGACCTCTTTGTTCTCGCGGTATTTCTTTGCTATGTCCGCTCCTATGGTAACATGCGAGCCCTCAACCTCATGGTCAACGGCTTTGCCTATATCATGGAGCAGCCCGGCGCGCTTTGCCGTTGCAATGTCTGCGCCAAGCTCACCCGCCATAACTCCGGCAAGGTGCGATACCTCAATGCTGTGCTTCAAAACATTCTGACCGTAGCTTGTTCTGTATTTCAGTTTGCCAAGAAGCTTAATAAGCTCGGGATGAAGTCCGTGTACGCCTGTTTCAAACGACGCGTTCTCGCCCTCCTGCTTTATTATCGCTTCAACCTCTTTGCGGGATTTTTCAACCGTTTCTTCTATGCGCGCGGGATGTATCCTTCCGTCAACAATAAGCTTCTCGAGCGCCGTTTTGGCAATTTCGCGGCGGATCGGGTCAAAGCTCGACACAACCACTGCCTCGGGCGTATCGTCGATTATAAGATCGACGCCCGTCAGCGTTTCAAGCGTTCTTATGTTGCGGCCCTCGCGGCCGATTATCCTTCCCTTCATATCATCGTTGGGAAGGTTTACAACGGAAACGGTCGTTTCCGCAACGTGATCGGCTGCCACCTTCTGGATAGAAAGCGCAACAATGTTTTTTGCTTTCTTTTCAGCCGTTTCGCGTGCCTCTTGCTCAATTTCTTTAACCATAACGGCGGCTTCGCGGCGGGTGTGCGCTTCGATGTCTTTAAGCAGTATCTCGCGCGCCTCCTCGCGTGTCATGCCCGATATTCTTTCAAGCTCCGCCGTTTGCTTGTTTCTAAGTTCGTTTATTTCTTGTTCCTTTTTTTCGAGAGATCTCAGTTTGGATGTCAGGGACTGTTCCTTTCTCTCTAAAGTATCCGTCTTTTTATCTAATGTTTCCTCTTTTTGATTGATCCTGCGCTCCTGACGGCTGAGCTCATTTCTGCGCTCCTTTGTTTCCTTGTCAAGATCGGACCTGAGTTTTTGTATTTCCTCTTTTGCCTCAAGCACACGCTCGCGTTTTTTTGCTTCGGCGGCTCTTTCGGCGTCGGAAACAATAGACTTTGCCTGTTCCTCTGCACTGCCCAAAAGCGTTTCGGCAGCCTTTTTCCTATGCTCCTCGCCGGCTCTGAAAGCTGCAAAGCCGACTGCGGCGCACGCAACAACTGCCACGCAGATAGTTATGATAATTGCTGTTATATCAATACACCCCATTCTTTTAGGATTTCCCAAACCTGCCACGGGGCGTCTTATTGATTGCTTTCCATAACCCTGTCACAGACACGGTATGCAGGTAATACCGCCGCGATGTAATCACAAAGAGCAATCGTGAAAAGACAGCTCCGGCTTAAGCTCGGGACTACATATCAACAAGTTTTACCTTACAGAAAACTAATTTTTAAAGAATATTAAGCAATTTATATTATAACCGACTTCGACGAATTTGTCAAGGT
>DVLU01000039.1 GCA_018715365.1 Candidatus Ornithomonoglobus intestinigallinarum | reverse complement strand
GTCAGTACGGCGCCGCAGTTTTCATACTGGACAGCCGGCGCCAAAAAAGAAAACGCATTGCGTTTGTCCATGTATACCGTGCGGCACCACAGATCAAGCCATGCGTCCGATTCATCGAATATGTATTTATTATCTGAAAGCCGCTGTGTAATGCTGCGGGGAAGGCAGAGGAAGCCGTAGCCGTCTATAGCGTATACGTTTCCTTCCGCGTATTCCTCGCCTGAGCATTCCACGACCCAGTCTGTTATGAGATAGGTCAGCTTTTTCGTGTGTGGATCCAGCTCGTATTTGATATACCCAAGCCGTGACAGCGTATCCATTGTTTCTAACGCCTGTTTCCGTGTCCTGACGCCAAGAATGCTTTTCAGTCCAACGATACCGCCGGACCACATGCCCGGCGGTACAGGGTTTTTATAACCGCAATAGGAGGCATTCCCTTTACGAAACGCAGCGCGGGAAGCCAGACGCGCCCATGCGCCCATTACGCCCTTGCCCTGAGGAAGATGCGAGCGCATTAGCTTTACCCAGCGATATTTCAGCAAGCATTTCATAGTTTTTCTCCTATATATAGAAAAAGAGATGCTCAAAATAAGGCATCTCTTTTTGATTAAACAGATATAATATTGATTATTTTCTTGTGTTCCCACACACCATATCAATTGCTACTTTTACGATTATGTAATTTTTTATCTCTTTATTTCGATATTTTTCACCTTCCAAATTAAACACCGTATGCTTCGCAAAGTGCTTAAATTCAAGGATTTCTATGTATCTCGGCGTTGTAGCAACACTATTGTCTCCACATGTAATTTTTAGGCTATTTCGGAAACAAGTCCAAAAACGCCAAGAAACGTTGATTTAACAGGCTTTTCCACACGCCCTATAGAATACCGATGTCAAATCTGATGTCTCACATTAGTAGGCTATTCTGTAATTTTTCAATTAGCGCTATATCAGCCGGCAGCCAATCAACGCTATACAATTCGTATTTACCAAGCCATCTTGCAGCTTCTGCTTCCTTGAGAATAATTTCTCCATCTACCACAACACACAAGAAACAATCCATACTTAAATGGAAATTTGGGTAATCATACTCAATGGTATCAATCAATTCACCAACTTCTATTTTTACATCAAGTTCCTCTTGAATTTCTCTTATTAGAGCTTGCTGCGATGTTTCTCCGGCTTCAAGCTTTCCTCCAGGGAATTCCCATTTCCCCTTGAATTCACCATACCCTCTGGCAGTGGCAAAAATCTTAGTTGTATTTTCTAAAGAATCGCAGATGACCGCCGCCACTACTTTTATTGTCTTCATCACATTATTCCTCTACCGATTTCTTTCTTAATCTGAATTTGTACTCTTTACGAACATTCCCAGACTCATCTTTGTCATCTTCATATGTATAATCCACCAAAGAGAATACGCCTTGATAGTAATATTCTTGTGGTGAGAACTTAACAAATAAGTGTATTGTTTTTCCATCACGCTCTGCGTCTACAATTGCTTTGTTGCCAAGAGTCATCTGCTGGTCGCCGGTTTTTCCTTCACCAGAATACATATAATCGCCGTCATGGGTCCAATGGTCATGATATACAAAGCCAGTATTCTTTTTGTCAACAGAAGAAATGAGCACTACTGTTGACGGGGTTCTGTTAATTCCTCGGCCAAAACCAGAAATCTTAATTCCAAATTGTTCTTCTACCTGTTGATAGGTGAGAATAGGCTGTTTTGCTAAATGTCTCACATTGTAATCTGGGCCAAAACCATCTTCAATATTTCTCCTGTTTCTTTTTATAGGCGCAACTTGTCTCTCTGCTTTCCGACGTTCTTCTTCAGCCTTACGAGCGGCCTCTGCTGCTTGACGCTGTTCTTCAGCAGCAAGTTTTGCATTATTGATTTCTTCCACAATCTTAGCTTGTATTGACGCATCATCAGCCACTATAAACTTTTCAAAGGCGTCTGGATATACAAACTTTGATTCCTTTGCCGCAAACTTGATGGTCAGATAATTACCTGAAACCCCTGTTATGACACCTATTCCAAAAACTTTATGTTTTACTTTTAAATCTAATAAATCTGCACTACTCACTTTAATAATCCACCTTATACCATGTAAATTTCTATTGCTTCTTTTTCTTAGAACTATATTTTTTACTACTGCGATGCGTGCCTTCATCATCGGTAACGATGTTGCTTCGATTTTTCTTTTCTTCCTGTACTGCCCGAAATTCACTTTCTGTAATTATGGGCGGAATACACTCTTTCATCTGATACTCATATTCCTGCGTGGCAGAATCCAAGAGTGTAACAGTGCCAGTATATTTTTCATTTGAAAGCATTGTTTCAATGGTTCTTTTATTCCACTTTTCCTTACCGGTAGGAGAAAGAACGCCAGCATCATAGAGCTTTTTAATAATACCCAGAACACTTGCACCGTCAAGGTACCAACGGAATATATCTCGTACATTTTTTGCCTGCTCTTCATCAATAACAAGCTCACCATTTATATTCTTTGTATAGCCATACAGTTTTCGCTTATACAATCCGGAGGTTCCATTGGCCGCCCTCATCGCAAGCCCCATTCGTATATTTTCACTTCGACTTTCATTTTCAGCCTGAGCCAAGGATTCCATGACCGAAATCATTAAATCACTGTCAACTTCGTCCGTATCCAGATTTTCCTGCTCAAATATGACTCTTACCCCCGCAGCTTTCAACTTATTGATTGCTGTTAAAGTTTCTACTGTATCCCTTCCAAAGCGACTAATACTCTTTGTCAAAACAACAGAGATATTGTGAGCCTCGCATTCTTTCATCAATCGTTCAAATTCACGCCGGGGAATATCGCCCTTTGCAGAAGCAATATCTATAAATACATCCGCTAATCGCCATTGACTTACATTGGCAACTGCTCTTGTCAATGCTGATATCTGTTCAGCAAGGCTGTACAGTTGCTCTTTTTCAGCTGTACTTACTCTGCAATAAATACCTACTTTCTTTTCCAAGCGGTCGTTCCTTGCAGGGATATACCAGATTTTTGAATTCATATTTTCACCTTCTTCTATCCAAATGATAACTAATTGATAACTTTCTTCATATACAGTTGATATATTAAGGCTTCAGAGTTAATATATCACCAAACGAAGGAGGTCTTGTATATGTCAAAAATATATATTTCGATTTATGCTTCCAAAGCTACACAAATTTCAAATTTATACCACAAGCTAACGCAATATTCAGAAAGGGTAAATAATGAACCATATAAAAATAGCTTGGATTTTCACCTTGCAAAAAGGGATATATTTTATTCAAACTTGGATAGTCAATATATGGTATATAGAAGAGTATATAATTTTAAATACCCCGCGCTGTCTGAACATCAACTATACATAGCGATATGTACGTTTTCTTCATTAATTCTAAAAGAGGCCTATCATGATATTGAAATTATAAATTTCAAAATTCAAAATGATAAAAATGGCCTATTTAGGTTAACCGCATATATGCCAATAATTAACGATTAATAATATAAATCCAAGCACTAATAGCCTACTTTCAATATCTACAACCTCTGATGATAAGTAGGCTGTTTTTTGCGTTAAGAACATACCTCCCACAATATATTGTATATTGATGATTTACTCACCGCTACATATACGCGACATCAAACATACCGTCTCGACGTGCATGGTGCGGGGGAACATATCGTATGCGCGGGCGGAGGTGAGGGAATAGCCGCCGCCGGAGAGGAGCTTCAGGTCGCGTGCAAGCGTTGCGGGGTCGCACGAAACATAAACTATCCGCTTCGGTTCGGCTTTTAATACCGCTCCGAGCGTTGCGCCGTCCGAGCCTTTTCTCGGCGGGTCGAGTATCACAACGTCCGGGCGTTCGCCGGCATCGATAAGCTTCGGCACAATATTTTCCGCGCTGTCGGCAAAAAACACCGCATTTTCAATGCCGTTCGCCGCTGCGTTTTCGCGTGCGTTTAAAACGGCGTCGGGGACAATCTCAACTCCCGTTACCGATTTTGCCGACCTCGCCGCGCAAAGCGATATTGTGCCTATGCCGCAGTAAATATCAAGCACGCGCTCGCTTCCCGTAAGCGCCGCATATTCAAGCACCTGTGCGTAAAGACGCTCCGTCATTTCGTGATTTACCTGAAAAAAGCTTTTGTGGGAAATTTTGAATTCAAGCCCCAAAAGCGTGTCGGTAATTAAGCTTTGCCCGAATACCGTTTCGCATTTGCCGTGTGCGTCAAGTATTACCGAAACGACGCTTTTGTCGGCCGCCGTCAAAAGACTCACAAGCCTCGGAACGGACGGCAGGGCGCCGGATATGCGTAGGGCGAGCATTGTTTGAGCGCCGTTTGAGCTGCGCCTGATAAAAAGCTCCGAAATATTTCGGCAGCCCGTTTCCCGGATATACGACAGCAGCGCGTTTTTTACGTCTTTATCATAAACGCCGCACAGAAGGCAGTCATCGGCGGCGGCAACGGTATGGCTTTTGTTTTCGAAAAAGCCGCAGACGGGCGCGCCGTTTTCAAAGCTTATTTTATATACCGCCTTGTTTCGGCAGCGCTGCGGCGCGCCGCTGCTTATGGGTACAGGTTCCGAAATATCAAAGCCGCCTATGCGCTTCAGCGCCTGCGTCACCCTGTCAGATTTTGATGCAAGCTCAAGCTCGCGGCTCATATGTGACGTTTGGCAGCCGCCGCAGCGGCCGGCGCACGGACATTGCGGCGTCCGACGGTGCGGCGACGGACTGAGAAGCGATAATACGGCGCCCTCCGCAAAACGTTTTTTTACGCTTGTTACAATAACGCGCGCCGTATCACCGGGCACTCCGCCCGAGATAAAAACAGTCATGCCGCTTATACGGCCTATGCCGCGGCCGTCGGACGAAACGCCCGTTACCTCCGTTTCGTATTCCTTGTTGATTTCGGGTATCATAAAAAAACTCCGTTTCTTTATCAAACGCTTTTTATCGGGCGGCGGCAATGATTTTTTAAAGCTTTATGCCGCCGGCTATTTCGACTGTTTTGCCGCGCAGGTAATTCAAGACGCCCGCGTCGGACGAAAAATCAAACACAAGCTTGAAGCTGCACAGCCTGTACGGCACGTCCGTATTTTTTGCGCCGTATTTTGCGTCGCCCTCGAGAGGGCAGCCGATCGATGCGAGCTGGGCGCGGATTTGGTGCGTGCGTCCCGTGAGCAGCTCTATTTCAAGCAGGGAGCGGCTGCCGTCGGTTTGCAGCAGCTTGTATTTTGTGCGGATTTCCTTTCCGTTTTCACATTCCGTGTCCGAAACGGTTACGCGCTTTTCCAGGCGCGAAAGATAGGAAACAAGCGTGCCGCTCTTTTTTTGCGGAACGCCCTCGGTTATGCAGATATAATATTTTTTTATTTCCCGCGATCTTATTTTTTCGTTTACCGTCCGCAGCGCTGCGGCGTTTTTGGCGGCTATAACAAGGCCTTCGGTGTTTCTGTCAAGCCTGTTGCAAAGCGCGGGCACAAACGACTGCTCCCGCTCGGGATCATAGCTGCCGTGCTCGTAAAGATAGCCGAGAACGCGCGCTATAAGAGTATCTTTCGTGCCTTTGTCGTCGTCGTGGACAACAAGGCCGCGCGGCTTGTTTACTATTATTATATTGTCGTCCTCGTAAACGACGTCAAGCGGCGCGCCGGTGCGTACCGTGCGCTGTTCCTTTTCGAAAAATTCGTCGCGGAAATAGAGCGACAGCGCGTCGCCCTCGCGGAGCATATACGCGCCGTCTTTTACGTGTTTGCCGTTTACACGGACGCAGTTTTTGCGCAGTGATTTATACAGCATCGATTTCGGCAGCCGCGGCATAAATTTTGAAAGGAATTTATCAAGACGCCGGCCGCTGTCGTTTTTTGATATTGTTATTTGCTTCATAATAATTGTTATATATTTTCCCGAACGTCACCGCCGCCGGTAGCGCCTATCACTTTTTTGCTTGTCCGTAATAGGCGTTTGCGCCGTGCTTTCTCAAATAATGCTTATCGAGTATTGTCTGTGATATGGGCGGCAGGCCGGGATTGAGCGTCATTGCGCGGTATGCCATTTTTGCGACCTCATCTAGCACAACGGCGTTGTGGACGGCGTTTGACGCGTCCGTGCCCCATGCGAACGGGCCGTGGTTTGAAACGAGTACGCCGGGCACCGCCGCCGGGTCTTTGTCTTTAAACGTTTCGATTATTACAAGCCCCGTGTTCTTTTCGTAGTCGCCCTCGATTTCCTCTTTTGTCATAAGGCGCGTTGCCGGAATCTCGCCGTAGAAATAGTCGGCGTGCGTTGTGCCGAACGCCGGTATCGGCATACATGCCTGCGCAAACGATGTTGCCCATGACGAATGTGTGTGAACAATGCCGCCGCATTCGGGGAACGCTTTGTATAATTCAAGGTGCGTGGGCGTGTCGGACGACGGGTTGTAATCGCCTTCGATTTTATTGCCGTCCATGTCTATAACAACCATGTCCTCCGGACGCAGCTTATCGTATTCAACGCCGGATGGCTTTATTACAAAAAGCCCTTTTTCCCTGTCTATTCCCGAAACGTTTCCCCATGTGAACGTTACAAGACCGTATTCGGGAAGCTTCAGGTTTGCCTCCCATACCTGTTTTTTGAGTTCTTCAAGCATTGACGTGTTCTCCTTTCGATATGCGTATCACTTTAAGTAATCGACGGCCGCGCGCTCTATCGGCAGCCCGTCTTTATAGCGTTTTGCGAATTCATTGAAGCCTGCGGCGTCCTTGGGGTCGGGCTCGAGCGTATAGGCGCTGCTGCCGTTGAATACTTCCTTTTCAAGGAAATCATGCAGCGGCTGGCCGTCCTTTTTGTTTATCATATAAGACGCCAAAATGGCAATTCCCCATGCGCCGCCTTCGCCCGCCGTTTCCATAAGCGAAACGGGTGCGTCTATTGCCGCCGCCATGTATTTTTGCCCCACGTCCTTTGTTTTGAACAGTCCGCCGTGGCCGAACATCCTGTCAAGACGTACATTTTCTTCTTTCAGCAATATATCCATGCCGAGCTTCAGCGCGCCCAAGGACGTGTAGAGATGCGCGCGCATCAGGTTTGCAAGGTTGAATTTCGATTCGGGAGTGCGCGCCAAAAGCGGGCGGCCCTCCTCAAAGCCTGTTGTGTGCTCTCCCGAAAGATAGCAGTATGAAAGCAGTCCGCCGCAGTCGGCGTCGCCCTCAAGTGACTTGAAGTAGAGCAGGTCGTATAGCTTGGGCGTGCTTATTTCAATTCCCGCAGCTTCGGCAAATTCGCGGAAAATATTGACCCACGCGTTAAGGTCCGACGTGCAGTTGTTGCAGTGGACCATTGCAACGGGCTCGCCGGTCGGCGTTGTGACAAGGTCTATCGCGTCATACGCCTTTGAAAGCCCGCGCTCAAGCACTACCATCGCAAACACCGACGTTCCCGCCGACACGTTGCCTGTTCTTACGGCAACGCTGTTTGTTGCCGTCATTCCCGTTCCGGCGTCGCCCTCGGACGGGCAGAGCGGAATGCCGGCCTTTAAATTGCCGCTCGGGTCAAGCAGCCTTGCGCCGTCCTCGGTGAGCGTTCCGGCGCTGTCGCCCGCAACGAGCACCTCGGGCAGTATGTCTCTCAGCTTCCACGGCAGGCCGAGCGGCGAAACAAGCTCGTCGAACATATCTATCATGCTTTGCTCGTAATCCTTTTTTTCGCTGTCTATCGGGAACATTCCCGACGCTTCGCCTATGCCGAGCGTTTTCCTGCCCGTGAGCAGGCGGTGTATGTAACCGTCGAGAGTCGTTATAAAATCGATGTCCTTAACGTGCTCCTCGCCGTTTAATATCGCCTGATACAAATGCGCTATGCTCCAGCGCTGCGGTATATGGAACGAAAAAAGCTTTGTCAGCGCCTCCGACGCCTCCTCCGTCATCGTGTTCCGCCATGTCCTGAACGGGACAAGCAGCTTCCCGCTTTTGTCGAACGCCATATAGCCGTGCATCATCGCGCTTATGCCCAGCGCACCCGTTGCCGTCAGCGTGACGCCGTATTTTTCCTTAACGTCGCCGGCAAGCGAGGCATAGCAGCTTTGAAGCCCCGTTATTATATCCTCCTCCGAATATGTCCATACGCCGTTTTCGTAACGGTTCTCCCAGTCGTGGCTGCCGGAGGCGATCGGACGGTTCCGTTCGTCAACAAGCACCGCCTTTATGCGCGTTGAACCGAACTCTATCCCGAGCGCGGTTTTGCCGTTTTCTATGGCTATTTTTGTTTCATCCATAAGCTCTTCTCCTTAATAGTGTTTTGAATATATATAATTATATAAGAAAATACCGCGTTTAGCAATAGGCAAACTCAATTTTTTTTATGTATTTTTATCAATCATCACGGTTTTATGTAAACAAGTTTACGGAAATATTACAGAATGTTAATGATATTTGTAATAATCATGTTGCAATCCTGTAATCTTTATGGTATAATGGAGGATAAGGACAATATCCGAAGGGCAATAAACAAAAAGCCGCGCACGCGGCGGAACGGAGGGCTTACAGGTGGACCTGCTTATTTTCAACAACATCGGAAAGGACGAATGTGTGCAAGGCATTCTTAAAAAGGACAATACAAGAGTGCTCGGCAGCGTCGTGCGGTTTGCGGAAAGGGAGGGGCTCACCGACAGCGGTATAAAGGAATATATGGCGTCGCTTTTGGCGAACGACGTAAATATCCTTTCGGAGCTTGCGCAGTCGGGCGCGGCCGTCGGCGATGATTTGCACAGGCTTGCGCTGCTCGATATCGAGCGCATATACGACAAGCTTTTCTGTTCGGCGCACATGAAGTATTCGCCCTCGGGAAACGAAACGGGTTTTTGCACGTCGTATAAAGAGTCGATACGCTCCCTTACGGAGGCGCAGAGCGCACAGGAGCTGCTTGAAGGCCTTATACGCCATTACCGCACTCTCGGAAGCGGAGTTCTTGCCAGGTACAATGCGTTCAAATTTGACGGAGAGCTTTGCGGTATACGGCGCACGGACAGCATTTCCTTCGACGACCTTATAGGTCTTGAGCATCAGAAAAAGGTGCTTATCGACAATACCGCCGCGCTTGTTGCGGGCAAGCGCGCAAACAACGTCCTGCTTTTCGGCGACAGAGGAACGGGAAAATCGTCGTCCGTAAAAGCGCTGCTCACAATGTTTGCTGACAAAGGGCTCAGGCTCATAGAGGTGCCCAAGAGCAGTATAGCAAAAATACCCGAGCTTATGGAGGTTTTAAGGCACAGGCCGCATAAGTACATATTGTTCCTTGACGACCTGACATTTGAAACACACGAAACGGAATACCGTGCCTTGAAAATAGCCATGGAGGGTCAGCTCCAGGCTCAGAGTGAAAACGTGCTCATCTATGCCACGTCAAACCGCCGTCATCTCATACGCGAGAACTGGGCGGACCGTGAAGGCGGCGAGGTTCACGTGAACGACCAGATGCAGGAAACGCTGTCGCTTTCGGAGCGCTTCGGCATATCGGTTGTGTTCATGTCGCCGAATCAAAAGGAATATCTGCATATCGTGGGAGAAATGCTCAAAAAGCACGGAGTGGAGATAACGCCGGAGATAGAAAAACAGGCGGTAATATGGCAGATGAATTACGGATCGAAAAACGCGCGCTGCGCAAAGCAGTTCGCGGCGGACTACCTGTCAAAGCTTGAGCAGCTTGACAGGGACTGACGGACAAATACGTCCGGTAATGTATAAGGACAGGAGGTAATGTTCCAATGAACAGGAAATTTATTGCGGCACTTGCGGCAGTATGTATAGCATCATGCGGCATCGGAGTGTTCGCGGCCGAGAATAATGCCGGTGAAGTATCGCCGACGCCGATACAGCAGGGCATGGAAGAGCCTTGGATAGGCGCGTCCATGAGCGGGACGGATATGGTCATAGACGATGTTGAAGGCGACAGCGTTGTAATAACGGGCTATGACGATGACGGAAAGCTCGTTTATGCGCAGGGCTGTGACGTTTCGGAGGACGGCACCGTAACGCTTTCAAAAGACATACTCGGCTATGATTTAAAAATGTACAGCGTTTTGACGGGCGAAATATTTGAGGTACATATAAGCGGCGGCGACCCGGCCGCTTCGGCGACGCCTTCTCCGACAGCGACGCCTTCGGCAACGGCAGCGCCTTCACCTACAGCGACGCCCGACCCTTCGGCAACGGCGACGCCCGACCCGGCAGACGAGCCGGACACAACGGCAAAGCCACAGTCGACGTATAACCCGAACATATTCCCCGACGTTTATGAAAAGACGGTAAACGCAGTAAACGCTTTTTCGGTAATCGAGCAGACGGCGAGCACCGTTCGGGATTCGGAGCAGGGCTACACCATCGATTACATGTTCCAGGGCGAGGAACGCTCAGATTGGTTTGACACGGACGTTACGATAGTTTCGGCGCCCGATGCGTACAATTCGCTCATAGGCAGCGATTTGTCGGTATTAAGACGCGGCGATGTTGTGTATTTCAACAAGAGCTTCAGCGGCGAGATAGTGGAAGCGGCGCTGCTGTTCCGTCCGACGTCGTCGGATATTGTGAACGGCTCGGAGGATTACGGCGACGGCTTTAAGGAGCTGTTTACGGTAAACGGAACGGCTGTCGGCGGTTATTCCGGCTGGAAGCCCTTAAGCTTCGGCGGCAGCGTGCCGAACAGCGGCAATTATTATGCGTTCGGCATTATCGGCAGACGCGCCGGCGAAACGCTGTATCTTATTGACGGTACGGGCGACACGAACAAGTCGATCGAGCTTACCGTGCCCGAAAACGTCATTGCCTACAAGTGCAATATGAATAACACGATGGGTATAGAACCGATACGCCTTGCCGGCATAAGCTCGGTAATAGCAAGCTCTTTGTGGGATAAGGCGTACGGCACGGACGATTCCGTTATAGAGCTTGACCGCGACGGCTATAATTATGCTCTTGCAAGAGTCGTTGACGGGACGGTAATGGACATAATCGTATATACCTATTAAAGGCTTGCGCGGGCAGCCGCGCAAAAAACTCATTTTATTTAACAGGCTGAAAGAATGATAGGCTAACTCAGAAGATCAATTTTTTTGGTATCGCGCCGAGCCCTGAGGAGGGCGGCGAAATGAGAGAAAAAGAAAGAAATCCGGGAGGAAAAAATCATAATGATAAGCTTTAAGAAAACAGCTTCGCTGCTTTTTGCGGCGATGCTGTCCGTAACAACATTCACATCGGGACTTACCGCAGACGCCGCCGGCGTTACGGTATTTATGAACGCCGTTGCATCAAACAGCGGCGAATATATGAGCTTTGAGAGCGCTCAGCCGTTTATGAGGGACGACATCCTGTTCGTCCCGGCAAGGTCGCTTGCCGATTCGGCCGATATGGAGGTTGAATGGGATCAGACAACCGAAACGGCTCTCTTTACGATTGACATTGAAAACGGCGCCGAAACTCCGATAAAGCAGTACGCCTCGGAGCTTATAGGCAAAGTATCCGGCTACGGCCTTGACGTTACGCCGTCCGCCGTTTCCGCCGCGCTCACCGCCGGCGATACAAACGCGGTGCTCCGCTTTATCTTTAAGGATACTGACGGCTACGAAATAGCGATAGGCAAAACAATAGCGCTTTCCGTTTGCCCCGAGGTCGTAAACGATACAACGCTGATGGTGCCGCTGAGAGACACCGTTTCCATATTCGGCCTTGAGGTCGATTGGGATCAGGAAAAGCTGGCCGTTAAAATATCCGTTCCGCAGTTTGCCGTTGTTCCGGCAAATATGCAGATAATACCGGTCCATGAGCCGGTCGAACAGACCGTGTATACCGAGGAGGTTACGGAGGATGCGCCCGTTGCGGAAAACAACGGCACATATCTTGGTAGGTTTATGATAACTCATTACTGCACGTGCAATATCTGCAACGGCGGCTGGGGAAACAACACCGCATATGCCGGCAAAATAATCCCCGGCCAGACAATAGCCGTTGACCCGAGCGTTATACCGCCTTTAAGCTGGGTATACATAGACGGCTACGGTCTGCGCCGTGCCGAGGACTGCGGCGGTGCGATAAAGGGCTACCATATCGATATGGCTGTTTCGTCGCACGAGGAAGCATATCGCCTTGGCGTGGTATACAAGGACGTCTGGCTTCAATAGTATATAATTGGGCTGTCGATTTTAGCGCAGATCGATAAACAGCTTTGCTGTTTATCTACGAACAAAACACACCTCTCGGAGTGAACAAATCACGCCGTCGGGTGCGTTTCGTCCGTTCCGCATCTAAAATCGAGCAGCCCAATGCGTTTCCTGAAGCGGCAGCTGCTGCGAACAAAAATCACCCTCGGAGTACACTTTTCAGCACTTTCGGCAAAGCCGAAAGCCGACCTTCGGTCGTCCGCGCCATCTTGCGCGGTGCTAACACACCGTCGGGTGCGTTTCGTCCGTCCCGCATCTAAAATCGAGCGGCCCTATGTTTTTTGTTCTTTCAATATTCTTTCAATATATGCTGCCGAAGCGGTTTAAAAAGCGATCATTCAACAACAAATTCCCTTATCCTTTCATACGCGGCGCTGTCGGCAAGGAGCGTGATGCGCGTGCCGTCGGGCGTATATTCCTCATCGAGTATTTTCTGGTCAGCGTGCAGCGCGCTCACCTCCGCGCCCATGCTGTACGGCAAAAGCACCGTAACGCGCCGTTTTTTGCCGGGTGCGGTGTCTTCTATCGCTTTTATAAGCCTGTCTATGTTTATGCGCCGCTTTGCGCTTATCGCAACGGAAACGTCGAAGCTGCCGCTTATTACGGGCTCATAGGGCAGAATATCGCATTTATTCAGAATGCCTATCGTGGGCTTCCCCGACGCGCCTATTTCATCAAGCACGCCTTCGGCGACTTCGACCTGCTCCTGTGCCACGGGTGACGACGCGTCTATAACGTGCAGCAAAATATCGGCCTCGGCAGCTTCCTCGAGCGTTGACTTGAACGCTTCTATCAGATTATGCGGGAGCTTGCGTATGAAGCCGACCGTGTCCACAAGCAGTATGCGGCGGTTGTCGCCGAGCGTTATCCCGCGCGACGTTGGGTCGAGCGTTGCAAAAAGCTTGTCCTCGGCAAAAACTCCGGCGTCCGTCAGCGTATTCAGAAGCGTTGATTTGCCGGCGTTTGTGTAGCCGACGAGCGCCGCGGTAACAACTCCGTCCTTTTTGCGCCGCGACCGCAAAAGACCGCGCCGTTTTTTTAATTTTTCTATTTCGTCCTCAAGAGCCGCAATGCGCCTTCTTATATGGCGTCTGTCGCTTTCGAGGCGCGTTTCGCCGGGGCCGCGCGTGCCTATGCCGGCGCCGGTGCGGCTCATTTCCGTACCGAAGCCCCTTAGGCGCGGCAGGCGGTATTTGAGCTGTGCAAGCTCGACCTGGAGCTTACCTTCGCTCGTTTTTGCGCGCATTGCGAAAATGTCGAGAATGAGCATTGAACGGTCAAGGACTTTTATGCCCAAAATATCCGATATGTTTCTGAGCTGTACCGGCGAGAGCTCGTCGTCAAAAACTATGCTGTCGGCTTCAAGCGTTTCTATTGCGTTTTTTATTTCCTCAAGCTTGCCTTCGCCCATATACGTTGCCGATTCAAGCTCGGCGCGGTTTTGGACAACCGACGCCGCCGCTTCGCCGCCCGCCGTTTTAACAAGCTCCTCAAGCTCCTTCATCGATTCCTCCGTTGTGTCTGAAAGCGTGTCGCGCAGGCCGCGGCAAACGCCGGCAAGGATGAACCGCTCTTTTTTGTCCGCCGGCGTGTGATTTAACGTATTGTCCGAATTTGTCATGGCCAAAATACCTTTCACGAATTTATTTTATATCAGCTATTATACCAGACAAACGATGTTTGGTACAGAGGATTTTTGAAAATTTTTTGATTTTTTTCCGCGCCGCACGGCGTGTAATTACAAAAACAACAAAAAAACAGGCGCTGATATAAGACATATAAATAAATTTGCCATATTTTTAACGAAAATTCAGATTGCTATTGAAAATTTCAGAAAATTTAGATATAATATAAGTTAGGAATGCCGCGCAAGCGGAAAGAAAAATAAAAAGGAGATTTTTTGGCATGACGTACAACAAAGTAACTGTTGAGGACATTGATGTAAAAGGTAAAAAAGTTCTTGTAAGATGCGACTTTAACGTTCCCCTGGACGCCGAAGGAAACATCACGGACGAGAATCGTATCGTGGGCGCGCTCCCGACGATAAAATATCTTATCGAAAACGGCGCAAAGGTAATTCTCTGCTCGCATATGGGCAAGCCCAAGGGAGAGCCCGTACCGTCGCTTTCGCTTGCGCCTGTTGCAAAGAGCCTTTCGGAAAAGCTCGGCAAGGAGGTTGTTTTTGCGGCTGACGACAACGTTGTGGGCGAAAATGCCAAGGCTGCCGTTGCGGCAATGAAGGACGGCGACGTTGTTCTGCTTCAGAATACGCGCTACAGAAAAGAAGAAACAAAGAACGAGAAGAATTTCTCGGAGGAATTGGCGTCGCTTGCGGACCTGTTCGTAAACGATGCGTTCGGAACGGCTCACAGAGCGCACTGCTCAAACGTCGGCGTTTCGGAGATATTAAAGCCGGCTGCGGCAGGCTATCTCATTCAGAAGGAAATAGAATTTTTGGGCAATGCCGTAAACGACCCGGTAAGACCGCTCGTTGCCGTTCTCGGCGGCTCAAAGGTATCGTCGAAGATTTCCGTAATAGAGAACCTGCTCGATAAGGTTGACAAGCTTATAATAGGCGGCGGCATGGCATACACGTTTGAGGCCGCAATGGGCAAAAAGACGGGCGATTCGCTGCTTGAGGAGGATTATATAGATTTTGCAAAGAAGATGCTCGAAAAGGGCAAGGATAAGATCGTGCTTCCGATAGACACGGTTGTTGCAAAGGAATTTAAAAACGACGCCGACGCAAAGGTTGTTGAAGGCGATATAGAGGACGGCTGGATGGGTCTTGACATAGGCCCCAAATCGGTGGAGCTTTTCTCAGAGGTGTTAAAGACCGCAAAGACTGTTGTATGGAACGGCCCGATGGGCGTATTTGAAATGCCGAATTTCGCAAAGGGAACAAACGCAATAGCAAAGGTTCTTGCCGACATCGACGCTACAACGATAATCGGCGGCGGCGACAGCGTTGCTGCGGTAAACCAGGCGGGTCTCGGCGACAAGATGAGCCACATCTCAACGGGCGGCGGCGCATCGATGGAATTCCTTGAAGGAAAGGTGCTTCCGGGTATAGCGGCATTGACGGACAAATAATCATAAAAAAACAATATGCGGCGCGTTGTACGCGCCGCAAAAACCTAAAACCTAAACCTAAAACAAGAAGCGGCGCACTTTGCGCGCCGCGGTGCCGGATCAGGAGAAAAAAACATGAAAACAATATTATTCCAGGGCGATTCGATAACGGACGCCGATCGTTCGAGAACGGACAACCGCTTTACGGGCAGCGGCTATCCGACCGTTGCGGCTGCCGCCGTGGGAATGCGGTTCCCGGGCGAGTATGAATGTATAAACCGCGGCGTGAGCGGAAACAGGGTGGTTGACGTTTACGCGCGCATAAAGGAAGACATAATAAATTTAAAGCCCGATATTATGAGCGTGCTCATAGGCGTAAACGACGTATGGCATGAGCTTAACATTCAAAACGGAGTTGACGCGGATAAGTATTTCAAGCTTTACACGATGCTTATAGACGAGGTAAAGGCGGCGCTGCCCGATATTAAAATAATAATACTGAGCCCGTTTTTGCTGAAGGGCGAAGCGACCGAGGAAAAGTGGGACGTATTCCGTGCCGAGGTTGAAAAGCGCGTTGACGCGTCAAAGCGCGTTGCGGAAAAATTCGGGCTGCCGTATGTACCGCTTATCGACGTGTTTGACGAAGCGGCGAAAAAAACGCAGGATTCGTTCTGGACGCGCGACGGCGTTCATCCCACGGCCGCGGGCCACGGGCTCATAGCAAGGGAATGGCTCAGGGTTTTTGACGGGATAAAATAAAATATCAATATATCAATTTTGAGGAGAATAAAAAATGGGAAAGTATATTATCGCGGGTAACTGGAAGATGAATAAGCTTCCTTCGGAAACGTATGATTTTGTAAAGTCGGTTGTTGAAGCAACAAAGGGCGCGGAGTGCGAGGTTGTTTGCTGCACGCCGTACGTATGCCTTGCTCCGGCAGTTGAAGCCGCAAAGGGCACTCACGTTAAAATAGGCGCGGAAAACCTTCACTATGAGGACAAGGGCGCGTTCACTGGCGAGGTAAGCGCCGATATGCTTGCAGACCTCGGCGTTGAGTACGTTATAATCGGCCACAGCGAAAGACGTGAATATAACAACGAAACGGACGAAACGGTAAATCTGAAGGCAAAGAAGGCTCTTGAAAAGGGTCTTGTCCCCATCATCTGCTGCGGCGAGTCGCTCGAGCAGAGAGAAGCCGGCATAACGATGGATCTTATATCGATACAGATAAAGAAGGCGTTTGCGGGAATAAGCGCCGCCGACGCAAAGAAGGTTGTTGTTGCGTATGAGCCCATCTGGGCAATCGGCACGGGCAAGACGGCAACGGACGACCAGGCCGAGGAGGTATGCGGCGGCATAAGAAATATACTTGCGTCGCTTTATGACGATGAAACGGCAAAAGCCGTTACGATACAGTACGGCGGCTCGATGAACGCAAAGAACTGCGCTGGACTTTTGTCAAAGCCCAACATCGACGGCGGACTTATCGGCGGCGCGTCGTTAAAGGCTGATGATTTTGCGGTTATAACGGCCGCGGCAAAATAATCACCGCGGCAGCATAACGGCAATTATGAAAACAAAAAGAATTTTGGGAGCGGCGCTTTCGGCGCTGCTCACGGCTTTTTTCTGCCTTTCGCCGGCTGCCGGCGCGGCGGGGCTCAATGATATAAAAAATTATAATTTTGAGCAGGAGATATTGCTGCTTAATGTGCTCGGCATAGTCGAGGGCGATGAAAACGGCGATTTTAACCCGAACGAATACGTTACGCGCGCCGAAGCGGCAAAGCTTATGATGACGGCGTTTTCGTATGACGGCACAATCTATTCGCCGCGCGGAACGGAGTTTTCGGACGTCGGTGCGGAGCATTGGGCGTCGGGCTATATACAGGCTGCCGCCGACGTCGGGCATATCGCGGGTATGGGCGACGGCACGTATATGCCGGAGAGCAATATAACGTTTGAGCAGGCGTGTACGCTTATTGTGCGCGCGCTCGGCTATGATATGTTCGCACAGGATATGGGCGGCTATCCGACAGGCCATATGTATTACGCAAACGACCTGGGGCTTACGGAGAAGCTGAGCTTTTCGGGCACTGACGACATAACGCGCGGCGAATTTGCGTATATCCTCGCAAAGGCGATGGAAGCGCCCATGGTTGAGGCGCTGGGCGGGTTTTTCGGATCGTCGCAGCTTATAATCATGCAGGGCACGGGCACGGGCTACGTATGCCCGATGGGCGAATACCACAGTGCGTTCAGAGTTGACGGTACGGTCACGGGCACGCCGAGAAACAACGATGATGTGCGAAACGGTGAGATGAAAATAAATATAACGTATGCGCGCCGTTTGGGCAACGCCTATATAAGCAGCGCCGTGCCGATAGAGATAAAATGCAAAACGGCGGACAGCGACGGCGAAATAAACAAGCTGCTCTTTATGCGCGGCGAATTTGTGCTTAAGCTTACCGATACAGAGGAATATACGGCACTTATGATAATAATTTAAAGAGAACAGGGAAAGGAATGATAGCATATGAGCAAAGCGCCTATGGCTTTGATCATCATGGACGGCTACGGACTTAACAAAACAACCGAGGGCAATGCCGTGGCTGCCGCAAAAAAGCCCAATCTTGACAAATATTTTGCCGAGTGCCCCAATTCGCAGCTTTCGGCAAGCGGCCTTGACGTGGGCCTGCCGGACGGACAGATGGGCAACAGCGAGGTTGGACATACAAATATCGGCGCGGGTCGCGTCGTTTATCAGATGCTTGTTAAAATCTCGAAGGATATACAGGACGGCGGGTTCTTTAAAAATAAAGTGCTTGTCGATGCGGTTGAAAACTGCAAAAAGAATAATTCGGCGCTGCACTTTATGGGGCTTTTGTCAAACGGCGGCGTTCATTCGCACAACGAGCACCTCTACGGCCTTTTGAAAATGGCAAAGCAGCACGGGCTCGATAAGGTCTACGTTCATTGCTTCCTTGACGGCAGAGATGTGCCGCCGACGTCGGGAGCCGGATTTATGCGCGAGCTTGTTGATGAAATGAATAAAATAGGAGTCGGCAGCGTTGCAACGGTAATGGGCCGTTTTTACGCAATGGACCGCGACAACGCATGGGACAGAGTGGAAAAGGCATACGATGCGATAACTCTCGGCGAGGGCGTAATCGAAAACGACCCCGTTGAAGCAATTGAAAATTCGTATAAGAACGACGTGACGGACGAGTTTGTTATACCTGCCGTTGTTGACAAAAACGGCATGGTAAAAGAAGGCGACAGCGTTATATGCTTTAATTTCCGTCCCGACAGGGCGCGCCAGATAACAAGGGCGTTTGTCGATCCCGAATTTAAGGGCTTTGAAAGAAAGAGCGGTTATCTTGCGCCGCATTACGTCTGCATGGCACAGTACGATGCGGAAATGCCGAACGTTACCGTTGCGTATCCGCCGGAGCAGCTGCATATGACGTTCGGCGAGTATATATCAAAGCTCGGCTTAACGCAGCTCAGGATTGCCGAAACGCAGAAGTACGCGCACGTTACCTTCTTCTTTAACGGCGGCGAGGAAAGACAGTTCCCGGGCGAGGAAAGAATACTTATAAAATCGCCCGACGTTGAAACGTTCGACATGAAGCCCGAAATGAGCGCGTATGAGGTGACGGACGCCGTTGTTGACGCAATAAATTCGGATAAGTTTGACGTTATAATATTAAATTACGCAAACTGCGATATGGTTGGCCACACGGGCGTGTTCGACGCGGCCGTTCAGGCGGTTCAGGTCGTTGACGAGTGCGTCGGCAGAACGACCGATGCAGTGCTTGCAAAGGGCGGCAAGGTGATAATCACAGCCGACCACGGCAATGCCGACTGTATGTTCGATCCCGAAACGAAGGCCGTATTTACGGCGCATACAACAAACCGCGTTCCGATGATCGTTGTCGGCGCGGGAGATGTTAAGGTCAAGGACGGAAGATTATGCGATCTCTGCCCGACGATGCTTGATCTCATGGGGCTTGAGAAGCCTGCTGAAATGACGGGCGAGAGTCTTATTGTCAAATAATTTTATTTTTGTGGGAACAGCCGCCTTTGGATAAGGCGGCTGTTGTCTGTTCGGCGATTGCCGCCCGCTGAGCGCCGCCGCACCGAGGATTTCTATGTAAATATAGCCTTCATTCCCGCTATTTCGTTAAAAAAATCACATTCCTTCTATATAAAATAAAATCACAGCTTTTTGAATTTCCAAAAATTATTACTTGAAAAAACGCATAATCTCGTGTATCATTACAAGCGTGGTCGACATAACACACCGAAAAGCGAGTTATGTAGACCTCGGAGGCTAAAAGGTTCGGGGCCACGCCAAAGGCGGCGGCCCGCCGGAGAGCCGCATCGGCGCGCTTTCCGGGAAGGATAAAAGGAGGACATTTTATGAATTTAAAGAAGGTTCTTTGTTCCGTGCTTTCGGCAGCGGCGTTTGCGGCAAGCGTAAACGCATTTGCGGCGCTGCCGTCGGATGTGGCAGGTACGCGTTATGAGGAGCCCGTAAGAGTGCTCAACGCCCTTAAAATAATGGTGGGCGACGACAACGGCACGTTCAGGCTTGAGGACACGATAACAAGAAGCGAGGTTGCAAAAATGGCCGTTCATGCGATGGGCATGGAGTCGGCGGCGTCGAAGGCTTCGAGAGCAAGCAATTTTAAAGACGTGCCGTCAAGCCACTGGGCAAACGGCTATATCAACGTTGCGACGAGCCTGGGGCTGCTTAAGGGCGACGGAGACGGCAATTTCCGTCCCGACGACAGCATAATGTACGCCGAGGCGATGACGATATTTGTCCGTGCAACGGGCTACGAGGAGGCCGCAAAGTCAAAGGGCGGTTTCCCGAACGGCTATATGACGGCCGGCACGGCTGCCGGTCTTGCCGATAACGTAAAGGCGTCGGCAGGCGAGGACATCACAAGAGGCAACGTTGCGTTCCTGACGGAAAATGCGCTTGAGGCAAATCTTATGGAGCAGACGGGCTTCGGGCCGAACTCGAAATATGAGATAACCGACAAGACGCTGCTTAAGGACAGGCTGAAGGTTCAAAAGCTCGAGGGTCAGATAACGTCGGCGGGCGGTGCGTCGATAGACGGGCTGCAGGCCGCTTCGGACGGATATGTGAGAATAGACAAGTCGCTTTATAAGGCGGACGGCGATTTTGCAAATCTGCTCGGCTTTAACGTTGTGTATTATCTTCAGACGACAAATTCGGGAGATGAGGTTGTAACGCTTGCGGTTCCCAGGAACGGTCAGAACGCGACGGTTGAAATAACGCCGGAGCTGTTCAGCAAGGTGACTACGCGCGGTGAAAACAAGGCGATAGAATATTTCAGAAGCGAAACAACAACGCAGAAGAACGTTGCCGAGATAGCAGCCGACGCCGTTATGATATACAACGGCAGAAAAATAGATTTTAACGAGGACAAGCTTGATTTTTCCGACAGGGAAGGCTCGATTGTGCTGCTCGATACAACAAAGGATTCAAAATACGACATCGTTTTTGTAAACGAGTATAAGAATATCGTTGTTGACAGCGTAACGTCCTCAAACAAGATAGTGGATAAGTACGGCAGCGGCACGCTCAAGCTTGACGACAGCGTTGATTTTACGCTGAAGAAGGGCGGCAAGGATATAAATATAAGCGAGCTTAGGGAGTTTGACGTGCTTTCCGTATACGAGAGCGAGGACAAGTCGCTGTATTCGATAACGGTATCGTCAAACAGCGTTGAAGGCACGATAACGTCAAAGGACGACGAGGGCGTTTATATAGGCGGCGAGCGTTATAAGATTGCGAAGAATTATACGGAGCTGCTTGAGGTCGGCGTTAAGGGCACGTTCTATCTTGACGCATCGGGCAGAATTGCGGCTGCCGACACAACGTCCGCGCTCAGCTCAAATTACGCTTATCTTATGAACGCGTATACAAACAGCGGCACGGAGGTGTCTTCGTTTAAGCTGTACACGAAAAACGGCGAAACAAAAACGTATAACGCAAACGCGAAAATACGCTTTAACGGCACAACGGTAACGGCAGCGTCGGCCGTGACGTCGCTCGTTTCCGACGGCGCGGCAAAGAAGCAGCTTGTGACGTTTGAGGAAAATTCGGACGGTATGCTCACAAGCATAAACACGGCCGTTGACAATTCCTCGACAGGCAAGGTGAACAAGGATAAGTTTACGCTTAACCACAAGCTTGACGACGCCGTATACGATGCGGACCTTTCAAAGCTCGGCAACGTAAGAGTTGACAGCCGGACGATAGTGTTCGGGATACCGAACGATTCGACGGAGTATGAAATACTCGATAAGTCGGTATTTGAGGACGGACAGAGCTACGACGCGCACGTTTACGACATGACGGAGAGCTATACGGCAAGAGTTATAGTGCTCACAAATTCGGCGCTCGTTGCGAATGCGGACAGCCCGCTGGCGGTTGTTAAGCAGGTTTCGTCTGCCGTAAATTCCGACGGCGAACGCACGGAGCTTTTGACGGCGCTTGTTGACGGCGAGGAAAAGAAGCTCTACGCGGCGGACGATACGGTGCTTGAGAAGGATGACGACGCGCAGCTCGAAGCCGGAGACCTTATTCAGTACAAGACAAATTCAAAGGGCGAGATCGTAAGCGTGAGAGTGCTCTTTGATATTGAAACAAAGGATACCGAGGCTTCGGAGGAGCCTGTTGAAAATCTCAAAACAATATACGGCAAGGTCACAAAGAAGTTTACCGATTCGATAAACGTTACGGTGGATGACGAGGACGAGGCAAATCATACGCTTTCGGAGGACGTTAAGGTTTATATTGTTGACACAACGCTCCCGAGAAACAACGTTGAAGCTGCCGACGCCGGCGATATACGCGCATTCGATGACGACGAGGGCAACAGGGTGTTCCTGAAGCTTTATAAGGACGTTGTTGAAGAAGCGGTTATCGTAAAATAAATTTAATAAAAAAAGACTTATCTCCTCTTTTCCTATAACTTGATAAAACAATAAGCGGCGGGCTTTTGCCCGCCGCTTATGCGGTGAATCAGAGCATTCTGAATACGCCTATAACCTTGCCTATTACCGTTACCTGGTCAACGATTATAGGGTCCATCGTATCGTTTTCGGGCTGAAGCCTGAAATGGCCTTTTTCCTTGTAAAACGTTTTGACGGTCGCTTCGTCGTCGTTTACGAGCGCGACAACTATGTCGCCGTTTTCCGCCGTCGGCTGCTCCTCAACGATTATAAAATCACCGTCGAGTATTGCGGCGTTTATCATCGATTCGCCGCTGACCTTAAGCATAAAAATATTTTTGTTCCCGACGAAATTCATCGGCAGAGGGAAGGTTTCGGAATTATCCTGTATTGCCGTTATCGGCAGCCCGGCCGTAACCTTGCCGTAAACGGGAACGTCGAGATACCTTTCGGAGCTTCTGTCCGCAACCTCCTCCTCGGGAGTGTAATTCACAAGCCGCAGCGAGCGGTTTTTTGAATCCTCGTGTTCTATAAAGCCCTCTCTTTCGAGCTTTTTAAGACGCGAATGAACGGTTGCCGTTGAGGCAAGCCCAACCGCGCCGCATATTTCGCGCACCGTCGGCGGGAAGCCGTTTCTGCGTCCGAATTTATATATGAAGTCCATTATTTCACGGTCTTTTTCGGTTATTCTTGACATAATGTATCTCCCTGTCTTTATTATCGTTATCCGCCCGCTTTATCTGAAAAGCGGCGCTCTGCGGGGGTGTGGGGGCGGAGCCCCCACGTAAATATAATACCATATTTGTGTTCGTTTGTCAAACAAATATTCGCATTTTTCTTTTTCTTCGTAAAACTTTCCGTTCGGGTATTCACATTTTTGATTTTCTGTGGTATAATTATATGGATAACTTAAACGAAGCGCAGGCTTTTGTTTAACAGCATTGGAGGAACGTAATGAAAATTGCCGTTATAGGATTGGGGCTTATAGGCGGATCGATTGCAAGGCGGCTTCGCGGCTTTCATAACTGCACCGTTTCGGCGTACAACAGAACGGCCGATACGCTGCTGCTTGCAAAGCACGACGGTGCAATAGACGAAGGCTCGGTAAACGCCGCGGAGGTGTTTGACGATGCCGATCTGATAATCCTTTGCCTGTATCCCGAGCTTAATATAGAATTTGTCAGAAACAATCTTGAGCATATAAAGCCCGGCGCGGTTATAACCGACGTTTCGGGCGTAAAGGGCTATATGGTGCGCGAGCTTGAAAAAATACTGCCGCCGGGCGTTGACTTTGTTGGTGCGCATCCGATGGCGGGGCGCGAGGTGGGCGGCTATCAAAGCTCCACCGACACGCTTTTTGAGGGCGCATCGTTTCTCATAACGCCGACAAGGAAAAACAAGCCGGAGAGCGTTGCGCTCATACGCGAGCTTGCCGAATATATCGGCTGTGCGCACGTTGTTACAACAACGCCCGCGGAGCATGACGAAATAATTGCGTACACGAGCCAGCTCATGCACGTTGTTGCCGTTGCGCTGTGCGATAACCCGATGATAGAGCGTTCAACGTTTTTCAGCGCGGGAAGCCTGAGGGACTGCACGCGCGTTGCCGTAATAAACGAGGAAATGTGGAGCGAGCTTTTCTGCGAAAACAAAGACGCTCTCTCAAAACGCATAGCCGAAACGGAGCAGAGCCTTAAAAAAATAAGGCTTGCCGTTGAAAACGGCGACAGGGAGGAATTAAAAAACATAATGCGCCATGCAACAAAGCAGAAAATGAAATGGCTTATGGAATAGCTTATCGAACAGGAGGACAAAAAATGCCAAGAACGGAATCGGAGCGCGATGGCCTTACGCTGCTCGGAAACAAAAATACAAAATATTCGGATACGTATTCGCCGGAGGTGCTTGAAACGTTTGTAAACAAGCATCCCGATAACGATTACATGGTAACGTTTAATTGCCCGGAATTTACGTCGCTCTGCCCGATAACGGGGCAGCCCGATTTTGCGAAAATAATAATAAATTACATTCCCGATAAACGCATGGTGGAATCGAAATCGCTGAAGCTGTATCTGTTCAGCTTCAGAAACAGCGGCGACTTCCATGAGGACTGTATAAATATAATCATGAAGGACCTTGTTAAGCTTATGGACCCGAAATATCTTGAGGTCAGAGGGATATTCACGCCGCGCGGCGGAATAGCGATATACCCGTTTGCCAACTACGGCCGCAGGGGAACAAAATACGAGAGGATAGCCGAGGAGAGATTATTTTCGGCGGCGGAGGTGTGATATAAAAATGAAAACAAGAAAAGCGCTTGTTGTTTTAAGCGGCGGGCAGGACAGCACAACGTGCTTGTTTTGGGCAATCGACCGCTTCGGGAAAGAAAACGTTTCGGCGATAGGCTTCGACTACGGCCAGCGCCATAAGCTCGAGCTTGAATGCGCCGAAAAAATTGCGAAAAAAGCGGGCGTCAAATACGAGGTGGCAGAAACGCCGATAATAAACAAGCTGAGCGCAAATTCGCTGACGCGCAGCGATATTCCCGTTGAGGAAACAAAGCCCGAGGGCGCGCCGCCGAACACTTTTGTCGAGGGCAGGAACATGCTGTTTTTGACGTATGCGGCGATATACGCAAAAACGCACGGTATAACCGACCTTGTAACGGGAGTTTGCGAAACCGATTTTTCGGGCTATCCCGACTGCCGCGATATTTTTGTGAAATCGTTAAACGTAACGCTGAATCTTGCGATGGATTACAATTTTGTCATTCACACGCCGCTTATGTGGATAACAAAGGCGCAGACGTGGGAGCTTGCCGACAGGCTCGGCGTGCTTGATATTATAAAAAACGAAACGCTGACGTGCTATAACGGCATTGCGGGCGACGGCTGCGGCCATTGCCCAGCGTGTACGTTAAGGCGCAGGGGCTACGAGGAATATATGGAGATGAAAAAATGTACAAAGTAAAAAAACGTCTTGAAATAAGCGCCGCGCACAAGCTTGCTCTCGGTTACGAATCGAAATGCACAAATCTGCACGGCCATAACTGGATAATCGACGTATATCTCAAAAGCGAAACGCTTGATGAAAACGGCATGATAATGGATTTTACGCATATCAAGAAAAAAATAATCGACAAGTTTGACCATAAGGTAATAAATGAAGTCGCTGACTTTAACCCGACAGCCGAAAATCTTGCAAAATATATATGCGACGAGCTTGCGCCGTACTGCTACCGCGTTGACGTGCAGGAAAGCCTCGATAATATCGCAAGCTATGAGAAAAGCGGGGAATGACGGACGCTATGAAGGTTGTTGAAATATTTTCAAGCATAGACGGCGAAGGCGTGCGCGTCGGCCGGACCGTATCGTTTATACGTCTTGCCGGCTGCAATCTGCGCTGCTCATACTGCGATACATTGTACGCGCTTTTCGGCGAGGAAGAACCGTGCCGCTATAAGGAAATGAGCGTCGGCGAAGTGTTTGACGCGGCCGATAAGAGCTTCGGGCGCATAACGCTCACGGGCGGCGAACCGCTTTTGCATAAGGATTCGCCGGAGCTTTGCGATATGCTTGCGGAAGCGGGCTGCGAGGTGAATATCGAAACGAACGGCGCGGCCGATATAACGGAATTTGCGGGGCGCGTAAAGCATAAAGACAAAATATTTTTTACGATAGACTACAAGCTCCCGTCGAGCGGCATGGAGGATAAAATGCTTTTGCGGAATTTCAAAAGCCTGCGCCCGTGCGACGTTGTGAAGCTTGTTATAGGCTCCGGGGAGGACGCAAAAAAAGCAAAGGACGTTGTGCGGCGCATAAACGCGTTTTATCCCGAAGGGAAACGGCCGCATATATACGCCGGCACGGTGTTCGGCGCATACGAGCCGTCGGACGTCATAGATATGATAATATCCGACCCCGAGCTTAAGGACGTGGTTTTTCAATTGCAGATACACAAATTTATATGGGATCCGGAAAAACGCGGAGTATAAACATAAATGGAGGATAATCGGTGAAAAAGGAATTTGATCACGAAAAAATAAAAGCTGCCGTGCGTATGCTTATAGAAGCCGTCGGCGATGACCCCCATCGTCCGGGACTTATCGAAACGCCGGACCGCGTTGCGAGAATGTACGACGAGGTGTTTGAGGGAATGCGCTACACAAACGACGAAATAGCGCAGATGTTCAACAAATGCTTTGAGGACGTCCGTTCGAACGACCTTGTGCTTGTAAAGGATATTGAGGTGTTCAGCTACTGCGAGCATCATCTTGCGCTGATGTACAATATGCGCTGCCATGTCGGCTATATTCCGAACGGCAAGGTTATAGGGCTTTCGAAAATAGCGCGTATATGCGATATGGTTGCCAAGCGCCTTCAGCTTCAGGAGCGCATATGCTCCGATATTGCCGAAATAATGCAGAAGGTCTGCGGCACGGAGGACGTAATTGTCATAATCGAGGGCGAGCACAGCTGCATGACGGCGCGCGGCATAAAATCGAGAAGCGCAAAAACGCGCACCTCCGCAATACGCGGTCTCTTTGACGTTGACCACGAGCTGCGGAACGAAGTTTACGCCCTGCTCAAGTAGCTTGCCGCAATGAACCGCGTATTTGAATTCAGGGCCGGCGCTCCCGTGAGCGTAAACGACGTCCTGAGAAATAATTTTAAAATGTCCGGCACGATAATAAAACGTTTAAAAAATACGGAAAACGGAATTACCGTAAATCAAAAACATGCGCGCACGTGCGATATTCTGCAGCCGGGTGACGTCCTGCTGCTTACGCTTTCGGAGGGTAGATCGGAAAATATAGTGCCGAAAAAAATACCGTTCGGGATTGTTTTTGAGGACGAGGATATAATCGTAATAGACAAGCCGGCGGGCGTTGCAACGCATCCGTCGCACAAGCATTTTGACGACACGCTTGCAAACGGGCTTATGTACTATTTTGCGCAGAAGGGCGAGGAACACGTATTCCGCGCCGTGAACAGGCTCGATAAGGATACGTCCGGGCTTATGTGCGCGGCAAAAAACGCATATGCGCATTACAGGCTCTGCGGCGGGCTGCATGAGGATTTTGAACGGCGGTATACGGCAATTGCCGAAGGGGAAATCGAGCGCCCTGTTACGATCGACGCGCCTGTTGCAAGATGCGGCGACGGAATACTGAAGCGGTGCGTTTCCGAGGACGGAAGGCGCGCCGTGACGCACTGTACGCCGATAATGCGGGCGGGCGGCTATACGCTTGCCGAGCTGCGTCTTGAAACGGGAAGGACGCATCAGATACGCGTCCATATGGCGCATATCGGCCATCCGCTTTTGGGCGACTGGCTCTACGGCAGGGAGGACAGGACGCTGTTTCCGCGCACCGCGCTCCATTCGTCGTTTATGAGCTTCACACATCCCGTGACGGGCGGGCGGCTTGAATTTTCCGCTCCGCTCCCGCTTGATTTCCAAAGCTTTATCGCATCATTGCAAATGTAATTTCCCGCTTTTGAATTATTAGCTCGGCTGTGAACAGGGCTGCCCTTAATGCGGCAGCTCTTTTTATGCCGGAAAAACGGCGCTCTTTTGAAAAAAATAAAAAAATTTTATTTTCCCTATTGACAAACAAAGAAAAATTGTGTATACTGTATATATCATATATGAACAGTATACACAGAGAGGAGAAAACACCGGTGGATATAATAATATCAAACTCCTCTGATACGCCCATATATTTGCAGATTGCAGAGGCGATACGGTACAGCATCATAAGCGGCGGGCTTAAAGAAGGCGATGTGCTGCCGTCGATACGGTCGCTTGCGAAGGAGCTTTCCGTAAGCGTTATAACAACAAAAAAGGCGTATGAGGTGCTTGAAGGGCAGGGCTATATAAAAACCCATCAGGGCAGGGGCTCTGTTGTATCGGCAAGGAGCGCGTCGCTTGCGCGCGAGCACAGGCTGAGCGAGCTTGAGCAGCATCTGCTCGAAGCGGCGGACATTGCGCGCGAGCTTAATATAAGCGCGGAGGAGTTTGCCGAAACGGCGCGCAGGCTTTATGACATTGAATAAGGCGGGAGGAAAGAAAATGGAAAATGCTGTTGTAATGAGGAACGTAACAAAGCGTTACCGCGGTTTTTGTCTTGATAACGTCAGTCTTGAAATACCGAAGGGATATATTACCGGCATAATCGGCAGGAACGGCGCGGGGAAAACGACGCTTATAAATTCGATACTCGGCATTACATGCTTTGAAGGCGAAATAGAGATATTCGGCAAGCCGCTTTGCGGCAATGAAATCGAGATAAAAAACAAAATAGGCGCGGCTCTCGGCAACGGCTTCTTTTACGAGGGGCTGACGCTCAGGCAGACGGCCGGGATGCTGAAGCGGTTTTACGCAGACTGGAGCGACGATGACTTTTTCGAATATATGCGCCGGTTCGGGCTTGACACAAATAAAAAGGTCAAGGAGCTTTCGACGGGTATGCGTGAAAAATTTGCGATTGCGGCGGCGCTTTCGCATAACGCCGAGCTTATTATAATGGATGAGCCGTCGTCGGGGCTTGACCCGGTGGCGCGCGGCGAGCTTACGGATATATTTGCCGACGTTATAGGCGACGGCGAAAAGACCGTTGTTATTTCAACGCATATAACGTCCGACCTTGACAGGACTGCCGATTTTATCGTGATGATAGACGGCGGCAGGGTTGTGTTCAATATGCAGAAGGATGAGCTGACGGACAGCCACAGGATAGTTAAGGGCCCGGCGGACGCGCTGAAGTCGGAGCTGAAGCGGCAGCTTATCTCGTGCAGAACGGGCGCGCACGGCTTTGAGGGGCTTATCCGGACGAGTGCGCGCATACCGGGGCTTGTTTACGAAAAGCCGACGATAGAGGATATAATGAGAGCGTATGCCAAAAAGGGAACGGAGGCGGAAAGCAATGTTTAAAATGATAATCACCGACATGGGGCTTTCGGTAAAATCACTTCTGCTTATGCTTGTGTATGTTATTATTTTTCCGCTTATGCTTGACCAAAACGCATATATGGGCACGGTAGGCGCGCTTGCCGTGTATGTTGTGGTGCTCGGGCTGCTTGCCGCGGAGGAGCGCGACAAGGTTGATTTGCTTTACAGGATACTGCCTGTAAGGGCGCGCGATATTGTCGGAGCGAAATACGTTGAATGTGTGCTCGTTTGGGGAATGGCGATGCTTATAGACTGCGCGGTGCTGGCGGTGCGGTCGTATCTCGGAAATCTTGACGAGCCCGTGCATTACGCAAACAGCATACTTTCATCGTTTATAACGATGAGCGTCATTGCAGGCATAACGCTGCCGATAGTTTATAAGTACGGATACACAAGGTCGCGCATTATTGTGCTGTTCCTGTGGCTGGGGCTTGCATTTGCGTCGCCTTTTCTCGCCGCGCTGATTGATTTTCTGATGAACGACAGAGGGATGACGCTTACGGGCGTGCTTTCGCTCGGTGCGGCTGCCGCCGTTGTGCTGCTGTGCGTTTCGGCGTATGCGGCGGTGAGGATATATAAAAAGAAATAGGTATGGCGGATCGGAAACGGAGAAGGCCGCAGTGAACCGGCGCAGCGGCCTTTAATCCGACAAAATACCGTAAGCAAAGCATTACGAAATTTGCTTAATAATTTCTTACGTAGAATGTGGACCGTCCGCCGCCGTTCTTTGAAATTTTGCCGTCTGCACAGAGCTTTTTCAAATGTCTTTCAACAGTTGACGCACTGACAGACGGACAAAGCTCCAATATCTCTCTTTTTGTGAATTTGCCGATTCTGCTGTTTACGGCATTGCATACCGTATCAAAAGAAGATGAAGCGATCATGCTCATTCTGTCGTTAAAATCGCGGTATGCGGCAATAATTGTTCCGAGCAGATATTTTATAAATGCCGTCGGGTCGTCAGCTTCTTCGTGCCAACCGTTTTGCGAACGCTCAAGAGCGTCGTAATAGGCTTCTTTATTTTTCGCTATTTTTGCCGGTAAAGCATACGCCCGGAATAAACCGGTTTAAACCGGGTTAAATTCCGTCAAATTTTGTCAAAGACGACAAAGATTTTCGGACATAGAAAAAACCCAGAAACCGCATGGCTGCTGGGTTTTTGAGTGTTTTCGATTGTGATTTTATCTCTTTGAGAACTGAGGAGCACGACGAGCGGCCTTTAGACCGTACTTCTTTCTTTCCTTCATTCTCGAATCTCTTGTTAAAAAGCCTGCGGCTTTGAGGTCTGCTCTGTAAGCGTCCGAATCAACCTCGAGGAGCGCTCTCGATATGCCGTGGCGGATAGCGCCTGCCTGGCCCGTGAAGCCGCCGCCTTCAACCTTTGCCTTAACGTCAAACTTGTCTGTTGTCTTTGTTAAAACAAGCGGCTGACGAACTATAAGCTTTAATGTATCAAGTCCGAAATAATCGTCTATCGTTCTGCCGTTTATCGTTATATTGCCGTTGCCGGGCACAAGGTAAACTCTTGCTACCGATGACTTTCTTCTGCCCGTGCCGTAATACTGCTCTTTAGCCATTATTCAAAATCCTCCTTGTCTTATTTTATCTCGCCCGTCCAGGGAACCGGCTTCTGAGCTGTCTGCTCGTATTCGCTGCCCTTGTATACGCGAAGTCTTGTTAATGCCTTTCTTCCCAATGTGTTGTTGGGGAGCATGCCCTTTACGGCATATGTCATTGCCTGCTCGGGCTTTTCTGCCATTAACTTATCGTAGTGGATTTCCTTTAAGCCGCCTATCCAGCCTGTGTGATAATAGCGAACCTTCTGATGAAGCTTGTTTCCCGTAAGAACCGCCTTGTCTGCGTTTATGATTATTACATGATCGCCGCAGTCAACGTTGGGCGTGAATGTCGGAAGATGCTTTCCTCTTAAAATGCTTGCGGCAACAGCGGCAACTCTTCCGAGCGGCTTGTCTGCCGCGTCAACGACATACCATGTTCTCTGTACATCATTGGGCTTCTGCAAATATGATGAGTTCATGTTGTTATTCCTCCTGTTTAAAGTCTATCTATGCCATTTCTTTTGGCTCAACAGCGACTATTTTACTATTTTTTTTCGCCCTTGTCAATACCTTTTGCGAAACTTTTTTAAAAATTCTTTTTTAGCTCCCGTTTTCGCTGATATTCTCGCGTATACTCCCGTTTTCTCGATTTACATTTTACTTTTTTGATTTGAGGCAAAACGGCGCTATTGTTACGGCTTTGTTTCAGCTTGTGAAAATTTAATGTGTTTCTATTGATTTTTGAGTGCGGTTATAGTAAAATAATATAAAAAGGCTTTTGCGCGCTGCGGCGCAATGCCGGAGAGACGGAGGTAGAGAAAATGGCTCTTACATTTAAGGGCGGCCTGCATATTCCCGACAGCAAGCTTACGGCGAAGCTGCCGGTTGAGGACCTGCACGGAGACACGCTGCATTATTTTCCGGTAACGCAGCATAAGGGGGCTCCGCTGAAGCCGCTTGTTAAAGCGGGGGATTATGTCAGGGTCGGACAGAAGATAGCGGACGCGGAGGAATTTGTTGCCGCGCCGGTGCACAGCAGCGTATCGGGAACGGTTAAAGAGGTCTGTCCGCACGTAAATTCGGTCGGTGTGAAAACGGAAACGATAGTTGTTGAAAACGACGGCAAATACGACACTGCCGAGCTGCGGCCCGCGGACAATTACGATTCGCTGACAACGCGCGAGGTTTTGTGGCTTATACGCGACGCGGGCATAATAGGTCTCGGCGGCGCCGGTTTTCCGACGCATGTTAAGCTCAGCCCGCCGCGCGGCGTTGACTGCCTTATAATAAACGGCGCGGAGTGCGAGCCGTATATAACGGCAGACCACAGAAGGATGCTTGAAAATCCCGTTGAGATAGTTGACGGCGCGCTTATAGTGGCGAAGCTTTTGGGAGTCAAGCGCTGCTGCATAGGAATAGAGGCAAACAAAAAAGACGCGATAGACACAATGCGCCGCGAAACGCGCTACGGCTCAAACATTGAGGTTATGAAGCTTAAAACAAAGTATCCTCAGGGCGCGGAAAAGCAGCTTATAAAGGCGATAACGGGAAGGAATGTGCCAACGGGCAAAATTCCGGCCGACGTCGGGGCTGTTGTTGTAAACGTTGATACGATATATAACATACACAGGGCAATAAGAAAGGGGATACCGGTTATCGACAGGATAGTTACGGTGTCGGGAGACGCCGTAAACAGGCCGGCGAATTTCAGAGTGCCGCTCGGAGTTACCGTTTCGTATCTTATAGAGCAGGCTGGCGGCTTTAAGGCCCCGCCGCAGAAGGTCATAATAGGCGGGCCGATGATGGGCTTTGCCCAGTATACGACAGATACGCCGGTGTCGAAAACGACGTCCGCCGTTGTTGCGATGCTTGAAGCGCCGTCAACGTATGACGAGGATATGCCGTGCATACGCTGCGGCAAGTGCGTTTCGCACTGCCCGATGGGGCTTATGCCGAACAAATTAAACAGCGCGGCAAAAGTGCGGGACGTTGAAACGGCTCTTAAATACAACATAACGGACTGCATAGAATGCGGGCTCTGCTCATATATCTGCCCCGCAAAAAAGAATATGCTCCAAAATATATCCGCGTTTAAGCCTTTGGCAATAAAAGCGGCAAGGAGGGACAATGCAAGTGGAAAATAACAGGCTTACGGTCAGCGCCGCGCCGCATATACATACGAATATGACGGTTTCGGGCATTATGCGCGACGTTATAATTGCGCTTCTGCCGTCGGCGGTGTTCGGCTGCGTAATATTCGGCTGGAGGGCGGCCGTTGTTATAATAACGTGTATAGCATCGTGTCTGCTTTCGGAATTTATATTTAATAAAGTGATGAAACGCAAAAATACGATAGGTGATTTGTCGGCCGTTGTGACGGGAATGCTCCTGGCGCTCAATCTGCCGCCGCAGATACCAATTTATATGGCCGTTATCGGCTCTGCGTTTGCGATAATAGTCGTTAAGCAGATTTTCGGCGGGCTGGGCAAAAACTTTATGAATCCCGCGCTTGCGGCAAGATGCTTTATGCTTATTGCGTGGACGTCCGCGATGACGGCGTTTGTGAACCCGCTCATGGGCTACGGCGCCGACGCCGTATCGGCGGCAACGCCGCTTGCCGCCATGAAAAGCGGCGCGGGCGATATTCCTTCGCTGAAAAATGCGTTTTTGGGCTTTATCCCGGGAACGATCGGGGAAACGTCAGTGCTTATGATTCTTATCGGCTTTGTGTATCTTCTCATACGGCGCGTTATAACGCCGAGGATACCGCTTGCGTTTGTTGCGGCGTTTGCCGTTTTAACGTTCTTTTTCGGCAATAAAGGCGATATGAGCGCAGTTGATTACACGCTTATGCAGCTTTGCACGGGCGGGCTGATGCTCGGCGCGGTGTTTATGGCAACCGATTACACAACAACGCCGACGACACCGTGGGGCATGGTGATATTCGGTATCGGCTGCGGCGTGCTGACGTTTGTTATACGGCGCTTCGGCGGTTATCCCGAGGGCGTATCGTTCTCGATAATCCTTATGAACGTTGCGGCGCCGCTTATAGAAAAGGCGACAAGGCCGAAATCGTTCGGCGAGAAGGGAGGCGCGGCGCAATGAGCAAGGGAAAGGAAATTGCAAAAACTGCCGTTATACTTTTTCTTATAACGGCAGTGTCGGCAGCTCTTTTGGCGGCCGTAAACGGCATAACGGCGCCGCTGATTGCCGAGAACGAGGAAAAGACGATACAGGAGGCGCTGAAGGTTGTAATGCCCGATGCGGACGAATTTGAGGAGAAGGAAAAGGACGAAGCGGCAAAAGCTGCGGAGGAAAAATACGGAAGCGAGATATTAAATCTGTATGACGCAAAGGCCGGCGGCGAGGTTGTAGGATTGTGCGCGATAGTTGAAACGAAGGGCTACAGCGCGGGGCTTACGTGCGCCGTGGGAGTTGACGCGGACGGCGTTGTTACGGGCGTTGAAATAACGGCGCATGAGGAAACGCCGGGTCTCGGCGCAAACGCCGAGGACGAAGGATTCAGGAATCAGTACATAGGCAAGCACGGCGAAATAGGCGTTGCAAAAAACAATGCCGGCGATAATGAAATAACGGCAATGTCGGGCGCGACAATGACGTCAAACGGCGTTACGAATGCGGTGAACACCGTTACGGCGGCAGCCGCACGGGAAAACGCGCAATAAATATTTCGGAAAGGATTTGATAAAATGAAAAAACAAACTGCCGCCGGTGTTTTCTTTAACGGCCTTATAAAAGAAAACCCGACGTTTGTTCAGCTTTTGGGAATGTGCCCGACGCTTGCCGTAACAACGAGCCTTAAAAACGGCATAGGCATGGGTCTGAGCGCCGCAGCGGTGCTTGTTGCGTCAAACGTTATAATATCGCTTTTAAGGAAGCTTATACCTCAGAAGGTCAGGATTGCCGCATATATAGTTATAATCGCGGCGTTCGTTACGATGATACAGATGCTGCTCGAAGCGTTTTTGCCGGACCTTTCGAGTTCATTGGGCATATTTATACCGCTTATAGTCGTAAACTGCATAATTTTGGCGCGCGCCGAAGCGTTTGCGTCAAAAAACAGCGTGCTCCACAGTGCGGCGGACGGTCTCGGCATAGGCCTCGGCTTTACGGCGGCATTGTGCCTTATAAGCTCTGTGAGGGAAATCCTCGGCGCGGGAACGATATTCGATATTCGGCTTTACGGCGGAAATATCAAGCCGATGTCGATTATAACGCTTGCCCCGGGCGGCTTTATAGTGCTCGGAATGCTCGTTGCCGCGGTGAATTTTATAATGCGCAGGAGGGAGGACAAGAAGAATGGTTAAAGAAATAATAGCTATTTTATTGAGCGCCCTGCTTACGGAAAACTTCGTTATGGTGAAGTTTTACGGCATATGCCCGTTTCTCGGCGTTTCAAAAAAGACAGATACGGCAATAGGCATGGGCATGGCCGTGACGTTTGTTATGGGCATAGCGTCGCTTTTTACATATCTTGCAAACACATATCTGCTTGTGCCGTTCGGGCTTGAGTATCTTCAGACCATTCTGTTCATACTCATAATAGCCGGGCTTGTTCAGCTGGTTGAGATGTTTGTTAAAAAATCGATGCCGCCCTTGTATGACGCGCTCGGAATTTATCTGCCGCTCATAACAACAAACTGTGCCGTTTTGAGCGCGGCGCTCCTGAACGTGCAGAATGAATACAACCTGCTTTATTCCGTATTGTTCGGCGTTTTTGCGGGGCTCGGATTTACGCTTGCGATAGTCCTTATGGCGGGCATACGCGAATATATAGACGAAAATGCCATACCGGTATCGTTCAGGGGCTTCCCGATAGCGCTTTTGACGGCGGGGCTTATGGCGATAGGCTTTATGGGCTTTTCGGGATTTTCGATATAAGGAGGGCTGCTTGATATGACAGGGATAATTTTGGCCGTTTCGGTTGTGGGCGGAACGGGACTGCTTTTCGGGCTGCTCCTTGCGGCGGCGTCGTTTGTGTTCGAGGTGGATACGGACGAACGTGTTGAAAAGATAACGGAAGCGCTTCCCGGCGCGAACTGCGGCGCGTGCGGCTTTGCGGGCTGCTCCGCATATGCCGAGGCCGTTGTAAAGGACGGCGCGCCGGTAAATTGCTGCAGCGTCGGCAAAGCGCCGGTAGCGCAGAAAATAGCCGATATTATGGGAGTGGAGGCCGGCGAGGTTGTTGAAATGGTCGCAAGGGTCGCCTGCGGCGGAGACTGCAACAGCGCCGTTTACAAGTACGAATACGAGGGCGTTCACGAATGTACCGCGGAGGTGCGGTTGGGCGGCGGCGCAAAGGAATGTCCGAGCGGATGTCTCGGCCTGGGAAGCTGTACGCGCGTGTGCAAATTCGGCGCAATATCTATCAAAAACGGAGTTGCCGTCGTTGACGAGGATAAATGCACGGCGTGCGGCAGGTGCCTTAAGATATGCCCTAAGAATATAATCCATTTTGTGCCGAAGAAATTCAACCAGTGGGTGGTTTGCCAGAATCCCGAAACGGGACGCTCCGTAAACCAATACTGCAAGGCCGGCTGCATAGGCTGCGGCATATGCGAAAAGAACTGCCCGTTCGACGCCATACACGTTAAGGACAATTACGCGGTTATAGATTACGACAAGTGCAGGAACTGCGGCCTGTGCGCAAGGAAGTGCCCGCGGCACGCCATACATTTAAGAGAAAAGAAAGCGTGAGGGTATAATTGTTTATTGCCGGGCGACGACGCCGTACACAAAACCCCGCCGTGCGATAAGGATTGCGCGGCGGGGTCGTTTTTGTGTGAAGGGCACGGCGCATATTTAACGGCACATTTTGCTTTTTCATAAAGTATTTACTGTATTTTACGTTGACAAAGCGCACGAATACTGGTATAATCAGACTATAAATAATATCGGAAAAAAATTATCGGAAAGGGCTGATGAAATTGAAGAAAAAAGACGTTGCAAAGCTGTTTGCGGTCGCTGCGGCAATAGGCGCCGGCGCGGCGGCGACGGCCGTTGCCGTAAACCGCAGGAACAAAAGAAAAGCCGCAGAGGAATTAAAGCGTCTGCCCAAGGGAAGGAATATTTATTTTTTGGGCAATTCCCTTTCGGCGCTCTTCGGCGCGGCGTATCTTATAAAGGATTTCGGCTTCCGCGGCGACAGCATACACATATACGGCAAATACGCCGTTGACGGCTGCGGCTCGGATGAAAGCGGCTTTGTGTGCACCGATATGGCGTTTATTGCGTCGGAAAACTCACAATGCCTTTTTGACGTGCTTAAGGACGTCCCGTCGCATGAGCTTGAAGATATTTCCGTAAAGACGGAAATCGAAAACTACAATAACGCGTATCCCTTATCGTCCGCCGGCAGGCTTTTCGGCATAGAGGGCGGCGACGTATCGAGAAACGATAAAAAGCAGCTTGCGCAGCTTTTGAGAACGCTGCCCGATCCGTCGGTCACGCTCGGCGATATATTCGGCGCGGACTTTTTCGACAGTGATTTTTACGCTATGTGGCAGTCGCTGTTTTTGCTTGAGCGAGACAGCTCGGCTGCCGAATTTGCAAAGCAGCTCGGGGAAATGCTTTTTGCAGCCGATAATGTTGAAACGTGCGAGGGCGTTTATGATACGAGCTTTAACAGGTATGAGTGCATATACCTTCCGCTTTACGAGTATCTTAAAGGCTGCGGAGTGGAATTCTGCGAGGATATAGAAGTAACGGATATCGATTTCGACGAAGAGAACGAAAATGTGACGTCGTTCCATATAGTTGACCGCGAAACACGCAAAACGTTTTTCTTAAACGGCGGAGATATGTGCATCATGACGCCGTGTACGGTTTACGAAGCAATGACGGAGGGGAGCTTTGACGCGCCCGCGCCGGCATACGGCGGCGAACGTTTTCCGCTTTGGCGGAAGCTCTATGAAAAGCGCGGCGGCATAGGCAGGCCGGATGAGCTTTCGGAGGAGCCCGTTATATTATTTACGGCGACGTTTAAAAACGATCTGCTTACGTCGCGCCTGTTTGACGTGACAATGAATTCGCCCGGTACGCTGCTGACGCTTACCGATTCAAAATGGCGCATGTCTGTTTCGGTGCCGATGGACAAATATTTTTCGGCGCAGAAGGACGGCACGTATATCCTGACGGGACGTATTTTAAACTGCGGCACGGAGGGCAGCTGCGTTAAAAAAGCCGCAATGCACGCAAGCGGCGCCGAGGTGCTCTATGAGCTTGTTTGTCTGCTCGGGCTTGAGGACGAATGGGACGAAATAAGGGAAGGCGTTGTGAACGTTATCCCCGTGCTGCTCCCGTACGGCGGCGCTGCCGTATCGGCGGGGAATCAAAAGGCGCTTTCGCCGATGCACGCGGCGGGCAATCTTGCGTGTATAGGTGAATTTGCGCAGTGCGGAAAAGCCAAGGGCGACATGGAATATTACGCCGCATCGGCAAAGGAGGCGGTGTACGGAATGTTCGGGAAAACGGCAGACCGCGGAAAGCAAAAAAAGCCCGTGTTTGCGGGATTTAGAATAGGAAAACGAGTATAATACGAGGAGGAGCAGCCATGCAAAAAAAAGATATTTACAGCGAGCTTAAAAATAACGCGTATCCGGGACGCGGGATAATCATAGGCAAGTCGGAGGACGGCAGATATGCCGTTACGGCGTATTTTATAATGGGCAGGAGCGAAAACAGCCGCAACCGCGTTTTTGTTGAGGACGGCGACGGGATACGCACACAGGCGTTTGACCCGTCAAAGCTGACGGACCCGCATCTTATAATTTATGCGCCCGTAAGAGTTTTGGGGAATAAAACGATCGTTACAAACGGCGATCAGACAGACACGATATACGAGCTTATGAATCAGCAGCTCACGTTTGAGCAGAGCTTGAGAACGCGCGAATTTGAGGACGATGCGCCGAACTACACGCCGAGGATTTCCGGCATTATGAAGGTCGGCGACGGGGCGTACAGCTATGCGATGTCGATATTAAAGAGCGCAGACGGCAATCCCGCGTCGTGCCGGCGTTTTACGTTCAGCTACAAGAACCCGATAAACGGCGAGGGGCATTTTATACACACGTATATGGGCGACGGCAGCCCGCTGCCGTCGTTTGAAGGCGAACCGAAGCTTGTGGGTATCCCGAACGATATGGACGAATTTGCGGACGGCCTTTGGGACGCGTTAAACGAGGATAACAAGGTTTCGCTTTTTGTGCGGTTTATAGATATAGAAACGGGAGAAACAAAGAGCAGGATAATAAATAAAAACGCGTAAGGAAACAGCCGCCTTATCCGTAAGCGGCGCATATTTCCCCTTCCGAGGAATGTATGTGCAGCGTAACATCCTTTCCGAGGAAGGGGTGGTATGCGCCGTAAGAAAACCTTCCGGCAGCTGTCCGGCGGGGGTGTGGGGGCAGAGCCCACACGTAAAAATAAAAACCCAATTTTCAGTGAGCGGCGTAAGCCGCGAACGGACGGCGGGCGAACCTTAACAAAAAACGATTATTTATTACCGGAGGATATGCCAGATGTTAAAGAAAAATATTTTAAGAGCCGCCGTGCTGTGCGCGCTCGTGCCGGCAATGGCGGCTTCCGTAACGGCGTGCAGGCTGTTCGAATACGAAAAAATAAAGGGCTATGACACTGTCGGCATCGTTGAAAAATCGAACGACGAGGAGGACGTTGCGGCGGAAACGATACTCATATCACAGCTGCCCAATATGCACGGCGAAAACGGCTTTGCAAAAGCCGAGATACTCGGAACAAGCGGCGGCAAGCTGTATGTTATAGCAGCCTACGGCAGCTTTAATTATGAAAACAACTCCGTTGAAAAGGTCGACGGAGGAAATATGATCGTCGAAATGGAAACTTCAAGCCAAATAGACTATAACTTCGTGGACGGCGATGAATTTATCCGGAACGCCGGCAGCTTTGTGCCTGAGGATCTGCAAAGACGGCTTCCTGATAATACTGCTTCGCTCTCGATGGCGGATTATTACGCTATGGAAGCGGGCGAGCTGGAGATGGATCTTATGGAAGAAGCCAGAGATTACTTTACGGGCGACTGACAAAACTGCGAATTTTATTTCAATGCGGCAGTGAGAAGTGTTATGGCGTGCGAAATATATTAAAATTGCTTTGCGGAGCAAAGCTTACCTATAGCGAGTTCCGCCGCCCGTTCGCGTCGGTTTGAGATAACCTTAAGCCTGCGAAGAACGCGAACGGTATGGCGGGTGTATGAGCTGTAAGGTTTTTGATCAAACTTTTTCCAAAAAGTTTGCGCGTGGGAGTCCAGAGGGCGTTCGCGATAACGCCCTTTGGAACAAGTTGGCGAGAGAACTTTCGAGCAGGAAAGCAATATATAATCCGCTGAGTAAAATACATAATAACAGTTATTAAGCAGAAATAAAATAAAGAAAGGAACATATACAAAAATGAACGAACTTCAATTAAAATACGGCTGCAATCCGAATCAGAAGCCGTCAAGAGTTTTTATGGAAAACGGCGAGCTGCCGTTTGAGGTGCTTTCGGGAAAGCCGGGGTACATAAACCTGCTTGACGCTTTAAACGGCTGGCAGCTCGTTAAGGAACTGAAAGCAGCAACGGGGCTTCCGGCGGCGACGTCGTTCAAGCACGTTTCGCCGGCCGGCGCGGCGGTGGGGCTTCCGCTTTCCGACACGCTCAAAAAAATATATTTCGTGGACGACGTTGATCTTACGCCGCTTGCAAACGCCTACGCAAGGGCAAGAGGTGCGGACAGGATGTCGTCGTTCGGCGATTTTATCGCTCTTTCCGATGAGTGCGACAAGGCAACGGCGCTGCTTATCAAAAAAGAGGTTTCCGACGGGGTGATTGCCCCCGGCTACAGCGATGAAGCGCTTGAAATATTAAAGTCAAAGAAAAAGGGCAACTACAATATAATAAAAATAGACGAAAATTACAAGCCTGCCGAAATCGAGCGCAAGCAGGTATTCGGCGTTACGTTCGAGCAGGGCAGAAACGAGCTTGACATAAACGACGAGCTTTTATCAAACGTTGTAACGGAAAACAAAAATCTCACGGACGACGAAAAGCGCGATCTTAAAATCGCCCTCATCACGCTTAAATACACGCAGTCAAACAGCGTCTGCTACGTTAAGGACGGGCAGGCGATAGGCATAGGAGCCGGACAGCAGTCGAGAATACACTGCACGCGCCTTGCGGGCAACAAGGCCGATATATGGTGGCTCAGACAGTCGCCGCAGGTGCTGTCGCTTCAGTTTGTTGACGGCATAAAGCGTGCCGACCGCGACAACGCGATAGACGTTTATATTTCCGACGAGCACATGGACGTTTTAAAGGACGGCGCGTGGGAAAAGATATTTAAGGTTAAGCCGCCGGTATTCACAAAAGAGGAGGAGCAGGCGTGGCTTGAAAAGAACACGGGCGTTGCGCTCGGTTCGGATGCGTTCTTCCCGTTCGGCGATAACATAGAAAGAGCGCACAAGTCGGGAGTTACCGTTATAGCGCAGCCCGGCGGCTCAATACGTGACGACAACGTTATAGAAACGTGCAACAAATACAACATGGCAATGGCGTTCACGGGCATCCGCCTGTTCCACCATTGATAAGCGGAAAGGAATATATCATTTATGAAGGTTTTGGTTATAGGCTCGGGCGGACGCGAGCATACGATAGTCTGGAAAATAGCGCAGTCGCCCAAGGTTGACAAAATTTACTGCGCGCCGGGCAACGGCGGTATTTCGGAGCTTGCCGAATGTGTTGATATAAACGTAATGGACAAGGAAAAAATGACGGCGTTTGCGAAGGAAAACAGCATTGACCTTGCCGTTGTGGCCCCGGATGACCCGCTTGTGGACGGCATGGCAGACGCTCTTGAGGCGGCGGGCATACGCGCGTTCGGCCCGAAGGCAAACGCCGCGATAATAGAGGGAAGCAAGGCTTTTTCAAAAGAGCTTATGAAAAAGTATAATATCCCGACGGCGAATTACGAGGTGTTTACAGAAAGCGCGCCGGCCATAGAATACCTTAAAAAGGGCACGTTCCCCGCAGTTATAAAGGCAGACGGGCTGGCTTTGGGCAAGGGCGTTATAATTGCTCAAAATCTCGCGGAGGCCGAGGACGCCGTGCATGAAATGATAGATAACGGCAAATTCGGCAAGAGCGGCAGCAGGGTCGTTATAGAGGATTATCTCACAGGGCCGGAGGTTTCGGTGCTTGCGTTTACGGACGGCAAAACGGTCAAGCCGATGGTTTCGGCTCAGGACCATAAGCGCGCGTATGATAACGACGAAGGCCTTAACACCGGCGGCATGGGTACGTTCTCGCCGAGTAGGCTTTACGATAAGGCAAAGGCCGACGAGTGCATGGAAAATATATTTATGCCTACGATAAAGGCGATGGCGGCCGAGGGACGGCCGTTTAAGGGCGTGCTTTATTTCGGGCTGATGATGACGGACAGCGGCGTGAAGGTTATAGAATACAACTGCCGTTTCGGCGATCCGGAAACGCAGGTCGTTTTGCCGCGCTTGAAAACGGACCTTGTTGATATTATGGAGGCCGTTATAGACGAGCGCCTTGACGAAATCGATATCGAATGGGAGGATAATGCGGCCGTATGCGTTGTTATGGCGTCCGGCGGTTATCCCGTGAAATATGAAAAGGGCTATGAAATAAGCGGGCTTGACGACGTTAGGGACGATAACGATATTATCGTGTTCCATGCGGGAACGGCCGTAAAGGACGGCAGATTTGTCACAAACGGCGGGCGCGTGCTCGGCGTTACTGCGGTTGCCGAAAATCTCGATAAGGCAATAGAAAAAGCATATACGGCCGTTGACAAGATACACTTTAAGGACGCGCATTTCAGACACGACATCGGCATTAAGAAATATTAAGTTACCCACGGGGGCTCCAAAGGGGGCGCAAAAAAAGAAAGCCCCGGGGGTTCCAAAGGGGCGCACAGCGTAAAAGGCAACTGTCATCTGTTCTGCGAGACAGTTCCTCTGCTGCGCTCACGCATACCACGCGTCCCGGCATAAACGATATTTTTTATGCTGTGCACGAAGACGGTATGCGTTTCGCTTGCATTCGTCAATCATCTCGCCGAACAGACAACAGCCGCCTTATCTGAGAAGCGGCGCATATTTCCCCTTTCGAGGAATGTATGTGCAGCGTAACATCCTTTCCGAGGAAGGGGTGATATGTGCCGCGGATAAAAGAACATTCCGCAAACCGCCGCCCCAGGGTTCCAAAGGGGGCGGAGCCCCCTTTGAAAAATAAAGAAACAGCAGTTATACAGAAAGGACTCACATATCATGAACGAAGTAAAAACAACAAACGCGCCGGCGGCCATAGGCCCATACTCCCAGGCGATAAAAACGGGAAATTTATTATTCACATCGGGACAAATCCCCATCGACCCCGCAACGGGACAAATCCCGGAGGGCGTTGAAGCACAGGCCGAGCAGGCGCTCACGAACGTTAAAAACCTTATTGAAGCGGCGGGCGCGTCAATAGAAAACACGATAAAAACAACCGTGTTTATAAAAAATATGGACGATTTCGGAAAGATAAACGAAATATACGCGAAGTATTTTACCGAGCCGTTCCCCGCGCGCAGCTGCGTTGAGGTCGCGCGTCTGCCGAAGGACGTGCTGCTGGAGGTTGAAACAATAGTAAGCCTATAAGATGGGCTGTCGCATTAAAAATGATAGGGCTGTCGATTTTGGTGATCTGCACTAAAATCGACAGCCCATTATTTTATGCCATTAAGGATAACCTGAATATATAACATATCACCGCGGTAAACACGAAGCAGCCCAGCAGCATCGAATACATAACCTTGCCGGGCGAAAGCGAAATCCATTCCGTCCGCAGCGCTTCATACGTCAGCACAACCATTCCTATCATGCCGCATATCACAAGTATCGCAAGCGTCGTTGACGAAAGCGTGCCGAGAAGTATACCTATTACGCTTGCAAGCACAAGCGGTATCGGCGTCAGCGACATGCGCGGTGCAAAATCCCAAAACGGCGTGCGAAGCCTGAATATAAAACGGTTTATCAGCCAGAATATGCCCGCGTATATAAAGAATATCAGTATGCCGCTCACCGCTCCGCTTAAAAG
>DVLU01000007.1 GCA_018715365.1 Candidatus Ornithomonoglobus intestinigallinarum | reverse complement strand
TACAGGCTTGCCGATTATTCCGGAGCCGATATGACGGCCGGCGAAACGGCGGAGTTCGGCGATGCGGAGGCCGTGTCGGATTACGCCGCGGAGGCCGTGAGCTGGGCGTTCGGCGAAGACATAATAAACGGCTACGGCGACGGAACCTTTAAGCCGCAAAACACCGTAACGCGCGCCGAAACGGCACAGATACTGAGAAATTTCAGCGTGGAAATATATTGATTTTTATCCGGTTTTCATCCGCGGCCGGCCCCCGGATAAAACACGGCAAAACAAAAAGCTGTTCGGGACTAAAGCCCGAACAGCTTTTTTACATCAAGTTACGCAAGTTTTGCAAGCTTAAGCGCAAGCTGTGACTTTTTCCTTGCCGCTGCGTTCTTGTGCAGTATACCCTGCTTTACGCCGCGGTCAAGCTTCTTTACGGCGTCGTTAAAGAGAACCTTTGCATTCTCCGCATCCGAAGCCGTAACAGCCTCCTCAAACTTCTTTATGGCAGTTTTAAGCGCCGTTTTGTGCATCTGGTTTATCAAAGTCTTTTTCTTTGACACCAACACGCGCTTCTTTGCCGATTTGATGTTTGGCATGTTAAATACACCTCCGCAAATTTAATCTGTAATACTACAATAGTATACACTATTTTGCGGATAATTGCAAGTGTTTTTTTCGCTTTTTTTAACTTTTTTAAAAGTCCTCCATAAAGACGCGCCCAAAGCCGCGATTTTTATGTAATGTTGACATATAAACCGCGCAGTATGCTACGGCTGCAGCTGCCGCATAAGCTTATAGTAATCAAGGCTCTTAAACGACCGCTCCGTATGCGTCAGCAAATACCGTTCGGACGCTGCCCCAAGCTCCTTAAAAAGAGCGGCGCTTCCCGTAAACGATAAAATCCGCTTGTCCTCGGCGCGCGTAATATACGCCATTGCCCTGTAAACCCCGGGTGAAAGTACGGCGCTGTTTTTGCCGCGGCATTTTGCGCAGACGGTGCTTCCCTTGTCAAAATCGAAGGCGCATATATCGCGGCTGCCGCAGCCGCATGCGCCTATATTCGGCATATAGCCCTCAAGCGTCATAAGCCTTAATTCATATACGGCCTTCACCTTGTCAAGCGGCTCGTCCCTGTAGGCAAGCGCATATACGACGTTCAGAAACGTTTTCAGAAGCCTCTCGTCGGGATTGCCCTCCCCGAGCATCGCGTATGTTATATCTGCAAAATAAGTGCAGAGGGCAAGCTTTTCTATATCCTCCGAAACGGGCGAAAACGATTCGGCGGCATTTATGGAATTTATGCTTGCGGTGCCGCGGTTTGACTCGTACAGCTCAAATTCACCGCAGCAAAGAAATTGGCTCGCGGCGGCAGATTTGCTTTTCTGCCGCTTTGCGCCGTAGCTTACCGCCTTGATTATGCCGCGGCTTGCCGTAAAGATACTGAGCATACGGTGCCCCTCGCCGTAATCGTTTTGCTTTATTATAATGCCGCGCTCTTTGAAGACTCCCATATGTCCGCATCCGCTTTCTGAATTTTTTCCGATACCGATTTATAGATCAGATATGCCTCAATATCTCCCGTTTCAATAAATGCCTCCCACGAAATATTTCTGATAAGCTCCATGACCATTAACTCCTTTCGCCTGATAATATTTTGAGTTTATCGGTCATTTGTTATACTGTAACTATTTTCTTAACGTGCTTCGCGGTGCATTATTCCGACTGCGTATAGCCGAAATTCTTAACGAGAAAATCGCTGTTTCGCCAGTCCTGCTTTATCTTTACCCAAAGCTCGAGGTAAACGTGTTTTCCAAGCATTTTCTCTATATCGGCTCTTGCGAGAGAGCCTATTTTTTTGAGCATATCGCCGTTCTTTCCGATAATTATTCCCTTGTGTCCCGCCTTTTCGCAGTATATCGTTGCGTATATATTTGTGATATTTTCCTTCTCGCGCATTTTTGTTATTTCAATGGCAACGCCGTGGGGCACCTCGTTCTGCAAAAGCCACAGCATTTTTTCGCGTATTATCTCCGCCGCTATCTGGCGCTCCGGCTGGTCGGTCACGGTGTCCTCGTCAAAAAACATCGGCCCGTCCTCGAGATATTCCGATATGTTGTTTAAAAGTATATCCACGCCGTCGCCCGTTTTTGCGCTTATCGGAACAATTGCCGCAAAATCATACATGCTTGAATAATCGGCAATCATCGGCAGCAGGTCTTCCTTTTTCATTGCGTCTATCTTGTTCATGACAAGTATGCACGGAACGCCCGCCTTGCTTATATTTTTGGCGATTCTCCGCTCAATGTCCTGTATCCCGCCCGCCGCATCGACAACAAAAATCAAAACGTCCGTTTCTCTCATGCTTTCGTTTGCAACGTTGATCATAAACTGCCCGAGCTTGTTGTGAGGCGTGTGAATACCGGGAGTATCGGTAAATATTATCTGCTCCTCATCGGTTGTGTATACCGCAAGGATTTTGTTTCTGGTTGTCTGCGGCTTCTCCGAAATTATAGATATTTTTTGTCCTACTATTTTGTTTATAAGCGTTGATTTTCCGACGTTGGGCATGCCTATTACAGCCGCAAAGCCGGACTTGAAGTGCTTTGTCAATGTTTAACTTTTCCTTTCCTTGTATTTGAGTATAAAAATTGTGCCGAGTATGAGCGTTAAAATAACCGCCGTAAGCGCTCTCGGCGAAAACGCGATATTTATAAGCGCCGTTATGAGCTTTTCGGTATCGGTCAAAAACAGGACGATACCGGAAATCACCGCACCTGCCGCCGTGACGAACACGGCCGCCGAGGCAACGTCCTTAGCGGCGCGGATATGCTCGTTGTATTCCTCCGTTACGGCGTCCGCAAGACGCTCCGCCGATGTGTTGAAAAGCTCGGCGCCTATAACGGCGCAGATCACAACGGCAACGACGGCACAGCCCTCGCGGCTTAAATCATAGGCATACGAAAATATTGCCGCAAGCACAGCCGCAACAATATCTATGCGAAGATTGCGTTCGGCCTTTAATGCGCGCAAAAAGCCCTTTGCGGCATTGTAAAAGCTTTGCGCAAGGTTTTTGTTTTTCTTGCTTTTCATCATGCTACTCCCGTGTTATGCCAAGCGCCGACAGTATTTCCTCCTGGCGTGTGAACATTTCAAGCTCGTCGCCCTCTCCGCCCTCGTGATCGTAGCCGAGGAGATGGAGCATTGAATGCGCGCACAAAAACGCAAGCTCGCGCTCCGCGGAATGGCCGTATTCCTCCGCCTGAGCAAACGCGCGCTCAAGCGATATAACGATGTCGCCGAGCATTATCCGCCCGTTTTCGTCATATTCAAACTCGTTGTCTATTATTTGCCCCTCGCTGTCAAATTCAAGCATCGGGAACGACAGCACGTCTGTCGGACGGTCAATGCCGCGGTGTACGGAATTAAGCTCCTTTATACCTTCGTCGTCCGTTATCGTTATGCTTATCTGGGCATCGAAATTGCATTCCTCGTGCTTGAGCGCTTCGTCGCATACACGCTGCATAAGCGACCTCATGTCATCGGTAAGCCCGATTTTGTTTTGTTCATTTTCTATTATTAGCTCTGCCATTTTTCCGTTTTTCCTTTTCCTCTTCAAATTTTGCGTATGCCTTTATAATTTCCTGCACAAGCGGATGACGCACAACGTCCTTTTCCGTCAGCGTGCAGAATTCTATGCCCTCTATATTTTTTAATATTTTCGCGGCTTCCTTAAGCCCCGACCGCTTTTCGCCCGGGAGGTCTATTTGTGTTATGTCGCCCGTTATGACGGCGTGTGAGCCGAAGCCTATTCGCGTAAGGAACATCTTCATCTGCTCCGGCGTTGTATTCTGCGCTTCGTCGAGGATAATAAACGCGTTGTCAAGCGTTCGTCCGCGCATATACGCAAGCGGCGCCACCTCTATAACGCCGCGCTCCTGATAGCGCAAAAAGCCCTCGCCGCCGAGCATTTCATACATCCCGTCATAGAGCGGCCTGAGATACGGGTCAACCTTATTCTGCAAATCGCCGGGCAAAAATCCGAGCTTTTCTCCGGCCTCGACTGCCGGGCGCGTCAGGATTATCCTGTTTACCTCTTTCCGTCTCAGCGCCGTAACGGCCATAGCAACGGCAAGATACGTTTTTCCAGTGCCGGCCGGACCTATGCCGAAGACTATCGTGTTGTTTTTTATTGCGTCGGCATATTTTTTCTGGCCGAGCGTTTTTGTTTTTATCGGGCTGCCCTTGACGTTTATGGCAACGCAGTCGTCGCCCAAAAGCTTGAGATCGGCGCCGCCGTCCTCCTGCACCATCGTTATTGCGTAGAGCACCTTCTGCGTATCTATGCGGCTGCCGCGCGAAAGCGAATCGAGCAGGATATTTATAACCTGCGACGCTTCATCAACCTTATCCTCGTCGCCGCTTATGCGGAGCGCGTTTTCGCGCTGGTTGACGCTTACGTTAAACGCTTTTTCTATAAGCTTCATGTTTTCGTCGAAGCTTCCGAAAAGCGGGGCGAGATCAACGCCCTCCGCAGCTTCGAGCTGTCTGTTTATCAAACGGTTTCACTCCTTGTTTATCGGTGATTTAATTCCTATGTCCTCGTAAAAGACTGTTTTAAGCTGTACGTTTATTTTGCCGCCGCCTGTCTTTTCGTATTCGAGTGAGCTATCCAAAAGCACGGGATTTTTCAAAAGCTCCTTCGCAATTTCTTCCTCAAGGCGCTCCCGTGCAATAAGAGCCGCCGCGTCCTCCGGGATCGGTTCGGTTTTTACTTCCTCCTCCGAAAAGCGGCGTATGTTAAGGCAAAGCCCGGAATATCCGAAAAACGGCAGCGTCAGCTCATGGCGCTCATCGCTTACGCCGTAATGCTCAAAGCCGGGGCTTTCGTTAAAAAACAGCTTGAATAATTTTCCGAAAGCCTCAATGCTGTAATAATTTTTTTCGCGTCCCGTTTTTTCTCGGCTTTCGTGATACAGGCTCTGTTCCGTTGTTTTGCTGCGGTATGTCACGGCTTTTATAACGCCGTCCGCATGAACCTGCATATATCTTTCTTCTTCGCCCTCCCTGTAAACGGGAACCGTTCCGGAAATGAGCACGTCGCCTGCCGAAACCACGCTTCCGTTTTCGGCAATGCGCTCTCCGCTTTTAACGTCTATGCGCTCTATGAATGCGTCGCGCGCCGCGATTATGTCGCACGGCTCCGACGTATCCTCCGTTTCGGGCATAAGCCGCCTTTCGTATACCTCAACGCGCGCCTTTGCGCCCTCTATGTAGACCCACGCCCACGAAAGCGTGCCCGTTTCGTTTATGAGCCTGCTTTTTACTTCATCGGCGGGCGGCAGCGTATGCTTGAAAGCGCCGGGCTTTATACCGCATTCGCCGAGTGTTTCTATTATCTGCTCCCTGCTTGTTTCATATACGCCGTCTATCTGAACAACCCATATAAACTGCGACGTTACCGCAAAAAACAGCGCCGCAAAAACAGCGCCCGAGAATAATACGCGCCGGGTCCTGAAAAAGCGTTTTGCAAAAGCCGCACCGCCGCGGCGGACAATGCGTATTTTCACCTTTGTTTTTCCTGCGGCGTGACGAATGAGAAAAAAGTCGGCAAGCCGTATGCGCGCCGTATACGAGCCGGCGCCTTCGGCGCGTATATCGGAAACGGCAATGCCGCGTCTTACGCAGATATTTATAAACCTTGCCGCCTGCGCGCCCGTTATTCCTATTATAACATATCCTTTTGAAAAATTAAAGCACTTATTAAACATTTTTTGCACCTTTTTCAGTTGAATTTATATTCAATATGCAAAATTTTCCCGATAAGCGTCAGGTCGTCGCGCCGTATGCTTTTTATTTCAAGACCGGCGCCCGAAACCGTAACGGTAAAGCGTCTGCCGCCCACCGTCATCGACGTATCGGAAAACGACAGCAGGGAACCGTAATTTTCCATATAGAGCTCCGCGTCGGCAGAGACCGTTATGCGCGGCATATTAAGGGAAATATCCTTCGGTATTCCGAACGCATCCCCGGCCGTTTCCCGTATACTTTTCATAAAATTCTCCGTTCCGCCGCCGTTTGGCGGCACAAATTAAAGCGTAAAAATAAAGCCTTATATATTTTTATGTCCTAAAGCGCCGTTTAAGACATAGAAATATATTAAGCAAGGCTTGGAAAACGAAAGGGGTCAATGGTCGCAATTATGAAAAAATTCCTTCTGCAAATGAGTGTTGTGTGCATACTTTATCTAATTATCACAAACGCGCAGTCGTCCGTGCAGTACGCTTCCGAGGCGATGGACATATGCTTTTCGATGGTGATACCGACGCTTTTCCCGTTCTTTATCTGTTCGGGGCTGCTTATTTATTCGGGCTTCTGCGAGCGGCTTGCGCATATCTTCAGATTCTGCATGAAACCGCTCTTTAACGTTGCGCCGGCAGGCTCGTCGGCTTTTGTGCTGGGGATAATAAGCGGCTATCCGATGGGCGCCGTAACGGCCGGCGAGCTGTATAAAGCGGGCTATGTATCAAAAACGGAGGCGGAGCGGCTTTTGGCGTTCTGCAACAATTCCGGGCCGCTTTTTATACTCGGCTCCGTAGGGCTTGCGGTGTATTCCGAGCTTTCCTACGGCGTTATGCTTTATGTGTGCCATGTGCTTGCCGCCGTAACGGTCGGGATAATTTTCGGATTTTACAAAAGAGAAAAACATTCGGCGCCCGATACCGTAATGACGGCGCCGGAGCGCGGGGCGGGGGAGATATTCGGCATTGCTCTCGACAATGCCGTAAAAAATATGCTGACAGTTTGCGGCGCCGTTGTGTTTTTCAGCGTCGTAAGCAGGACGGCGCTCGGGATTCTGCCGCTTAACGATTTTATGATGAGCATCGCAAAAGGGCTTACGGAGCTTGTTACGGGAACGGCAGCCGTTTCGGAGCTTAATATAAGCATAGCCCAAAAGCTTGTCATAACGGCGTTTATCGTCGGCTTTGCGGGGCTAAGCGTCCATGTGCAGGTCATGGCAGCGGTTGCAAAATACGGGTTGTCGCTTGCTCCGTATATTTTCGGAAAGCTGCTCCACGGTATAACCGCGGCGCTGTATACGTTTTTGTATCTGCATTTTAACCCGGTAACGGAGGCCGTGTTTGCACCGTCGGCAAGCCGCGCGTTCGCCGCGTCGTCGGCAAGCGTCGGCGCGGCCGTAGCCGTCACCGCCGCCGTTGTCGGCGCGGCGGGACTGTATCTGCATATAAAGGATAAAGACGTGAAATAAAAGCAGGCGCGTATTATCCCTTTAATGATTTGGGGGTAACGTATATTGTGTTGTAGCTGTTGTAAATAACCTTACCGGGCTTTGCGCCGGAGGGCTTTTTAACATTTTTTATCTGCGTATAATCGACCGGTACCTGCGACGATGCGCGGGCTTTTGAATAATACGCGGCAAGCTGCGCCGCTTCGGCTATTGTTGAACGCGGCACATTCTTGTCCACGCCGAGCTTTATTATTGTGTGCGAGCCCGGGATGTTTTTTGTGTGGAACCATATGTCCGAGGAGTTTGCAAGGCGGGTTGTTACGTAATCGTTTTGCGTGTTGTTTTTGCCGACGTAAATGTCAAAGCCGTCGGAGGAAACGAAGTGCATCGGCTCCGGCTTGCTTTTTGCGCGGCGCTTTTGCTGTGTCCTGCGCTTTATGTAGCCCTCGCGCGCAAGCTCCGCCCTTATTTCGTTTATATCGGTTTCGCTTTCGGCATTTTCAACGGCGGCAAGCGTGCTTTCTATATATTCAAGCTCCTCCCTTGCGCCTTCAAGCTGCTTTGCGGCTTCCGTTTCAGCCGTTTTTGCTTTATTGTATTTTTTGAAATATTTCTGCGCGTTCAGGGACGGCGAAAGCTGCGGCGAAAGGGCAATTGTAATTTCGTTCATGTTATCGTAGTAATTTTCCGCCTTAAGCTCCGTGTCGCCTTCGTTTATGCGGTAGAGGTTCGACGTTATAAGCTCGCCCTTTAATTTGTAAATGTCCTTGTTTTCCGCATCCTTAAGCGTGCGCTCGAGGATTGTTATTTTCTTCGCCGCACGGTCGCGCGCATTGTTTAAAAGCTTTATAATATCGGCGCTCTTTTGGCGCATACGCTCGTGCATATCGCGGATATTGTAAAAATCGTCGAGCGCTTCGCTTAGCGACAATGACGGCGTAACCTCCGCAAGAGATTCGTACTGGCGTATTTCCACAGCCGAAAAATCAAGCATTTTCCCTGTTGACGATTCGCGTATAACGCACGGGCTGAAATTTTCCGCCGCAACCTCCGCCGCAAAACGCACAAGCTCCGCCTTCAATGCGCTTTGCTTGTTCAGGTTAAGCTCCGGCGCGGGCACGTCGGTGCGCCCGAACGCGCGGTAAACTATTTCGCGCGCCGTAAGCGGGCTTATTCCCGAAACGGTATTCATAAGCAGCCTGTCGGCCGTCTGCGGCAGCGAAAAATCAAGCTCCGTATCGTTTGTGACGCTTGTAAGCGGCGTTCTTTGCTGCGCGGGGGGCAGGACATAGTCAAGCCCGGGCAGCACCTGTCTTACGGAGCTTACCGCGGCATCGACGCGCTTTATCGAATCTATTATTTTCATATCGCTGTTTACGAGGATTATATTTGAATTTCTGCCCATTATTTCGGCAATTATGTGCTTCACGGTCAAATCGCCCAATTCATCATAGCTTTCGACCGAAATTTTTATTATACGCTCAAAGCCCATCTGCTCAACGTTTATTATTTTGCCGCTGCCGAGGTGCTTTCTTAAAAGCATGCAGAACATCGGCGCCGTAACGGGATTTTTCTTTTGGCGCGATGTGAAATGTATGCGCGGATTTGCGGAGCCCGCCGAAATCACAAGCTTGTAATTATCGGTGAAGGTTCGGATGTTAAGCGTTATTTCATCGCGCTCGGGCTGATGGATTTTATCTATGCGCCCGTTGATTATTTTTTTTGATATTTCACCGCACAGAGCCTTTATACATACGGCGTCAAGAGCCATAACGTATTCCTCCTTTATGTTTTTATAATGTCAAAAAACCCCCTTTCGGGGGCGTTGGCCGGAGCGTTTGACAAAAACCGCGGTCCGCCGCAGAGGGTGCGGCGGACCGCGCCGGAATCAACCGGCTCCGGCTTGTTTTATTTTATCAGTCAACTCTGAATACCTGTGCGAGGTATTTCTGACCTGACTCGTCATAGGTATCTCTTACGTATACCTCAACGGGAGTGTCGGGATCGGACGTTATAAACGCCTTCTGAACCTTGATGCTGTCGCCGGGATCAACCTTCTGCATCATCGTGTCGGGCGAATATCCTTCTATTTCACCTCGTATAACGGCGGGAACAAGCTCCATACCGTCCTGGTAAGCCTCGGCATACACCTCTCCCGTAAAGTTCAGCTCGGCGCTCGATGTGTTCTTGAAGTCGAACTGAACAACAACGAGCGAATTTTCGTCCTGAGGAACTATTTTGACTTCGTCTATTTTTATTTTGCACGTTGTCATTTCGCCGTCGCCCTTTGTGCCGCTTCTGTCGCTCTTTGCTTCGGTGCCCTCAAGCTTATCCATATCGACTTTTTTGTCCGCGTTCTCGCCGAACTCCGCGCCGGACTCGGTTCCCGATGTTCCGTTTTCCGCCGCTCCGTTTTCTTGGGAGCCGCCCGATGATTCGCCGCTGTTTTCGCTTGTGCCGTCCGTCTGCTGCGTGCTCTCCGGCGACTGCGTGCCGTCCGTTGTCTGAACCGTTGACTGGCCGTCAACGAGCGCGGATTTGCCGTCGTCCGCCTTATTGCAGCCGGCTGCCGAAACGGCAAGCATTACGGCAAGAGATACAATAATAAAATTCTTTTTCATAGCGTATTCCCCTTTTCAAATTACCTATACTTACTGTATGCGGAGCATAAAGATACCGGACGCATTCCGCGCTTCTCGGCGGATTTATGCCGCAGCTCCGCAATTGACTTTCATATAGTATCACAATAAGAGGAAAAAATCAAGCCGTTTTGAGAAATTTAATATTATGTTTACAAAGGACTGCGGTTATCGGCCGGCCGTATGCGGAAGCTTCAGGTGCTCTCCTCAATATCCTTTTTGGCTTCCGCGCCGGCAAGCTTCACCGCCGATGCGTCAGCCATTATATCCATTATATTGTTATACGCTTCAATGGAATAATCGTTTTGCGGAGCGGACGGTATAAGCCCGGTAAAATCCGTTACGCTCGATGCGCCGCTCATGTCAAAAAGCGTTTCACGCTCACGTTTGCCGTTTCTTTTTATCATAATACAAGCATCCTTTCCGCGGCATAACGCCGCATTTACAGTATTGCTCGTATTAAAAAAACGATACGATGAAATTTATGCTTGTATTTGCGGAAAATCTATACTCTGACCAGCTTAAACCTGTTTTTCCTGAATTCAATAAGCCCGCCGCGCGAAAGCCTGCCGAGCTCCGTGCACATTGCGCTTCTGTCAACCGATAAAAAATCGGCAAGCTCCTGACGGTTAAACGGTATTGTAAACTCATTGCTCCCGCATTTTTCGGATTGCTGTAAAAAATAGGCAAGCAGCTTTTCACGCGTTGTGCGCTTTGACATTACTTCTATTTTATTGTTGAGAACAACGTTTTTGCGCGACGCTATTTTAAGCATATTGAGCGCGGCGCGTCCGCCGTCGGATAACAGAAAATGCCCGTCCATAAAAAGCACGGCCGAGCGCTCCGCCGCAAGCACGCTGACGGGAAGGTGCTTTTCTCCCGCAAGCGCAAACGCTTCGCCGAAAAGCTCGCCGCGCTCCGTGTGGTCGATTATATTCCTGTTCCCGTAAAAATCATCTCTCACTATCCTCGCGCTCCCGCTCAGCACAGCCCCTATAAACCGCGCGGAGTCACCGGCGGAAAATATCACGTCTCCGCCGTTAAAATCCGTAACAAATGCACGGCAGCTTGTGAGAAAACGAAGGACCTCATCGCTGCGCATACCTTCAAAAAGCGGCAGCGAAAGTAAAATATCACCGTACTTTTCAAAATATTTATTCATAATTTTCACCTCTTTTGTTGTAAAAACAACAGACATTCTGTCTTTATTATAATATAATATGCTCGTAAAATCAAGAATAAACGGAGGTTTGAAGAAAATGATAAGACAAATAATAAAGATTGACGAAGAAAAATGCAGCGGCTGCGGTCTTTGCGCCGAAGCGTGCCATGAAGGCGCGATAGGAATGGTGAACGGAAAGGCGAAGCTGTTAAGGGACGATTACTGCGACGGCCTGGGCAATTGCCTGCCGGTGTGCCCTACGGGCGCGATAGCGTTTGAGGAGCGCGAAGCCGCGGCGTTTGACGAGGCGGCGGTAAAGGCCGCGGCGGCGAAGAAGGCTGCGGAGCAAAAGCTTCCGTGCGGGTGCCCGGGCACGCAGTCGAAAACGATAAAGAGAGAGGAAAGGGTACGGCCGGAAAACGCTGCGGGAGGTGCAAGCAGGCTTTCGCAATGGCCGGTGCAGATAAAGCTCGTGCCGGTAAACGCGCCGTATTTTGACGGAGCGAAGCTGCTTGTTGCGGCGGACTGCACCGCGTATGCTTACGGAAGCTTCCATGAGGATTTTATAAAAAACAAAATAACGCTCATAGGCTGTCCGAAGCTCGATGACGCCGATTATGCCGAAAAGCTGACGGAGATAATACGCCTCAACGATATAAAAAGCGTAACGGTTGTCAGAATGGAGGTGCCGTGCTGCGGCGGTATTGAAAACGCTGTAAAGCGGGCGCTTGCTAACAGCGGCAAAATGATACCGTGGCAGGTTGTGACAATAAGCACGGACGGGAATATCATCGATTGATTTTTGCCGGAGGCTATATTTCGGGCGTTTGTTCGCTTATTTCCTCGGCAAGGCGTTTGAATTCCTCAAACGTGAGCAGTCTGTTTATTATATCGAGCAGCATATTTGACGACAGCCGTGCGGGAAGCTTCAGCTTATGCGCAAATGCGCGGCGCTTTTCCGCACTGCTGCCGCTGCCCGCAAGACCGTATTTCATAAGGTCGGCCTTTGTTACGGCGCGGTCGGCCTTCGGGGCGGCGGAGCTTCCGTCTATTGTGCAGCCCGCTTTTTTTAAAGCGTCGATTATTATTTCCTCGCTCATTCCCTCAACGCCCAAAAGCCCTTCCTTGCCGGGTTCGCGCTTTCTTTTTTCCTTACCGCTTATGTCGGGGATATACGCGTGCTTTATGTATTTTTCCGGAACGGACTGCTTTATGAAATTGCGTATCTTAAAGCCCGCGGCGTCGCTGTCGGTGAGTATAACGATCCCCGTCCGTTCCGCAAGCTCCTTTATGCTCTCTCTTAAAGCGCCGTTTTTAAATACGGCAAAGCCGCCCGTTGTCAGTATAATGCCGTCTATAAATCCCGACAGTTTTATTTTGTCATAAGTACCTTCAACTATTATCGTTTCCTTTACTCTGTACATAAAAACACCTTCATTTCATCTGTTTTTCGGCTGTTACTGCGTGGTTTCAAAGGGGCGGCAGAATTGTTCATATGCACGTTATCCGTTTGCGGAAGAGATTTAACGCGCATCGTGCGTTACCGGCTCGGAGCAGACGGTAACGGGCATGGAAACAATCAACAATCCGCAGCGCAGCAGGGTTTCAAAGGGGCGGCAGCCCCTTTGCGTGAAACATTTTTCGTATTTCTCCCGCAAGATACAAAGAACCGCATACGCATATGAGCGTATTTTCGTCTGCAAGCTCAAACGCTTTTTCAAGCGCCGCGCGCGGATTCGGCGCCGCTTCTCCGCTTGCCGTGAAATATTTGAGCAGCTCATCGGCTTTAAGGCAGCGCGCCATGTCAAGCTCCGTTGCTATAACGTAATCAACCGCCTTTGAAAGCTCCGCCGCGCATTCCGCGAAGCTTTTGTCCTCCATCATCGCCGCAACGGCTATGACGCGTCTGCCGTCAAGCTCAAGGGACCGCACAAGCGCGCGTATGCCGTCGATGTTGTGACCGCCGTCTATAACGACATTGCCGGCGACAAATTCAAAACGCGCCATCCATTTGACCTCCGAAAGAGCGCGCAAAATATCGCCGTCGCTTATATTTATCCCGAGCGGCCTGAGCGCCCAAAGCGTTTCGAGCGCCGCTGCCGCGTTGTCCGGCTGATACGCCCCCTTTAGCGCAAGCGGATATTTTTTCACTTTGTATATAAAACCGCCGTCGGCCGGCTCCGTGCTTCCGGCCCGTATAAGCTTCGCCCCCGCTTTTTCGGCGTATTCCTCAATAACTCGCATTGCCGCGCCTTTGTTGGCGTATGAAACGGCTATGCCGCCCTTTTTTATTATGCCGCACTTTTCGGCGGCTATTTCCTCTATTGTATTGCCGAGATACTGCATATGGTCAAACGATATTGACATTATGACGGAAACAAGAGGGCAGTCTATAATGTTTGTAGCATCGAGCCTGCCGCCCATACCGGTTTCGAGCACGACAATATCACAGCCCTTTTCCTTAAAATATAAAAACGCAAGCGCCGTGATAAACGCAAACTCCGATACGGAAAATCCGCCCGCCTCCGACGCCGCTCTGATTCGTTCTGTATACAGCGCAAGCTCATCGTCCGCTATATTTTTCCCGTTTATTTGTATCCGTTCGTTGAAAACCTCTATAAACGGCGACGTAAAAAGCCCCGTTTTGTATCCGGCGCGGCAAAGCGCCGCCGAGATTATCGCCGCCGCGGAGCCTTTTCCGTTTGTGCCGGCTATATGAACGAATTTAAGCCGCTTCTGCGGCTCGCCGAGACTTTTAAGCAGCCCGCCGAGCGCGGCGTTGCCGAGCGGCCGGACAAATTTCGGTATCGAGTGTATGTATGAAAGCGCTTCTTCGTATTCCATTTCTGCTCCTCCGTCTGCGGAAAGTATTTCACGGGAAAGTATATCACGGCGGCAGCAAATTGTCAACACCGTGTAAAGCGCCGTAAAGGCTGCTTAAATATATCGCCATCCAAAAATACAGAAAAATGCTGAAAATACTCAAAAATACAATCAGAGAGGAAAACTATGTTAAACTGCATAAAAAAAAAGAGAAAATTTATTTAGTATATATACTTTACTGACAAAAGAAAGTATGGTATAATGATAGCATAATTTAATGTGCCGTACCGTTTTCCGGCGTATATATACAGGCACATGGAAAGGGAGAGGAAGCGATTTTATGGTTGATGAAAAGTCCTTCGCGGATATAAGCAGCTTTCAGACGTATCTCTTTAATACGGGAGACAATTTCAAAGCGTATGAAATGCTTGGCTCCGAAAGGATAGATATAGACGGAAAAAAATGCTGGCGTTTTTCGGTTTGGGCTCCGAACGCACTTGCCGTAAGAGTGGCGGGCGAAAAGAACGGCTGGACGGGAGAGGGGCGAGAGCTTCAAAAAATAGGCACCACGGGCATATGGTACGGAGTTTTTGACGACGTCGAGGAAGGAGAAATGTATAAATATTCCATAGACGCGCAGGACGGCGAAACGTATCTGCGCTCCGACCCCTACGCAAGACAGTGCGAAATGCGCCCGGGAACGGCGTCGGTAACGCGCGCGTCAAGGCCGTATAAATGGTCGGACAAGCGCCATATGAATGCGCGCGGCAAAAAGGACAGCATAAAAAGCCCGATGAACATATACGAGGTCCACGCGGGCTCCTGGCGCATACATGACGACGGCAGCTTTTATAATTATAAGGAGCTTGCAGACGAGCTTGTGCCTTACGTTAAGGAAATGGGCTATACGCATATAGAGCTTATGCCGCTTATGGAATATCCGTTCGACGGCTCATGGGGCTATCAGGTAACGGGCTACTTTGCGGCGACGTCAAGATACGGAACACCGGATGATCTTAAATATTTTGTTAATAAATGCCACAAAGAAAACATAAGTGTTATAATGGACTGGGTTCCGGCACATTTCCCGCGTGACGCGCACGGGCTCAGAATGTTTGACGGCACGCCGAATTACGAGTATGCCGATCCGAGAATGGGCGAGCATAAGGATTGGGGAACGATGGTCTTTGACTATTCAAAGAGCGAGGTAATATCGTTTCTGACGTCGTCGGCGTATTTCTGGGTAAACGAATACCATATAGACGGACTGCGCGTAGACGCCGTTTCATCGATGCTTTACAGGGATTATTCGAGAAACGACGGCGAATGGCTGCCGAATAAATACGGCGGTAACGGAAATCTTGAAGCTGTGGACTTTTTCCACAAGCTTAATAAGATAATGGGCACGGAATTCCCCGGAGTGCTTATGATAGCCGAGGAATCCACGGCGTGGCCGAAGGTCACGGTGCCGCCCGATGACGGGGGCCTGGGATTTCACTTTAAATGGAATATGGGCTGGATGAACGATTCGTTAAGATATGTGTCGATGGATCCGTACTTCAGGGCGGGCGCGCATAATCTTCTGACGTTTGTTACGATGTACGCATATTCCGAAAACTTCATACTGCCGCTTTCGCACGACGAGGTAGTCCACGGCAAGGCGTCGCTTATCGGCAAGATGTTCGGCGACCATGATTTGAAATTCCCCGAATACAGGACTTTTTTGGGCTACTATATGAGCATGAGCGGCAAAAAGCTTATGTTTATGGGCGGTGAAATGGGACAGTTCCTCGAATGGCGTTTCGACGACCAGCTCGAATGGAACATTCTCGGTCTGGAACAGCATCAAAAGCTGCGCCAGTATGTCAGGGACCTGAACGCGTTCTATCTTGAGAACCCGGCAATGTGGGAGCTTGACCAGGATGGGCACGGCTTTGAATGGATAAACGGAGATGACAAGGACAATTCCGTATATTCGTATATAAGGCGCGGAACGAAGAAAAAGGATGAAGTTATCGTTGTGGCGAATTTCTCGTCTCAGGATATACCCGTTTATGAGATGGGCGTTCCCGAATACGAATCGTACGAGGTTGTTATCCACTCAAACTCCACAAAATACGGCGGGACAAGGCGGATAGGCAAAAAAACGTACAAGGCAAGAAAAATCCCGATGAACGGCAAGGATTACTCATTAAAGCTGTTCCTTGACGCAAATTCGGTGATGTATTTGAAGAAGAAAGAAAAAACGGGCGGCAAAAACAAGAGCAAATAAGCTCTTTGAGGGTGCCGTAAAAAAATTAGGAGATGATTTAAAATGGTATCAAAAGAATGTGTAGCAATGATACTGGCGGGCGGTCAGGGCTCGAGGCTCGGCGCGCTGACAAAGAATGTCGCAAAGCCTGCCGTTCCTTTCGGCGGAAAGTACAGAATTATAGATTTCCCGCTGTCAAACTGCGTTCACTCCGGTATAGACACCGTAGGCGTATTAACGCAGTATCAGCCGCTTGAGCTTAATACGTATATAGGCAACGGCAATCCGTGGGATCTTGACAGAAGCCGCGGCGGCGCGTATGTGCTTCCTCCGTATCAGAGCGCAAAAACGGGCGAATGGTACAAGGGCACGGCAAACGCAATCTATCAGAACATAAGCTTCCTTGAAGGCTTTAACCCCAAAAACGTACTTATCCTTTCGGGCGACCATATATATAAAATGCACTACGGCGAAATGCTCCGCCGCCATAAGGAAACGGGAGCCGCGGCAACGATAGCCGTTATGCCCGTTCCGTGGGAGGAAGCGAGCCGTTTCGGTATAATGAACGTAAACGACGAGGGCGATATTGTGGAATTTGAGGAAAAGCCCGCAGAGCCGAAATCGAATCTTGCGTCGATGGGTATTTATATTTTCAATTATCAGGCGCTTAAAAAATATCTGACGGACGATGAGAGAAATCCCGAATCGGATAACGATTTCGGAAAGAACATAATCCCGACGATGCTTGCAAACGGCGAAAAGATGGTATCGTACAGATTTGAGGGCTATTGGAAGGACGTCGGAACGATACAGTCGCTGTGGGAAGCGAATATGGACCTTATAGACGATCCCCCCAAGTTCAACATAAACGACAGGAAGTGGATAATCTATTCGAGAAATATGGCTCTGGCGCCGCATTATGTGGGCAAGGGTGCGAAAATAACAAATTCGACCGTAACGGAGGGCTGCACGATATGCGGCGAAATAAACCATTCGGTTATATTCGGTGCCGTTGAAGTAGGAGAAGGCACGGTAATAAACGATTCCGTTGTTATGCCGGGCGCAAAGATAGGCAATAATGTTGTTATAGAAAAGTCTGTTATAGGCGCCGATGCCGTTATAGAGGACGGAGCAAAAATCGGCGTATCGGAAAAAGAGGATAATATATATGCGTCAAAATACTGCACGCACGGCATTGTGCTTGTTGAAGGCGGCGTGACCGTCGGCATGAACGATGACATCCCCAAGGGCAGCATGGTAGAGCTGAAATAAGCATGATTTGCCGCTTAGCATGAAAGGAGTATTTTAAAACTATGAGAAGACATGATACAATGGGCATTATACTTACAAACCAGGATAAGATACCGCCCATTACGGATATAAGAGCAAACAGCGCGCTACCCGTTGCGGGAAGATACAGAATAATAGACTTTGTTCTCTCAAACATGGCAAACGCGGGAATAACAAATATAGGTGTTGCAACGGAGTCTAACTATTCATCGCTTATGGACCATATAAAATCGGGTAAGCCGTGGGATCTCGACCGCAAAAACTGGGGCCTCAACATCCTTCCGCCGTCGCTTGAAAACAGCACTCTCGGAAGAATAAAGGGCAATATCGATATGCTTGCCGGAATAAAGGATTTTATACAGAGAAGCAGCCATACATATGTTGTTCTTTCTCTCGGCAATGAGATATACAATATAGATTTCGGCGAGGCCGTTGAGGCGCATATACAGAACCAGTCCGATATAACCGTCATCTACAAAGATCTCAAGGGGCTTGAGGAAAGAGAGCTTTCGCGCTTTACGCTTATAGAAATGGACGGCGACAAGCGCGTTACCGATATAGAGGTTCAGCCGTTCTATCCGAAAACAACAACGGCGAGCATGGATATATACATCATGGAAAAGGCGCTTTTGGAGAGCATAGTGGACGAGTGCAGCGCACGCGGCGACAACGACTTCGTTAAGGATGCGCTCGTCAAGAAAATGGGCGGCATGAGAATATACGGCTATGAGTATACGGGCGTTGCACATAAGATAGACAACATGACATCATACTATAAGTGCAATATGCGCTTCCTCGATGCCGACACAAGACGCGAGCTCTTTAACCCCGAAAGACCGATATACACAAAAACAAAGGATCAGAGCCCGACAAAGTACGGCGACGATGCAAAGGTTGAAAACAGCTTTATTTCGGACGGCTGCACAATAGAGGGAACTGTTGAGAACTGCGTGCTTTCAAGAGGCGTTAAGGTTGCAAAGGGCGCCGTTGTGAGAAATTCGATAATAATGCAGGACAGCGTTATAGAGGAAGGCGTTGAGCTCGATCACGTTGTGTTCGACAAAGAGGTTGTTATAACAAAGGGAAGAAAGCTGATAGGCCAGGAGAGCTATCCGCTTGCAATATCAAAGGGAACAGTAATATAAGGTATGCGCGTTTGTATGAAAACCATAGCATGCAAATGCGGAAATGCGGGGGCGAAAGCCCCCGCATGAAGTTAAAATACATGATTTTGACATAATATAAAACGTTTTTTATGTGGAAAACCACTTTTTTCGCCGATATAAATTGACAAAACCACAAATTTACTATAAAATAAGCAATGTGGGGCAATTTATACGAAGCAGGCGATGGATCTTAAAGGAGAGGATAGAGTAATGAAGGTTTTATTTGCTACACCCGAAGCGGCTCCGTTCGTCAAAACAGGGGGCTTGGGCGACGTTGCGGGTTCGCTGCCCGCGGCGCTCAGAGAAAAAGGCGTTGACGCAAGGGTTATACTGCCGCTGTACAGATGTATACCGCAGCAGTATAAGGACCAAATGAAATATATAGATCATATCTATATAGACATGGCATGGCGCCGTCAGTATGCCGGTATATTCGAGCTTGAATACGGCGGCTGCATATACTATTTTATCGATAACGAATTTTATTTTAACGGCGATACGCCGTACAGCTATATACATCTTGACTGTGAAAAGTTTATATTCTTCTCAAAGGCTGTACTGTCGCTGCTGCCGACGATAGACTTCAGACCGGACGTTATAAACTGCAACGACTGGCAGACGGGTCCGATACCGGTATTCCTTGATACCTTCCAGGATAATCCTTTCTTCAGGGGCATAAAAACAGTAATGACTATCCACAACCTTAAATTCCAGGGAAGATGGGATTTCAAGGGCATAAAGGACGCAATGGGAATAAGCGATTACTATTTTACGCCCGATAAGCTTGAATACTATAAGGATGCCAATCTTTTAAAGGGCGGTATGGTTTATGCCAACAAGATAAGCACCGTTTCGGAAACGTACGCATGGGAGATAACAACGCCCGAATACGGCGAAGGCCTTGACAGGCTGCTCGATGCGCGCCGCAACGACCTTGTCGGCATAGTAAACGGAATTTCATACACCGACTGGAATCCGCAGACCGACCCGATGATATATCAGAAGTATACGGCAAAGAACGTTCACAAGAAAAAGACAGAAAACAAGCGCAGGCTTCAGGCCGATCTCGGACTCCCCGTAGACGACGGCAGAATGATGATAGGCGTTGTTTCGCGTCTTACGGACCAAAAGGGCTTTGACCTTGTTGCGTATAAGCTTGAGGAGCTTTGCTCCGGCGGCGGCGCACAGGTTGTTGTGCTCGGTACGGGCGATGAAAAATACGAGAACCTGTTTAAGCATTATGCGTGGAAATATCCGAATAATTTCAGCGCGCAGATATATTTCTCAAACGAAATGTCGCATAAGATATACGCGGCAAGCGATGCGTTCCTTATGCCGTCGAGATTTGAGCCGTGCGGCCTTTCGCAGCTTATCAGCATGCGCTACGGAACGGTGCCGATCGTCCGCGAAACGGGCGGCTTAAAGGATACCGTTTGGCCCTACAATGAGTATACGGGCGAGGGCACGGGCTTCTCGTTTGCAAATTACAACGCCGATGAAATGCTCGGCATAATCTATTATGCGATGGATATATTCTATAACCGGAAGGACGAATGGAACAAGATTGTGGATAACGGCATGGCAGCCGATTATTCATGGAACGTTTCGGCTGATAAGTATATAAGAATGTATCAGGATTTGACGGGTATTTACGATTTGCCCGAAAAAAAAACTAAACCCGCAGCCGCAAAGGTAAAGAAGGACGATACGGCGGAGGAGTATGAGAAGCTTAAGGCCGACGCCGATAAATCGGCAGAAGAAATAGCAAAAAAAGCCGACCCCGGCGTTATAAAAGTTGAAAATCCGTTCGATGACGAAAAAACCGCCGCAAAAAAGCCGGCGGCAAAGAGAACGAGAAAAACAACGGCAAAATCTGCCGGCGAAAAGAAGCCGGCCGCAAAAAAGACAACGGCGGGCAAGACGGCAAAGGCGGCGGACAATGCGAAAACCGAAGCAAAAACGCCTGCCAAAAAGCCGGCGGCAAGAAGAACCGCGGGAAAAAAATCGACTGAAGAAAAATAACGGCCGATAAATTTAATAAAGATAAATTTTGATGAGAAAATACCCCGCGCCGCCCGAGTTTTCGGACGGCGCGGGATTACGATTGAAAGGGATGTAATTATATGGCAACAAAGACAGTGAAGACATTAAAGCTGACGCCGCAGGAGGAAGCCTTAAAGAAGGAGATCGTGGGCAAGGTATCGCGTCACTTCGGAAAGGTAATGGAGGATGCCACGCCGCAGATGGTTTACACGGCGTGCGCGCTCACGGCAAGAGATAAGATAATGGAAAAATGGGCGGTATCGCATAAGGAGGTTAAGGACGAAGGCTCAAAGAAGCTTTATTATCTTTCGTTTGAGTTCCTTATGGGAAGGCTGCTCTGCACAAATATCCTGAATCTTATGCAGACGGAAACGTACGAGCACGTTTTAAAGGACCTCGGCTACAGCCTTTCGGATATTGCCGAGCTTGAAAACGACGCCGGTCTCGGCAACGGAGGTCTCGGACGCTTGGCGGCATGCTTTATAGATTCGCTGACAACTCTCGATTTGCCGGCATACGGCTGCACAATACGTTACGAATACGGATTGTTCAGACAGAAGATAGTTGACGGCTATCAGGTTGAGCTGCCCGACCCGTGGCTTGAGCACGGCAACGCATGGGAAATTGCAAGACCGGAGGAAACGGTTGAGGTTAAAATAGGCGGCTATGTTTCGTCAAACTGGGTAGACGGAAGGCTTGTATGCACAACGGAGAACGCGCAGACAATACTTGCTGTGCCTTATGACGTTCCGCTTGTGGGCTACGATTCGAAAATAGTAAACAAACTGAGACTTTGGAGCGCGAGATCGCCGCAGGCTATAGACTTCCATAAATTCAACACGGGCGACCATTCGGGAGCCGTTGAATCGCAGGCGCTTGCGCGTGCAATATCGGACGTTCTGTATCCCGATGACAGTACGATAGACGGAAGAAAGCTCAGGCTTAAGCAGCAGTATTTCCTTGTATCGGCAACGCTTCAGTGGATACTTGCCGAGTTTGAAAAGAGAAACGGCAGCGATTGGTCGCTGCTGCCCGAAAAGATAGTTATCCATATAAACGATACGCATCCCACAATGGCGATCCCCGAGATGATGCGTCTGCTTATGGACGAAAAGGGTCTCGGCTGGGATGAGGCATGGGGCATCGTAACAAGAGTGTTTGCTTATACAAACCATACGGTGCTCAGCGAAGCGCTCGAAAGATGGCCGCTCGATATATTCAGGGAGGTTGTTCCGAGAATATTTATGATAGTTGAGGAAATGAACAGACGCCTTATGGAAAGGCTCGAAGCGTTCTATCCCGGCGACCATGCAAAGCATAAGTATATGGCAATAATATCGGATAACCAGGTGTTTATGGCAAATATCTGCCTTGCGAGCTGCTTTGCCGTAAACGGCGTTTCGCAGCTGCACACGCAGATATTAAAGGACGACATATTTGCCGATTATTACAGAATGTCAAAGGATTCGTTCTTTGCGATAACAAACGGTATAACGTTCCGCCGCTGGATAGCAAACTGCAATCCCGAGCTTACGGAGCTTATTTCGTCGAAGATAGGCACATCGTGGATTAAGGACGCGTCGTCGTTAAGCAAGCTTGCAAAGTATGCCGATGACAAGGACTTCCAGAAGGCGTTTGAAAAGATAAAGATGGACAATAAGCTCCGTCTTGTTGAATATATTAAAGAAAACAACGGTATCGATATCGATCCCAATTCGATATTCGATGTCCAGGCAAAGCGCCTGCACGAATATAAGCGCCAGATGATGAACGTTCTGCATATAATTGCGGAATACAACAGGCTTAAGGAAGACCCCGAATACGCGAAGAATTATTATCCGAAAACGTATATATTCGGCGCAAAGGCGGCTCCCGGCTACAAGAGGGCAAAGCTTATAATCAAGCTTATAAATTCCGTGGGCGAGGTTGTGAATAACGACGCGTCGATAAACGGCAAGATCAAGGTCGTATTCCTTGCAAACTACAGCGTTTCGATTGCAGAAAAGCTTGTTGTTGCGGCCGATGTATCGGAGCAGATTTCAACAGCCGGCAAGGAAGCGTCGGGTACAGGTAACATGAAGTTCATGCTGAACGGAGCGGTTACCTGCGGAACGCTCGACGGCGCAAACGTCGAAATGCTCGAGCAGGTGGGCGATGACAATATTTATATATTCGGACTTAAGGCCGATGAGGTTGCGGCAAGACTGCGCTATGCGGGCGACAATGAGGTAAAGGAAATATATTCGTCAAACGCGTCGCTCAGAAGAGCGCTTGAAGCGCTTATAGACGGCAGCCTTGTTCCCGGCGCGCATAATCTGTTTAAGGATCTGTACCAGACGCTGCTGTTCGGCGATTACGGTTATCCCGACACATATATGGTACTCAGAGATTTTGAGGAATATATGAAAACTCAGGAGCAAATCTCCGTAGATTACCGGAACAGAGAAAAGTGGCTTAAGATGGCAATAATGAATACGGCTATGGCCGGCTTCTTCTCGAGCGACAGGACAATAAACGAATATAACGATAATATCTGGCATCTTACGCCGATAAAATAATAAAATTTATTTTGTGAATAAAGCTGGCCGGCAGCCGTTATGCTGCCGGTCAGCGGTATTTTTTTGAGGGAGAGCAGCCCTCAGCTTACAGGAAAGGGTTTTATATGCAGGTTGAACACAATTCGCGTGAAAAATTTTACCGCAAGCCGTTCGGAGCGGTTACCTGCGGGACGCGCATAAGGCTCAGAATAGCCGTTTCGGGAGTTGGAATACCGAACGCCGTAAGGCTTGTATACAAAATAGATTCCGAAAAGGAGGAGCATAGGGTGGATATGCCGTTTCTGTTCACGCTGGGCAGCAACAGCATATACAACGTATACCTTGACGCTCCGGAAAAGGAAGGGCTTATCTGGTATTATTTTGAGCTCGATACGCAGCAGGGCGTTGCATATTACGGCAACAACAGCCGCCAGCTTGGCGGAGTGGGGGAGTTGTTTTTCCACACGCCGCAGAATTCGTTTCAGATAACGGTATACCGCGGCGATTATAAAACGCCCGATTGGTTTAAAGAAAGCGTGGCATATCAGATTTTCCCCGACCGCTTCTGCAACGGGAATGAGGACGGCACGTTTTTGGGAAACAGGAACGATATAATAAAGCGCGAATGGGGCGAACAGCCGTTTTACAAGGCGGAGCAGTTCGGCGGAGAGTATAAGGCCAACGACTTTTTCGGCGGAAATCTGCGCGGCATAATAAAAAAGCTGCCGTATCTCAGCGAGCTCGGCATAAGCGTTGTATATTTAAACCCGATATTTAAAGCGTATTCGAACCATAAATACGATACCGGCAGCTATGAGGATATAGACCCGATGTTCGGCACCGAGGAGGATTTTAAGGAGCTTTGCAAAAAGGCAAAGGAGCTCGGCATACGCATCATCCTTGACGGCGTGTTTAACCATACGGGCAGCGACAGCAAATATTTTAACAAAAACGGTACTTATGACAGCGTGGGCGCATATCAATCGAAGGAGTCGCCTTATTATACGTGGTACAAATTTATCGACTGGCCCGAAACATATGAATCGTGGTGGGGGATGACAACGCTGCCGCACTGCGAGGAAACGAGCGAATCATACAGAAAATATATCCTTTCGGATAAAAATTCGATAATAAAAAAGTGGCTGCGGCTCGGCGCCTCCGGCTGGAGGCTTGACGTAGTCGATGAGCTCCCCGGATTCTTTGTTAAGGAGCTGCGCGAAAACGTAAAAGCTGAAAAGGACGATGCGGTGATAATAGGCGAGGTTTGGGAGGATGCGTCGAATAAAATGTCATACGGCGAGCGGCGTGAGTATTTTCTCGGCAGAGAGCTCGATTCCGTAATGAATTATCCGATGCGCGATGCGCTTATAAGCTTTATGCTCGGACGTATCGACGCCGTCGGCGTTGACGAGCGCCTTATGAGCCTTAAGGAAAATTATCCGAAACAGGCGTATTATTCGCTCTTGAATATAATATCGAGCCATGACGTCGAACGCATTATGACGCTTATGGGCAGCGCGCCGTCGCGCCATAAGGTTGACAGGGAATATCAGGCAAGCTTTAAGCTTGACGGCTACGCGCTCGAGCAGGCAAGAAACAGGACAACGCTGCTTGTGGGCATGCTTATGATGCTTCCCGGCGTCCCCTGTATTTATTACGGCGACGAAATAGGGCTGCAGGGCTACGGAGACCCGTTTTGCCGCGAAACGTTCCCGTGGGATAATATAGACGAGCAGGACCCCGACGGCAGAGTGCGCACGCGCTTCCGTCAAATGATAGAGCTGAGAAACAGATCGAAAGCATTTTCCGTCGGCGAATTTGAAAGCGTGTATAAAATAGGCGCAGTGTACGGCTTTATGAGATATACGGAGGATGAAATGTATCTCGTGCTCATAAATGCCGGAGACAACTACGCAAATAAGGTCCGCGTGGATGTCGCGCGCTTCGGTGTGCGCAGGCTTGTCTGTATAACGCATGAGCCGGATGAGGTTCACGAATCCGATGACGGCATTTATCATATAAATATGCCTAATTATTGGCTGAAAGTATTTAAATGTGAGAAAATGAATAAATAAACAGAGATAAAAAAGAAAAGCGAATAAAAATACGGATGTTTGCATATTAAACGGGTAATATTTAAGCCGCGGCGGATGTCCGTTTTTGTATTTTATGCACAAAAAAGAATGCCTGTCAAAAATCTCTTTGACATTTTGAAGGCGATGTAGTATAATTAAATTGGGTCTATAACAGGCACATAGATACTACTGAGAAAAAGGAGGTTTCGATGGAAACTTTTGAGGAGATAATATTCGGTATAGAGCAGACGATATACATTATAATTAAATACATTGCGGACGCGTTAAGTGCCGCTGCGTTATGGATCGGCAATTATTTTAATGAGCATATCCTTCCTTCCATGCCGACGATGCTTAAGTTTTTTTCGAATAAAAAAATGAATATGGTGCTTTTTTGCGCGGTTGCGGCATATATTTTGTGCATCAATACGCGCGCTGTATTCCTGCTCAGTGGGGATAAAATTAAAACGCAGCGGAAGGAGAAACGTCTTGCGGAGAAGCGTCTGATGAACACATGTTTATGGGGCGGTGCAATGGGGGGCTGCATCGGCATGCACGTGTATCATCATAAGGCGACAAAATTCAGATTTACCGTTATTATGCCGATATTATCTGTTATACAGCTTATTGTAGACAGCTTTGCTCTCGGCTTTTTGGGCTTTTGGGCATTTTTCTGATTTGGATTTAAAATTATGAACGGGGCTGCCGCCTTTGTGGCAGCCCTATAAATATGGAGGTAAATTTATGGCGAAGTTGTGGGGCGGGCGCTTTCAGAAAAGCACCGATAAAAAGGTAGATGATTTTAATTCATCGATACGCTTTGACAAGCGTATGTATAAACAGGATATAAAAGGCTCGATGGCGCATGCCGCAATGCTCGGGCGCTGCGGTATAATCCCGGAGGAGGACAGCCGCGCGATTATTGACGAGCTGAAAAATATATTGAAGGACATCGAGGACGGGAAGGTTGAATTTTTGATAGACGCCGAGGATATTCATATGAATATCGAAAAGCTTCTTACCGACCGTATAGGCGATGCGGGCAAGCGCCTGCACACCGGACGCAGCCGCAACGACCAGGTTGCGCTCGACATCCGAATGTATCTTATGGACGAAACGGAAGAAATACGGAAAATGCTGCTTCATGCAATGGACGTAATAACGGAGCTTGCATCGGAGCATACGGAAACGATAATGCCGGGCTACACGCATTTGCAGAAGGCGCAGCCCGTAACGTTTGCGCATCATCTTATGGCGTATTTTGAAATGCTTAAGCGTGATTTTATGCGTCTTGACGACTGCCGCGGGAGAACAAACGTTATGCCGCTGGGCTCCGGCGCGCTTGCGGCAACAACATACCCGCTTGACAGATACGGCGTTGCAAAGGAACTCGGCTTTGACGGAGTGACGATGAATTCGCTTGACGGCGTTTCGGACAGGGATTTTGTTATAGAGCTTGCGTCGTGCCTTTCGATACTTATGATGCACCTTTCGCGCTTCTGTGAGGAGCTTATATTATGGTCAAGCCATGAGTTTTCGTTTGTCGAAATGGACGATGCGTTTTCAACGGGCTCGTCGATAATGCCGCAGAAGAAAAATCCCGATGTTGCGGAGCTTATCCGCGGCAAAACGGGCCGCGTTTACGGTCATCTTATGGGACTTTTGACAACGATGAAAGGGCTGCCGCTTGCGTATAATAAAGATATGCAGGAGGATAAGGAGCCCATATTTGACAGCATAGATACGGTAAAGCTCTGCCTTCCTGTATTCTGCGATATGATTGCAACAATGACCGTCAAAAAAGACAATATGCTTAAGGGCGCAAAAGGCGGCTTTACAAACGCTACCGATGTGGCTGACTATCTTGTGAAAAAAGGGCTGCCGTTCAGGGAGGCGCACGGAGTTGTGGGCAGAATGGTATATCATGCCGTTACCGAAAACAAGGATCTCGATGATTTTACGATGGAGGAGTTTAAGAGCTTTTCCGATATAATAGAAGAAGATATTTATGACGCGATAAGCATGGAAACGTGCGTAAACGGCAGAAGCGTTGTAGGCGGGCCGGCAAAGGAAACGGTTGAAGCGGCAATAGCCGAGGCGCGGAAATTTGCGGAACAATATAAGAAGGAGTGATAATAAATGAAAAGAATAATGACAATACAGGACATATCCTGCGTGGGCAAATGCTCGCTTACGGTGGCGCTGCCGATAATATCGGCAATGGGCGTCGAGGCGGGGATACTTCCGACGGCTGTATTATCAACGCATACGGGCTTTAAGAACTTCACGTTCCACGATCTCACAAATGAGATAAAGCCGATTGCAAATCATTGGAAGAGCGAGAATATAGGCTTTGATGCAATATATACGGGCTATCTCGGCTCGTTTGAGCAGATAGAGCTTGTTTCCGAGTTTTTTGACGAGTTTAAAACAGACGACAACGTTATCGTTATAGACCCCGTAATGGGCGATTACGGCAAGCTGTATCCGGGCTTTACCGAGGAATTTGCCGCCGCAATGGCAAAGCTCTGCGGCAAGGCGGATATTATTCTGCCGAATATGACCGAAGCGGCGTATATGCTCGGCATCGACTATGTTGACAGCGGCTATGATGAAGAATATGTCAAAGGCGTACTCATGGGACTGTCAAATCTCGGCGCGAAAATTTCGGTGCTCACCGGCGTAAGCTTCGAGGAGGGCGAGCTGGGAGTTATGGCATACAATTCCGAAACAAAGGAATTTTTCAGCTATTTCAATAAAGAAGTCCATGCACGGTATCACGGCACCGGCGATGTATTTGCAAGCTGCTGCACGGGTGCGCTTATGAACGGGCTGTCGGTTGAAAAATCGCTTGCAATTGCCGCGGATTACACGGCACGCTGCATAAAGAATACCGTTGAAGACGAAAACGGACGCTGGTACGGCGTTAATTTTGAAGCGGAGATGCCGTATTTGATAAAAAGGCTTGAACAGGAAAATAACGGCTGATCATATCCGGCGAACCTGCCGTGCTGCATAGCTGTTTTTCTGTGAATAAAACGCACCGCTCGGTGTACGCGAAATAAACGTGCGCCGCCCGGTGCGTTTTGCTTGCTCCGCGCTAAAATCTGCGGAAGCTATTTGTGTTTGCGGCAAAGCCCCGATATAACGCTGCCGGTTACATGCCGGCAATCGTATCGTAAACAATGTCGGATATATGCTCCGGAGCTGCGCCGAATTTGTTGCAGCGTTCGACTATCGCTTCGGCAACCGCCTTATCGGCTGATATATCCTGCACGATTATATTTATGCAGCCGCTGCCCGTTTCCGCAATTCCGTATGAAATGCGTTCTCCCGCTTCGTCCTTTAATAGTGATTTTGTTAATTGAAACATTGGTTTCATCCTTTCGTTGATTTATTTTTGTTTTGTTTGTGATTCATATTTTACCATTTTGAAAGTGATAAGTCAATACTTTTGAAATAAAAATGTAATATTCATGCAATAAATGAAATTTTGATGTCATATAATCGCTGCATATGTAATATTAGCACAAATATTGTATAATATTAGCGATAAATTACGACAAAATCACTGAAATGAAATATAAACGAAATAAATTTATTAACATAAAAAGGAAGTAAAAACGATTAACAACCGCCTTTTTGCGTGTCCGGCACCTGGGGTGCGGGGGCGGAGCCCCCGCATAGCAACATACCCGTCTATACGGCAAATTCCGTCATACACCGCCTGTAGCGCTTCGGCAAAAGCGAATTGCGGCATTTTTCGTTTCGCCGCTCTTTTATCGCTATCGTATTATAAAAATCACGCCACATGCTTTGGAAAAGCTTTTCATCCTCATCGTATTTTAATATCGGCTCGCTCTCAACGCGGCGTATTTCAACGGACTTGCCGTTGTAAACAAGACATTCCCCGTGCTTTATATCGTGTATCATAAACGGCATTGACGAAAAACGCTCGCAGAAATGATTTGATATTATCGGAAGCACATGAGCCTTCGGCTCTATTTCACTGTAGTAAATTCCGCCGGAAAGCTTTTTAAAGCGCACAAAGCCAAGATACAAATGCGCCTCGGAGGCGACGGTTTTCGCTATGTTCATAAGCGTGTACACGCCGTCGAGGTTTAAGCGGTTTACAACCGACGCGCCGTATTTATATCCCGCATCGAGAAAATCGAGCACGGCAAGCTCGCGCCCTTCGGCTTCGGAAAGATACGCGCAGTATATATGATAAAATGCGGCGGAGGAGATTTTACTATATATTGAACGTATGACCCTGTCGGCGCGCTCCGGATTTGTTTCAACGTCTTTTTGGCAGCACATAAGCACCTCCTGCACGTTTTCGCCGCAGCATATGTCATACGGGCGCGTATGCGTGAGATAACATTCAAACACAACGCTCATGAGCCCCTCAAAGCTCCCGTCATACGTATAAATCACATCTCTCCCGTTAAGCATTTTACTTTATCCTCCCTTGACGGATTATTGTCAAACAGGCTTATCTGACCGCTGCCCGCGCCGCCGTCGGCAAGCAGCGACGGAGTGATAAGCTCGTAGCGAAGCCATAAATTATCGCACGTTCGTCCGTTTGCGGTTATAAAATATTTTGCGCGCTTTATAGAAATCCTCATCTTTTTAAGGTCCTCAAAAGCCAGTCTCGAATACCGCCTTGCCTTGACAATTTTAAGCGCGCTGCGCACGCCTATACCGGGAACGCGCAGCAAAAGCTCATACGGCGCTGAATTTATCTCAACCGGGAACAGCTCAAGATGGGAAAGCGCCCATTGGCATTTCGGATCGATAATATTGCTGAAATACGGATCGCCTTCGCTCAAAAGCTCGTTTGCCGAAAAGCCGTAAAAACGAAGAAGCCAGTCGGCTTGGTAAAGCCTGTGCTCCCTTAAAAGCGGCGGAGCGCCGGCGGGCAGCAGCGGATTTGTTCCGACCGGCACATATGCCGAATAAAAAACACGCTTCATTTGCATTTTGCCGTAAAGCCCCTCGGAAAGACGTATTATATCTCTGTCGCTTTCGCCGGTTGCGCCTATAATCATCTGCGTGCTTTGACCCGCCGGGACAAATTTCGGCGCGCGGCGGTATACGGCAAGCTCCTGCTTTGACTGCGTTATGCCGTTTCGTATACGGCGCATCGGCGATAAAATATTTTCCTTTGTTTTCTGCGGCGCAAGCAGCTTAAGCGATTGCTGCGACGGCAGCTCTATATTTACGCTCAGCCTGTCAACAAGCAGACCGAGCTGCAAAACAAGCTCGTCCGATGCGCCGGGAATCGCTTTCGCGTGAATATAGCCGTTGAAGCTGTATTCGTGCCGTAAAATGCTTATCGCGCTTATTATAAGCTCTGTTGTGTAGTCGGGATTTTTTATCACGGCGCTGCTTAAAAACAGCCCCTCTATATAATTGCGCCTGTAAAATTCCATGGTAAGCTCCGCGATTTCGCGCGGGGTAAACGATGCGCGCGGAACATCATTCGAACGTCTGTTCACGCAATATTGGCAGTCGTATATGCAGCAATTTGAAAACAGCACCTTTAAAAGCGAAATGCACCTGCCGTCGGCGCTGAAGCTGTGGCATATGCCGGCCTCAAAGGCAGAGCCTATCCCGCCGTTTTTGTTTGTTCTTTTCGAGCCCGATGAGGTGCAGGCAACGTCGTATTTTGCCGCGTCGGACAATATGTGAAGCTTTTCCTTTATATCCATAATATCATCCCTTTAATGATACTTTAATACTATCCTCATTATACCACACAAATGTTTGTTTGTCAAATATATTTTTGCTTTTTAAATAAACCGTATTGGAAATTTTTTATTTCCGAATAAGAATTACCGCCGGAGCAAAAATAATAGCAAAGAAAATAAACCAAAAAGAGAGAAAGGAAGGCTGAGCTGTAATGGAGGCTTTTGCGGCTGCGGTGCAGCTGATATTCACGATAGTAATAGGAATGTATTTTTTTATGCGCCTTAAAAACGAAAGCGGCAGCGATAGGGCAGCGGCGGAGGAGGGGAAGCGCGAAGCGGAGCATATAAACAGGCTGCGGCGCATAACGCTAACGGAGCCGCTTACGGAGGCGGCGCGTCCGGCGGAGATGTCGGAAATAATAGGGCAGGAGGAGGGCGTGCGTGCGTTAAAGGCAGCGCTTTGCGGAACAAATCCGCAGCACGTAATAATTTACGGACCGCCCGGAGTGGGCAAAACGGCAGCGGCAAGGTTGGCGCTTGAGGAGGCGAAAAAAAGCCGTGGCACGCCGTTTTTGAAAACAGCGAAATTTATAGAAGCCGATGCCACAATAATGCGTTTTGACGAGCGCAGCATTGCCGATCCGCTCATAGGCTCGGTTCATGACCCGATATATCAGGGTGCCGGCGCGTTCGGCGAAACGGGCGTGCCGCAGCCGAAGGAGGGGGCCGTAACAAAGGCTCACGGTGGCGTTTTGTTTATAGACGAGATAGGCGAGCTGCCAGATATTCAGCTTAACAGGCTGCTCAAGGTGCTTGAGGACAGGCGCGTATATTTTGAAAGCGCGTATTATTCGGCATCAAACAAAAAAATACCGGCATATATCCATGATATTTTCAGAAACGGCCTTCCCGCCGATTTCAGGCTTATAGGCGCAACAACAAAATCGCCGTCCGATATTCCGGAAGCCGTCCGTTCAAGATGCGTCGAGGTGTTTTTTGCACAGCTCGGGCGGGAGGATATTATAAGAATAATCGAAAACGCAAAATATAAGCTCCGCCTTGAAGCCGATGCCGGAGTTACGGAGCTTATAGCCGATTACGCCAAAAACGGGCGCGACGCCGTAAAAATGCTCCAGACAATTTCAAATATAATTTCGCTTGACGGCCGGACGCGGGCAGAACCCGCCGACGCAGAATGGGTTATAAAAGCGGGCCGTTACACAAAAAACGATGCGCGGATTATAGATATATCATTTGTAAAAACGCGTAACAGCTGACGCGGAGGATTGTTTTGCGGTATAAAATATAAGCATAACGGCAAAAATAGGAATAACGGGCACATAAAACACAGCCCGCGAAAGGAATGAAACAAAAATCATGAAGCGAAAAGCTGCTTTTATTATTGCGCTTGCTTGCATGCTGTCATCGTTTGACGCGTTTGCTCTTTCAAAAATAGGCTCGAGAGGGCAGGAGGTAATAAATATTCAAACGCGTCTTAAAAACTGGGATTATTACAACGGCGTTGTTGACGGCATATACGGCTGGCGCACGGCTGAGGCCGTAAAAGCGTTTCAGTGCCGTCACGGCCTTACGCCCGACGGTATATGCGGAAACGCAACGCTTGCGAAAATAGGCTTGAGCACCTCGTCCTCGTCATCCTCGTCGTCAAACGACAAAACGCTGCTTGCGATGGTCATAAACGGAGAGGCGAGGGGAGAGCCGTATGAGGGGCAGGTGGCTGTCGGAGCGGTTGTCTTAAACCGCGTAAAGCATTCGTCATTCCCGAATACGATAGCCGGGGTAATATATCAGCAGGGTGCGTTTACGGCGGTTGTCGACGGCCAGATAAACAAGCCGATACAGGATTCGTGCTACAGGGCGGCGCAGGATGCGCTAAACGGCTGGGACCCTACAGGCGGCGCTGTGTATTATTACAATCCCGCAACGGCAACCTCCGACTGGATATGGTCAAGGCCGGTAATAAAGCAGATAGGCAAGCATGTTTTCTGCAAGTGATTCCGGCATAAAAAATCGGGCGAGACATTACAGCCTCCCCCGAGCATAAAATTGTCACTGCCGGATGAAATATGCTTTACAGCTGCCGGCATATTGAATTATATACACATAAACGGCGCGTTGCAATACGCCGGAGCGTATTTCGTTACGTGCGTGTCCAAACAGGCAAAAAGCGGGGGAAAACGTAAATTTCGAGAACAAAAAAATGACGGCAATATGCGGAATCCCGAAAAAAATTCCGCAAAACAGCGATTTTTGAAGGTTTGCAGAACTTTTGTGAACATTATACAATATAATTTGCCGCATATCCGCGGCGGAAACAAAAAACGGGGGTGCGGAGCCCCGCGTAAATATAGAAAAACAGAAAAGACCTATCGTGTTAAGAATCGCATAGGGCTGCTCGATTTTAGATGCAGAACGGACGAAACGCACCCGACGGCGTACTTTGTGTACTCCGAGCGGTGCGTTTTGTTCGTAACAACATAGCTTTTATGCTATGTTGTGATCTGCGCTGAAAGCGACAGCCCATCTCACACAAAATAAGGAATATACTTTATTTTGGATTTTCCGAAATAATATTCATAAAAATCTATAAAATAATCATCCGTCATGCTTGCGATAAAATCAACGGCAATTTGATCGGGCTCCGTTTTTTCGTAATCGGATTCGCCGCGGAACCGCACGGCATTCCTTATAACGTCTATATGGTGCTTGTACACGGGCGCCGCGGTGTTGCCTACGGCAAGGTCGTCAAGGATTTTGCCGTATACCTTTTTGAACATGGGACGTATTATTTCGCTGTAATATTCCGATGACGCGCCGTTTTTGTAAATCATATCAAAATTATCGCGCTTTGCTTTTTTCAGCGCGTCGCAGTGGACCTTATCCATTATTATGCGGTCCCTGCCGTAGCTGTTTTCGATTATGTTTACGATAAGATTGTTAATCATTGCCGCATTGTATTTGCCTATGCTGCTTTCGTCAAACACATCCTCGGAAGCGATCATATGCGTTTTTATTGCGTCCTGCCTGTCCTTTCCCACATACGCTATCATATCGGATATGCGAACAACACACCCCTCGAGCGTATTCGGAACGAGCGTTTTTATAAACGATTCGTCCGTATAGCAGCGTTCAACCTTTTCGTCAAATTCTTCAAAGCCCGACAGCTCCGACGGCGCATAATCGGTAAGCTCCGCCTTCCCGTTGTGGCAAAGTATTCCGTCAAGAGTCTGCAGCGAAAGATTCAGCTTCAATATCGAATCGAGCACTCTTACGCTTTGGACGTTATGATTGAAATACCGCCCCGTCCTCTCAAAATATATCTCGCTTAAAAAGCTCTCGCCCGCATGGCCGAACGGCGTGTGGCCGATGTCATGACCGAGCGCTATTGCCTCTATCAGATCGCAGTCAAGCCCGAGCACCCTGCCTATGTCGCGGGCGGTACGCGAAACAAGCTGCACATGATAGCCCCTGTGAGAAATATCGTCGTTTTTGTAAAACGAAAAAACCTGCGTTTTGTCGGCATAGCGGTTGTAATAGAGTGAATGAAGTATTTTTTCCGTGTCGCGTATATAAGCGGGCCGCCATAAATTGGCCTTGTCGCGCTCCGTGTCGCGCCTTACGGCGCCGCCGGTGAAATTTATGAGCGAAGGATTTTCGCGCATTATCCGCATCTGAAGCGCGTCGGAAAGCTTATTGTAATCCGGCACAGCGTAATCCCCCTTTCCCGGTTTTAAAGTCAGTATATATTATATCACGTGTACGGGCAAATATCATTTATAAATTGTAGATGAAATTTCAATGAGAAACTGTGCACAATAAACAAAATGCAATTTTATATTAAATAACACGTGACAAACAATATTATTTGTGGTATGATAAAAAGTACAGATAGTATCTGATAAAAGGAGCGATATAAAATGAAGAAGATATTTGCCGCGCTAATGTCAGCAGCAATGATCCTCGTAAGCGCAGCCGGTGTTTTTGCGGCGGGTGAGCTTTCGAGCGTCAGCGTGACAACGCCGAAGGGAACTCCGGAAAGCAAAACATTCCCGTCGGGAACGGATGGCAATATATATGATTTTGATATAACAGACATGCTCACCGAGCTTGACAGCCTTACGGCAACAAAGGATATAGTTCAGGATATAACAATATCGAGCACGAGCGCAACGTCGTTGCCGATAAATTATTGGCTTGAGCTTGAGCTGCCCGAAAAGTCGGGCTATGCTCCCGCCGATACATATACGGCCGTCGATTATTATTCCGTGCGCATTACGAACGAGCGCGGAACGGTAATTTATGACGATGAGGAGGCAAACGCCCCGACGGGCGAAACGCTCAAACGCATAAATCTCGGTACGCTGAATAACAATAAAAACAGAAGCGATGAGGAAACGTATAAAATATACGTTTCGGTAAACGATGAAGTAAACACGTCGCAGCTTTCCGACAGCCCGTCGGATGTTGTGTGGAAGCTTGCGTATACGGACGATACGGATGAGTTTGAGCCCACGCCGTCGCCCGCTGTTTCAAATACAGCCGCGCCGACAACACCGTCCGTTTCAAACACAACAGCTCCGTCGGCACGTGCAACCGCAACGGCAGCGCCCACGCCGACAGCTCCGGCAAAGACGATAACGGTGGCCGTAACAAAGGACGATGACGTTCCCGATTCGGTAACGCCCGGTTCATACAGGCTTGAAGGAAGCGGCCACGTTGTTATAACTGACAGCAGCGGAAACAAGAAGGCGGAATTTGACCTCACAACGTCAAATTCGCAGTCGGTGACAACGCTTAGAGAAGGCGACAAGGTAACGGTAACGGGACCGAACGGCTCATACGTTCAGTTCAGGAACCCGACGGCAACGGCAACGCCGCGTGCCGCGGCACGTGCAACAGCGCGCCCGACGTCGACGCCCAGACGCACAACGCGTCCGACAGCGACGGCAACGGCAAAGGCAAATCCGAAAACAGGTGATAACGCTCCCATAATAGGCGTTTCGGTGGTTGCCGGAATGGCTCTTGCGGCAGTTGTTTATATCGGAATAACGTCAAAAAAGAATAAGAACAACAAATAATGAGATATACAGAGGGAAAGGGTCGGAATGAAAAGGCTTGGCCCAAGCGTATTGTTCTGATCCTTTCTTTATGCGTTCTTGCAGCCTGTGCGGCGTATCTCGGCAAGTATTTTTATGAGAGCTGCCGGGCCGCAAACGATATTGAGGAGATACGCGAGCTTGTGGATGAAGGCGGGGGCGGCGATGCGCCGAAGGAAGAAGCGCAGCCGGAGCCGGAAGCCGAGTCCGAGGAGCCGCTGCAGGAAAGGTACGCGGAAAACGGTATGCTTTTGGGCTATTACAACGCATACCGCAAAAACAGCGACATGGCGGGCTGGGTGAGCATACCCGGCACAAAAATAGATTATCCCGTTATGCACAGGGCGGGCGATAACGAATTTTATCTGCACCGCAATTTTGATAAGGAATATCAATACAGCGGCCTGCCGTTTATTGACGGCGACTGCGATTTGTCGCTTCCGAGCGACAATATAATAATATATGCGCATAATATGCGCGACGGCTCGATGTTTGCCCATCTTCTCGATTATGAGGACCGCGATTTTTTTGAAGCGCATCCGAAGGTGAAGTTTGACACAAACTACAAGCGCGGCGAATATGCGGTGTTTGCGGTGTTTTCAACAAAGGTGGGCGCGCCGGATGAATTTAAATATTACTCGAAAACGATGTTTAAGGATAAGAACGATTTCGAGGAATATGTGAAGGAAGCGAAGGAACGCTCGTTTTACGATACGGGAGTTGACGTGAGCTACGGCGATGCGCTGCTCACGCTGTCAACGTGCTCCTACAGCCGTTCGAACGAGCGTACGGTAGTAATGGCAAAAAAGCTTTTCTGAGCCGCAGCTGCGGCTCGGAAAAGCCGAAAAATATATTTATGTCGCTATAGCTCAGCAGGATAGAGCGACCGCCTCCTAAGAATATGTTATAACGACCGCCTTTGGGGCAAAGGCGATTGACATTGAGTTAGTTTGTACCTATAATTGAATAGATTTCAAAGATGTTTCCGTAGCTCAGCTGGATAGAGCGACCGCCTCCTAAGCGGTAGGTCGGGTGTTCGAATCACCTCGGGAACGCCAAAAACTCCGCCGGAAACGTAAGTAAAATCAAGGGTTTCCGGCGTTTTTTCATTTTTACGGGAAAAGAGAAAAATCGTGAAATTCACAGATTTTCATTAGCGAATTCTCCGTCAG
>DVLU01000038.1 GCA_018715365.1 Candidatus Ornithomonoglobus intestinigallinarum | reverse complement strand
AGCGGCAATTTGGCGCCGCAGTCACGGGGCGGCGGACGGTATATGCACGTTATGGCAATAGACCCGCATCACACCGACATTTTATATGTCGGCACATACGGTTCTGGAAACACCGGCGTACAGGCGGCTGTTCAGCGCTCGTGCGACAGGGGTGAATCGTTCTGTGTGATTTCGCCCATGGGACATGAGGAAAGCGTGGTAAAGGACGGGCCTAACGCGGGAGCCGGAGTTGAGTCGCTTGCCGTAAACCCTCAAACGGGCGAGCTTTGGGCATGGACGGCAGCCGAAGGACTGTGGAAATTCCCGCCGCCGTATGATGTGCCGGATAACGTTACGGAGATACGCACTGCGGAAGATTTGAAAAATATTGACGCCGATAACAGCGCGGGCAAATATTATAAGCTGATGAACGATATAGACATATCGGAGGACGGCAGCGGCGGATGGCTCGAAGGGCCGGCGGTTGGCAATTACGATACGGAAAACGGCGGCAGCTATTTCCGCGGTACGTTTGACGGCAACGGCCACGTTATAAAAAATTTCACGATCAACTGTACACAATACGGTGATAATACACACGGAGCATTCGGTATATTTTCGGCAATAGGCGAAAACGCCGTAATAAAAAATCTCGGCGCCGAAAATGTAACGCTGAGAATGGGAGCGGACTATATATACATATCCTCCGGAGCGATCGCCGGAGCTGTTATCGGAAATGCAAAAATTTCGGGCTGCTATGCCAAAAACGTTAAATGCGAACAGGTGTATGAAAAAGGGCAGTTCAACAGTAGCGGCGGCATAGCCGGCATTATAAGCGGCAGCAAAGCGGACGGAAGCGGATTTTACAGCGCCGCCGTTCAAAATTGTTATTCCCTCGGTTTTGAAAAAGGGGAAAATATATGCTACAGCGGAGGGATTGCCGGAAGCATTACATCATCGTCCGATGTTATAAGCGGCTGCTATTCCGATACGAGTATAGGCGTCTGCACATCGGGATTATTGCCAGAGAGCGGCAAGCTGTATTACGATGACGACATGGCAGCGGTATGGCCGGGGCTGTACGGTGATAATACGCACGGATGGGGCAGCGCCGGATACATAGGAAATCGCATTGACGATGTAAAAACGCTGACAGCCGAAGAAGCGGGCGACTGCTTTGCCGATGATATAAAGCAAATAAACGGCGGCAGCCCCGTTTTGGCATGGGAAAACGAAAGGTATAAGCTGAGCGGCGCCGGAACGGCGCCGGATCCGTTTATTATAGCTTCATCGGCGGATATGGAGCTGTTTGCCGCCGATGTGGAAAAGACGGGAAACGGCGGCAAGGGACTGTATTATAAGCTTATGTCGGATATAGATTACGAAGGCGGAGCGCCCGTGACCGTGGGAACCGACGACAGGCCGTTTAAGGGATATTTCGACGGCGGAGGACACACTATCGGCAGCTACAGTGTAACGCTGCGCGGGCGCAAAGCCGAAGGGCTGTTCGGTTATGTCGGCGGCGAGGCCGAAATATATAACCTCGGCGTCATGAACGTAACGGCAAAGCTGCCGTCAGCCGATGAAACAACATGGCAGACGAGATTCGGCGCAATAGCCGGAGAAGTGCGTGGCGGCGCGCAGATACACGATTGCTTTGCAAAAAATATAAATTTGTTTTCACCGCATCAGACGGACGGATACTTTGAAGCGGGAAGCGGCATAGCAGGTGAGCTTAAGGACCGCGCAAAAGTATACGGCTGCTACACGGTCGGTCAGAAAATTACCGGGTATGTGGACGGCCAAGGCTCGGTTGTCGGCATAACAAGATCTCCCGATGTTTCGATATACAATTGCTGTTCGGATACACCGACGGTCAGGTATGATCCGTCAAACGGCGAATGGAATGCGAATTTATATGATTTGTATTGCCCCGATACGGCCGAGGTGCCGTGGCCCGGCCCGTATTATTCCACCGGAAAGGCGATGGGATATGTTGTTGACGTATACGGCATAACCGAGGAGGAGATTAAAGCTGTCCCGCAGGCGCTGAGCGGCGCATTTAAAAAGGATATATATTTCATAAATTACGGATACCCTCTGCTGTCATGGGAGGATACGGGTGAAGAGCTGCTGTCTGTAGTCTGCACCGATAAAAACGGCAATACGGCCGAAGGCTTCGGCAGCGCCGATATGATAAAATCGGTAAAGATAACGTCAAATCTCAGAGAAGAAGCAGTGCTGTATACGGCGCTGTACACAGACGGGATACTGAGCGGCATTTCGCTATCCGAAACGCACGGCAAAGCGGGAGAATACGACGTATCGCTGCCGATAGGAGAAGTCGATACGGTTAAAATATTTTTGATGAATTCCCTGCAGGAGCCGCTCGTAAAAGCAAAAACATATTTGCTAAAATAAGGCAGAAAAATGCGTTTCGGAGCAAAAAGCATATGTTCTTTAAACTTGTAAAGCATGGCAATGTGATGTATAATATCAATAGAAGCAATAAGGTTAATGTGCATATTACATAAACCGATAAAGAAAGGAAGAGTAAAATGAGCAAAACAAAAAGAATAATGGCAGGCATTTTGGCGGCGGCTATGATGGTTCCGCTTGCCGCATGCGGCGGAGGTGACAATGCCGTTTCCGGCGATGTTACAAAAATCACGCTTTGGCGCACAAACGGACACGATAAAGAGTTTGTGCAGAGAAAGGTAAAGGAATTTAACGACACCATAGGCAAGGAAGAAGGCATAGAGCTTGAATATGTTGCCAAGGAGGGCGATCTGGATCAGCTGATAGATGTAGCGTATACATCGGGTCAGGCGCCGGACCTGTATGCAACAAACCAGCTTGAAGCAAGAGCGCAAAAGGGGCAGATTGTTGCGTATGACGATATTGCCGGAACGGAAGAAATTATAGAAAAATACGGCGATAAAGCGCTTGAATCGCGCCATTCGTATAACGGCAAAATATATATGCTGCCCGTTACGAGCGGTACATACGGGCTTGTATACAACAAGCAGATGTTTGTGGACGCGGGCATAGTTGACGAAAACGGAGAGGCAAAGCCGCCCGTTACGCTGGCGGAGCTTGTTGAGGATGCAAAGCTGCTTACGGATGCTTCAAAGCAGCAGTACGGTATAATTTTCCCGGGCAAATGGGACGGCTGGTACATGACGGATATAAACTTTGTTTCTTCGGCGAGCACCGGTATCGTTGACGGATATAATCCGCAGACGGGAAAATTCGACTATGAGCAGCAGGCGTATGTTATGGACGCAATGCTTCAGATAAAGCGCGACGGCAGCTGTGTTCCCGGCACGGAGGGCTTTGATAACGATCCCGCAAGAGCAAGGTTTGCGCAGGGCAACATTGGTATGAAAATTGCCGGAAGCTATGATGTCGGCGTATTCACAACGCAGTTCCCGGCGCAGATCGAATGGGGAGTTGCTCCGCTGCCGCTTATTGACGAGAACACGAAGGGAATGCAGTACGGTTCTCTTGACGGGCTGTATGCGGTAAACAGCGAGAGTGTCGAAAGAGTCGGCGAGGATAAGATCGCAACCGTCCTCAATTACTTTGCAAGCGACGAGTATCTGATAGAGCAGTTTAAGGAAGGCCTCTCTATCCCGTGCGATTATGAGCTTGTAAAGGACGTTGAAGTGCCCGATGAGATGGAAAACTGGAAAACGTTTGCAAGCTTCACACCGTTCAGCCAGTGCCCGCCCGTTGCCGTAAAAACAGAAATGAACGGCGAAAAGGTAATGGATAAGCTGTGGCTCGATATTTGGAACGAGGAGCCGTCGCTTGATGAGCTGAAAGTTATTTTGCAGGAATATCAGGATAAGGTTAACGCGGGTATTGAGGTATATCAGGAGGAACACCCCGAGTATGACCCGACGCCTTATATCATAAAGGACTGGAAGCTGACAAGATAAAATGCTGTTTGATAATCCGCAGAGAATTATTCCGCAATGGATTATTTCTTTGCGGATTATTTACAAAATAATGATTGCAAAGGAAGTGGGCATAGCGATGAAAACTGTCGGCGCAGGGCTTGGGCGCAGTAAAAATCATACCGGCTTACTGAAGAAGATTAAGGATTCCGATCGCATACAGTGTTATCTGTTGATTGCATTGCCTCTTATAGGCTTCTTTGTGTTCACATTGTACCCGATTTTGTGGTCGGCCGTCAAATCCTTTTACTATTATGATCTTGTGCCTTCAAACACAAGGTTTGTCGGTCTTAAAAATTTTATAACGCTGTTTACAAACGGAGAAGATTACTGGAAAGCGTGGCTTTTTACGTTTAAATATATGTTTATAAAGCTGCCGATAGAGATACCGCTGGCGCTTATACTTGCGGTTTTTTTGAGCAAAAATTTAAAGCTGTCCGGTTTTTTCAGAAATATGTATTACTTGCCGTGTGTTATAAGCATGGCGATTATAGGCATAATATTTGCCAATATATTTGACCCGTTCGGTATTGTGAATGCGTGGCTGCTGAAGCTGAATGTAATCACGGAGCCGATAGACTGGTTCGGCGATACGAATAAAGCGCTGTTCGTATTGGTGCTGGGCGGCATATGGTCGTCCTTCGGAACGAATGTCGTTTATTTTACCGCGGCGCTGTCAAACGTCCCGAAAGACCTTTACGAAGCGGCGGAGATAGACGGCGCCGGCGTATTCAGAAAATTTTTCAGCGTGACCGTGCCCATGATTTCAAATGTGTTCCAAACGATTTTGCTGCTTGCGATAAACGGGACGCTGCGTACGGGCGAATATATTATCGTAATGACAAACGGCGCGCCGGCGGGAACAACGCTTACGGCGGAGGCGTATGTCATGAAGTCGTTTTTGCCGGGCTTTTCAACGGGAACTCCCGATCTTGGCTACGGCTGCGCGCTTAGCGTTATTTCGTCGATAATTTGCGCGGGCATAGGCTTATTGTACCTTCGTGCCAGCAGGAAGATGACGGAGCTGTATTAGTGGGAGGATATGCTTATGGGCAGGAAAAGAACAAATATAATTAACAATATTATTGTTTATGCGATTCTTATCGCCGTATTGATCATAGTGGTATTCCCGCTGCTGTATATAATGCTGTCGTCCTTCAAAACAAATATGGAGATCATGGCTGAGCCCGACAGGATATTCCCGAAGGTATGGACGCTCGATAATTACAGGGAAGCGTGGAATTCGGACGTAATGAACGTTGGCAGAATGTTTTTTAACAGCATGTGGTATACGGTGTCAACGGTTGTTATAACGCTTGTAGTTTCGGCTGTTTCGGGATATGTATTCGCCAGGGGCGAATTCAAATTAAAAAAAGTTATTTTTGCGATATTCTCATCGCTTATGTTTGTAAGCCTCGGTTCGATAACGATTTATCCGCAGTTTGAAGTTCTCGGCTTGTTTGGGCTTAATAAATCCCTGGTCGGGCTTGTGGTGCTGAATTGCTTCGGAATACCGATAGTGAATATGTATCTTGTAAGAAGCTTTGTCAATTCGCTGCCGAAGGAGCTTGACGAAGCGGCAAAGCTTGACGGCTGCACCTTTACGGGAATATTTTTCAGAGTGATACTGCCGCTGCTGAAACCGATCATGGCGACAATAGCCGTGCTTACGTTTAACGGTTCATGGAACAGCTACGTTATGCCGGCGATGTTTACTTTAACAAATCCCGAGCAGCAGACCTTGATAGTCGGAATAATGGCTCTTAAGAATTCGGGCATGGGAGCGTCGCAATGGAATCTTATGCTTGCGGGGACGGTAATTGCGCTTGTTCCGGTGCTTGTGATGTTTGCGGTGGCAAATAAGTATTTTGTAAGCGGACTTGCAGACGGTGCGGTGAAAGGATAATAGGTGAAGTTTATGAAAAATATATTTAAAAAAGCCGTTTCGTCGGCAGCGGCGGCTGCGCTGATATTATCGGCCGGCGTGCTGCCGGTGCCGGCGGGTGCGGAAGCGGACGGAGAGATAAACGTTTTAAACCCGGAAAATTCCGAATTTACGATTCTCACCTCCGAAGGCTCGTATGACGGCGCTGAAGCGCTTGATGAAAATATTATAACAACTGCGACAACAAAGGAATATAACGGCGTGCCGATTTTTGATATAGACGGCAATGAGGGCGATGATTATATAATCCTCATGACGCTCGAAATTAACGATAAGGTGCCGATGAAACGCTTTAAGTGGAATTACGAATACGGCACAAAATACGCTGACAATACATTTTATTCGAACGGCGGCGCGGCGTATATGAATGAAGCGGTAATACCATGGCCGGAGGGCGTTGATATATATGTAAGCGATACGGGCGATGACGGCTCGTGGACCAAGGTGTATTCGTGCGGCAGCCTTGAGGACAAGCTGCTTACGGAAAAACGGCCGGAAACGTTGTGGGATCATTCTGACGGCTTAAGGACGTATTACGATCTGGAATTTGACACCAAGGTGGCGGCAAAGTATATGCGGCTTGCCATAAAGGACGTTCAGCCGTGGCTCGGTCCGATAAATATACCGGAAATAAAGCTGTTCGCCGATGAAGACGACATTCCGCAGGATTATAAAAAGATAAATATAAATGCTCCGGACTGCATCGATGCAAAGCTTGTATGCGAAAACGCAATAGGCGATACATACGGCAAGACGGGCGAAAAAATCACTTTTAAAGCAGTGCCGGACGAGGTTTCGCAGATAAATTACGTGAAGCTTGACGGTGAAAATATCGAATTGAACGGCGACGGCGAATATTCGTTTACAATGCCCGATAAAGATGTAGATATTGAAATCGGCGGCGGAATAAGCGATTATGAAAATGTTCCGTTTAAGCTTGTGTCGGCGTCCGTTGCCGGCGGGAGCTTTGTCGAGTCCGATACGGTGCCTGTTATTACATTTGAATTTAACCGAAATGCCGCGCAGCTCGATAAAACGGATATTCTTGTTGACGGCGAGGAAAATACAGGACTTGTTCAGCATGCGTTTGTTGACGCGATAGATAAAAATAAAGTACACGTGGCAATGTTCGGCGATAAGCTTGAACAAGGCAAAAAATATACCGTGTCGATAAAGGAACTTACGTCGGCGGCGGGCATTCCGCTCGAGGGCTGGGCGGAAATGTCGTTCACAACAAGCGATGATTACGTTGTGCACACGGAGAAGCTTGTCGGTTTTGTGCAGGGCTATGAGGACGGCAGCTTCAGGCCGGATAACGACGTCACCGTAAACGAAGCTCTTATTATGGCGGGCAGGATAAAGGAGGACGCCGATTTTTCGGCTGTGGAAGCGTCGGATGATCCGGCATCGAGAAGCGATGTTGCCGAGATAATATATATCATGATGAACGGCGGCAGACTCGATGCAAAGCAGGATATGTTTGATGCGCTTGTAAGCGGCGGCATTATAACGGGTTATGAGGACGGAACATACCATCCGGAAGCAAATGTAACAAGAGCCGAAGCCGTGACGCTTTTTAACCGTGCATCGGACAGTATGAAAGGCGCGGAAGCGTCCGGCGAAGCGGCAAAAGAAACAGACGGAACAGAGGAAACGATTTCGGATACCGGCTTTTACGACGTCCCGCCGGAGCATTGGGCGGCTGCCGATATATATAAGGCCGCGCGGCCGGACGTTAATACAAGCTATGATTGGACCGAAAATATTCCGGAAGTTGAATATGACGTGTATAACGAAAAAAACAGCGTATGGGAATCTGTTCCGTGCGTTTCGCAGAAGCAGCTTGATATGGGCATATCGGGCGGCGAAGGCGGCCAGTGGCTGCAGGCAATTGAATGTGACACGGAAGACGGGCAGCTGCTGTTTGCCGGAGTTGACATAGGCTCAATGATACGCTCTACCGACGGCGGCAAAACGTGGGAGAGAAATTACCGCGGCTTTGTGCCGAAGGGCTGCGTTGATTTTGAAATTGACCCCAACAATAAAAACAGGGTGCTTGCCATAGGCTCGCTCGGTGATATTCCCGGCAACGGAATATATATGTCGGAGGATATGGGAACAACATGGAAGCAGGTTTTGTCATATCAGTTTAACGGCCAGCGCGATACGAGAAAGCAGCTTGCGTGGGACAAATCAAGTTACGATGAGGAAACCGGCGGCAGCCGGATAGGCTATTGGTCAAGCATGTACAGGATAGTTGCGAACAACGAAAGTGACAATTCCGAGTGGACGCAGCCGTTCAGCGATGTAAAGGGCGGACTGTACAAAACGGAGGACGGCGGCAAAACGTGGTTCTGCGTAAATGAAGCCATGTCGGACAGCGTCGTTGAGGTAAACCCGAACGACGGAACGGTTTATGTCGGCAACGAAAGCGGCTTTTTCAGAAGCACCGACGGCGGCGTTACGTTCGACAATATTATTACGGGAGAACCTATATACGGGCTTGATGTTATAAATACAAGGCCGAATAATGTTTATATAAATGACAGCCGCGGAGTGATGATTTCGGAGGACGGAGGAAAAACATTTACGAGAGTGGAAGCAGCGGGCTTCCCCGTTTATGAGGATTTGAGCGATGTCAGAAACATCGTGCGCGACCTTGCCGTAAGCCCCGCAAATCCGGATTATATGCTTGTTGATGCAAGAGATTATATAAATTATAACAACAAACGGTATTTTTCGCACGACGGCGGCAAAACTTGGGAGGAATCGAGATACGATACGTCAAAGGATTTCTTCTTCTGCCAAAACAGGCAGCACCCGTTTGCGTGGCATCCGACGGACGAAAATAAAGTCTGGTCAATGGGCGGCGACTGGATAGCGTCAAGCAGCGACGGCGGCGAAACGTTCAGCTGGGATGCAAACGGATACTGCGGTACGCCTCCCGGAGGGCGCGTTGTGTTTAATCCCTATAACACAGATTATATTTTCGGCGGCGCGCAGGACCTTCTCGGAATATTCAGCAAGGATTACGGGCATTCATGGATACCGATAGAACCGGAAAACGGCGGCGGCTTCGGATGCTCCTACGGTTCTCTTGCGATGGACGATAATTTATTCGTGGCGGCGATAGCCGACGGCTGGTATACTGAAAGAACGCTCAAGGTGAGCCGTGACGGCGGCAAAACGTGGGATGGCGATCTCCCGCTCAAGCACGGAACGGAACGCAGGGCAACGTCCTTCTGGATTTCGCCGACCGATCCGAACACTGCCTTTGCGGGAGAGTATATGACGCATGACAGGTGCGATACGTGGGAGGAAATGCAGGGATGCTTGTTTGTGCTTGCGGTGAATTATTATCATAATAAGGAGCTGTACGGACTGAGGCATAACGGCTATGATGAAATAATAGTTGTTTCGTATGACAACGGCTATACGTGGTATCCGTTCTCGGAAACCTATCTGGATGACGCAAGGGCGCTTGATCTTACGGCTTCGGAATTTTCAAGCGGTATCGGTCCCCATATGTGGGATCTTAAATACGACGGTATAAATGATATTCTGTATTATATGCCGGGTAATGTAAACACGGGCGTTACAATCGTAAGAGTTGAAAACAATGTGCATACGAATCTCGGCGCAAACCTGATTCCCGAAACGGTAGGCGGCTACAGATATATGCACGTTATGGCTCTTGATCCGAGGTATCCCGATATACTGTACGTCGGAACGTACGGCTGCGGCAATACCCAGACGATGACGGCAATCCAGCGTTCGTGCGACAGGGGAGATACATTCCAGGTTATTTCGTCGATGGGTGATCCGAATTCGATAGTGACGGACGGACCGGCTGCCGGCTCAGGAGCGGAAACGCTCGTTGTTCATCCGGTTACGGGTGATGTATGGCTGTGGTCGGTGGCAGAGGGGATGTGGAAATTCCCTGCCCCCTACGAGAACAAATAAAATAAAAGGCGGGTTTTATACATGAAGAAAATATTTTTAATATTTCTGTCGGTTTCGCTGCTGCTGAGTCAGGGTTCGCTTGCTTTTGCGGGCGAAACCCGGACCGTGCCGGAGGAAGTAACGGAAATTTGGAACGCGGAGGATTTGGCGGCAATGGCCGATGAGGTCAATTCCGACGATAACGGCTGCGAAGGAATATATTATGAGCTGATGGCGGATATCGATCTTGGCGGTGCATCATGGTCGGATTATATAGGCGTGCATGATGAAAATGACGTGAACGCGCCTGTTTTAAAACCGTTTAAAGGCGTATTTGACGGCAACGGCCATACGATAAGCAATTATACGGTATCGTGCAGACATAAGGTGAACGCCGGCCTGTTCGGCGCCGTGGGCGGAAACGGCATTATAAAAGACCTCGGCGTTGAAAATGCGGTATTTTCAATCAATGAGGAGTGGGTATGGACAACCGCCGGTGGCATAGTCGGTTATCTTACGGACAATGCGAAAATTACAGGCTGCTGTGCAAAAAATATAAGCTTTACAACAGGCATAACGTTTGACAAAAGCAAAATGTCATTCAGCCATACGGGCGGATTGGCGGGCTATGTCAACGGAGCCGATATAGAAAACAGCTATGCGCTTAATACAAGTGTTCTCGAAAGTCTGTCGGATGCGAGCGGAGGCATAGCCGGACAGATGTCGGCAGGCTCGGCAATAAGAAACTGCTATACCGATTTGTATGTTGCGGTAAGCCCAAAGGAAAATGTAACCGTCGAGAACACATATTATACAGTCACACCGCCGTGGCCGTGGAATGATGGCAGTGATCCGAACTTTATATATTACGGAACGCAGATTTCCGATGACGAATTAAAAGGCGCGGCAGCGATGCTCGGTGAAGCGTTTGCCGATGATCCCGACAATATGGTAAACAACGGTTATCCCGTTTTGCTTTGGGAGCTGAACGAAAGCCTGCGCCCCGGCGAGGCAAAAATAATTTCGTCCTCGCCGGCAGACGGCAGCACCGGTGCAAGCATATATAACTGTGTGCTCTCGGTGCGGTTTGATAAGTATATTGATTTTTCAACCGTTGACGAAACGGGAGTGAATGTTGAACCGGCGGCTGATTTTACGATAGAAGACGGCGCGCAGTCAGGCTCCGATACAATAAAAATAAAATTCGGCACGCTCGAGCTTAACACAACGTATGCCGTAACGTTTTCGGATTCCGTAAAAACGGCGGCGGGCGATACCGTAGCGGCCGGCGAATCCGTTTCGTTTACAACGGCTGCCGAGCTGCCCGATACAACGCTGAAAAACCTTGTGCAGAACGGGGACATGGAGGATACGGCAAACATTTTTGTGTTCTATCCGGATAACCCTCTTTCGGCAAGCCATATTTCATTTGTGAGCGACAGCAAGCTGACGGGAGAAGCCAACAGCGTTTTAAGGCTAGACCCACAGTGGGCGGATGAGCCCGTTGTAGCGCGTGATTCGATAACGGAACCGGGAACGTATTATATGTCGGCTTGGGTCAAGTCCGACGAGGATCAAAACATACTGCTGAGCTGCTATGCGCCTCCGGGCCCGAATGACGGCTGGACCAGCACGCAGGCAACGCTCGAAGCGGATAAGTGGACGTTTGTGTCATGCGTATTTAATATTGCCGAGGACGCCGTGCCTCAGGAAATATCGATACGTGCAACGGGCGCCCCGGACGGCTCAAACGACACGATAGGCATGGAGGTCGATAATTGGAGCATATATGATATTTCATCGGCCCCGGCAGATGATTTTGCCGTAATCGATTCAAACATCAAAGACGGCGATACGGAGCTTTCGCCCGTAGGGCTGTTTGCCGATATAACATTTAACGTGCCCGTAAGACAGGGAACGCTGCTTGACGGCATAAAGCTTACCTCCGAAGACGGTGAAGCTGTGCCGGTTGACGTAAGCTTCGGTTACGGGGAGCTCACAAAGTGCCGCATCGAGTTTGGTGAGCTCCGGCCGAATACGCAGTATACGCTCGATATGAGCGGCGTCATGAGTATGGCGGGTAAAGCAATGGCCGACGGGACAGTGGATTTTAATACGATTACAACAAGCGGGAAAAACGCAAATGTAGTATCGGTTTCTCCGGCGGACGGAGCAGAAAACGTTAAGCGCAGCGACTTGCCGATATATATTGATTTTGACGAGCCCATAGACCCCGAAACCGTATCGGGTATCGGCGTAACTCCTGATCTCGGGGCAGAGCCGAGAGTTGATATATCAAATCTCAGAAGGTGCGTTATAGACATAGATTTGGCAAAATACAAAAACGGAGAAACGTATACTGTTACAATTCCCGATACTGTAATGACGATAGACGGCTATAATGCCGAGCCGTATGAATTTACGTTCACCGCTATAGAAGACGCGGGATTGATAAGCGATATAAACGCTGCGCTCGGCGATGCGGAAACGATAAAAAGCGTGTTCCCCGCAATATACGGCGAGCTGGGGAAGGCCTGTGAGATATATGATTATATGTCGGCCGATATGCCGGAGCTTACGGAGGAGTTTTATAATATCTTTGCATCGGAAGAAGCCTTTGATTCCGTTGATGATATTTGCGCAGCGGTAAACGACTGTGCGTTTAAGGCGGCAGTCATGGGCGATGCCGATAAGGACGATATAAAGGCAATGTTATCGCTTGAGGGAGATTTTATAAGCAGCGGCGTAAGAGAGGTATTCACATCGGTGCTTGACGAAACAAGCAGAAACGCGGTGGTTTCGGAAGCGATAAAGAACAGTGACCTTGACGCGGACGATATTAAAAACGCGCTTGTTACTGATATTATATGCAAAGCGATAGATTATGTCGGCGGAGCGGACGCCGTAAGAAATATCCTTATGCTTACAAAGGACAGCTTTACGGGAGACGATGACATAAGCAGCCTTTTGGATAAAATCGAATCAACCTCGGCTCCGTCAAAAATATACGGAAAATTGCAGAGCTTGTCGCCTTCAAGCCTCGGGGAGATAAAATCGGTGCTGCAAAAGGCGCTGGAGGAAGCCGGCAGCTCCGGTTCCGGCTCGGGCGGAGGCTCTGGCTCGTCGGGTTCGGGCGGTTCGTCAAGCGGCGGCTCGGGCGGCGGACATGTGGTATTTAACCCCGGAGGTACGGGCAATAACGATAAACCCGCACAGCCTACGGAGGAACCGGTCATATTTAATGATATCGATACGGTACCGTGGGCGAAGGACAGTATTTTCAAATTATACAATCAGGGCATTTTAAGCGGACGCGGCGACGGAACCTTTGTTCCGAACGATACGATAACAAGAGCGGAATTTGTAAAGCTTGCCGTGCTTGCGTCGGGTGAAGTGAATGATGAAGCCGAAGCGGGATTTGACGATGTGCCGGAAGACCATTGGAGCTACGGTTATGTGGCAACGGCTTACGAGCTGGGAATAATAAACGGTATATCGGACAGCGTGTTCGGCGAATCGCTGCCCATAACACGTCAGGATATGGCTGTTATTTTGGACAGGATAGCGGAAAGCCGCGGAATTAAAGAGAACAGCGTTTCGCTTGGCTTTGAGGATTATGGTGATATTTCCGACTATGCGGTTGAAGCGGTCGGGCATCTCAGCTATCTCGGCATTATAAACGGCAAGGACAACGGAAAGTTTGAGCCCAAAGCCGATGCGACAAGAGCCGAAGCGGCAGTTGTATTTGACAGGTTTTTAAATATGCTTAAAACACACGGCGAGGAGGGAGGACAATTATGAGTTCAAAAAGACTTTTATCGCTTATAACGGCGATGTTTCTTTTGATAATTCAGTTACCGTCAGCCTTGGCGGAGGAAGCAAAAACGATGTCGATTGTATCTTCAAGCATAAACGACGGCGCAAACGGAATTTCACCTGTAAACCTTCAGCTGGACGTCACATTCTCGGAAGCCGTTGATACATCAACGCTTACGATGT
>DVLU01000037.1 GCA_018715365.1 Candidatus Ornithomonoglobus intestinigallinarum | reverse complement strand
ACGGAAAAATTTAATTTTTCATCAAATAAAATTTGACTTGGCGGCAGAAATATGGTATAATATATTTTAAACTAAACGACGGAAGCGGAGGTGCTTCGATGAAAATACATGAATCGGCAGAAAATTATCTTGAAACGATACTGATGCTCAAAAGCAGAGGTCCGTACGTGCGCGCCATAGACGTTGCGCACGAGCTGGGATTTACAAAAGCGAGCGTATCGGTGGCGCTCAAGTCGCTGCGCGCGGGCGGTTATATAACGGTTGATGAAAACGACGGGAATATAAGCCTGACGGACGGCGGGATGGCGATAGCCGAAAAAATATACGAGCGTCATCAGGTCATTGCAAAGCTGCTTATGGAGCTGGGTGTGTCGGAGAAAACGGCGTATGAGGACAGCTGCAAGATAGAGCATGACATAAGCAGCGAAAGCTTTGATATGCTGAAGCGGTATATGATAAAAAACGATCTGCTGTAAAAACGGTTCGTTTGCTTATCGCCGCGCGTTACCGGCGGCAGGCCATATAAATAAGCGCGTTGCATATTGCCGCGGCAACGCCGCTGCCGCCCTTTCGTCCGCGCGCGATTATGCAGGGGAGGCCGAGGCTGCGTATAAGCTCCTTGCTTTCCTCGACGTTTACAAACCCGACCGGCGCGGCGATTATAAATTCGGGCTTTATTTTGCCGAGCGTAACGAGCTCGTGCAGCTTTATAAGCGCCGTCGGTGCGTTGCCGAACGCGAATATAAGCGGCTTGCCGAGCGCCGCTGCTTTTTCGACCGATACGGCTGCGCGCGTTATGCCACGGCGTTTTGCTTCGGCGGCGACGTCTTCGTCCGCCATAAAGCAGTGCACCGTACCGCCGAGAGCCGCAAGGCTTTTTTTGTTTATACCGGCCTTTGCCATGTTGGTGTCCGTAACGATCGAGACGCCTTTTTTTAATGCGTCCGCAGCCGCGGATGCGGCGTTGACGGTGAAGTATAAATTTTCGGCGTAATCAAAGTCGGCCGTTGCGTGAATGACGCGCAGCACAACAGCTTCATTTTCCTTGGGAATTGAAACCTTTAATTCTTTTTTTATTATTTCAAAGCTTCTTTTTTCTATTTCTTCCGGTTTTATAATATCAAACATTACTTAATTTTCCTTTTGCCGTTGTTCCGTTTTTAAAGCGCGGCGCTGTTCCGCTTCGCGCATCGAGAAGACGCAGCCGCAGTAATCCTGGCGGTATATTCCGTACCGCTCCGAGAGCTCGCAGGAGCGCTTGTAGCCGTTTTTCTTTTTGAAGTCGGAAAAGAGGTATTTTACGCCGTATTGTTCGGCAAGCTCTCCGCCTATGGCGTTAAGCGCATCGGCGTTTTTATGCGGGCTTATGCTGAGCGTTGTTGTAAAATATTCAAAGCCGAGCCGGCGCGCCGTCTGAGCCGTTTTGCCGAGCCGCAGCCTGTAGCATCTGAAGCAGCGTTCGCCGCCCTCGGGGAGGCTTTCGGCGCCCTTTACGGCATTGTAAAATTCCGTATCGTCGAAGCCGTCCTCGCAGAAGCCGACGGAGCCGTCGGGGAACATTTCGTCTATAAGCCGCCGCTGCTCGGATACGCGGTGGAAAAATTCTTCGGCGGGATAGATATTCGGGTTATAGTAAAATACCGTTATATCAAAACAGCGGCTGAGATATTCGAGCACGTACGTTGAGCACGGGCCGCAGCAGCTGTGGAGCAGCAGGCGCGGACGCCGTCCGCCGAGAGCTTTGATTTCGTTTTCGAGCATGAGCTGATAGTTTTGCTTTTGCATTATATGCTTGTCCCTCCGTGTTTTCACATAAAAAACAGAAGCCGCCGCTTAACGCGCCGGCTCCGAAAAGATTCATGATTTAAAATATAACTCTCTTGCCTCCGCAGAAGTCGCTTCTTGAGTCAAGTGAAGAATACTTGACAACGTCGCCTGTGCTGGGGGCGTGTATATATGTTCCGTCGCCTACGTAAAGACCTACGTGATGCGGAGCTGAGCTGCTGCCGAAGTAAACAAGGTCGCCCGGCTGGAGCTCGCTTCTCGAAACATAAACACCGTCGTTATCCCACTGCGTATATGTTGTACGCGTGATGCTTATACCGCATTCTCTCATGACATACTGAACAAAGCCCGAGCAGTCAAAGCCCGAAGGAGTTGTTCCGCCCCAAAGATAGGGAACGCCGAGATACTTGGCTGCGGTGTCTATAACCTCCTGTGCCTTTTCGCTGTTGGCAACGAAGGAATTTCCTGTTTTGTTTGAACCCTTATATTTGAAGTCTACGGGCATGCTGTAAACCTCGCTGCCGTCGGCAAGCACGCCGCCGACTATAAGAGTATAATCTTTGTTTCCGGCAAGAGTGCCGGCTTTTATTTCGTGTGACGTTGAAGAATAAATATCCTCAAGCACAACCGAATTTGCGTTTGCATCCTTTATTATCACATGATATGTTGATGCGCTGGGGATGGAGGTCCATGAAATTGTGAAGTCGCCTTCGTTTATTTCGGCTCCGTCCTCGGGAAGCGTTATAACTGGAAGCTCAACCGAGTAGCTGTCCGATTTAAAAGCGTTGTAGGAGCGGTTTACGCTCGCTATTGCCTGCTCTCTCGTTGTCGAACCCAGGGGATCGAGCGTATCATCGGTAATACCGTTTATGAGCGAATTGCTAAGAGCCGTTATAACGGAAGCTTCCGCCCACTGGCTTATTTCATCGGCGTCCGAGAACTGCTCTATTGCCGATTTGTCCGAACCGTCGGCAAGCTCAAAGTTTACCTCGCTTGCGGCAAGTGTTGAAACGAGCATCTTTGCCATTTCCTCGCGCGTAACAAGCCTGTTCGGAGTGAACGTCCCGTCCGATGTGCCCGAAACTATGCCGTAGCAGTAGGCCTGGGCAACCGCGGTGCTGTCCGTATCCGTAAACGGCGAACCGGCGGGCGTTATCAGGGTTTCGTTAGTGAGCTTTCTGTAAAGATTCATGGCAAGCTCACAAAATTCCTGTCTTGTAATATCCTCTTTCAGATTATGTGAAACGACCGAGTAGGAAACCAGTCCGGCTTCGTTTGCCTGCTGATATTCCGAAACAGCCCAGCCGCTTAAATCGGCGGCGAACGCCGATGTGTTAAGTATCGCGGTCAAAGATAGAACAGATAGGATAATTTTCTTTGCGATTTTATTCAAGATTATTATCTCCTTTTCGTTTTAGTCCGTTACCTTCTGTGTTTCTTCTTTCCAAATCAATCATCTTTTTTCGGGAGCGGGTATTGAACTCCC
>DVLU01000036.1 GCA_018715365.1 Candidatus Ornithomonoglobus intestinigallinarum | reverse complement strand
CCCCCTAGGTAAATTCTTGTGGAAGCTGCACAAATAAAGAGGGAGGGATAGGGAAAAACAAACAAAAAAAGAGGGTTTATCAAAGGGGCTTCGCCCCTTTGGAACCCCAGGAGGATTACAATTTATTGCTTTTGCCCGAAATATGCTCTATTGTCATTTCGAGCATACAAAGCGCGGCGCGGAATTTATTTATCTCGTTCTCCTCTTCCTCCCGCGTATTATCCGGGGCGTACTTCTGCGCCAGCTTTTTTACGGCCGCAAGCATTTCGCTTTCATCGTCAATTATGCGCACTTTCCCGAACACGATAACGCTTTCGTAATACGTTGTATACTCCTTCGGTGACACGCTCTCCCCGGCAACGACGCAGAACGACGCCTTCGGGTTGCGGCGTATTGCGTCTATCTTATGCCCTTCCTTTGCGCAGTGGAAAAATATTTTTCCGCCGTCGAAAACATAATTCAGCGGCACGCCGTACGGATAGCCGCCGTCACCCGACAGCGCAAGCACTCCGAAGCCTGCCTTTTTTAAAATCTCAAAGCATTGCTCTTTTGCAATCAGCCTGTCTTTTCTTCGTACTTCTCTGAACATTTTCATCATCCTTTCGCCGTTATTCCGATAATTATAGCACGCGCACCGCGGGCGTGTCAAGCGCAGTGCATAAAAAGCCCGAAAAGTTAATAAAAAAATCATTTTATACTCTTTTATTTCGCCGCCGAATATAGTATAATATATACGAAAAAGCTAACAATATGAGTGCGGCGCCCAAACGCGCTCCGTAAAAAAGGAGGTATCGTTTTGGTAACTTTAGAAGGAAAATCCGTATGCGGCGGGATAGCGTCAGGGAAAATATTCATGTTCACGCGCGACGAAAGCATTGTTAAGCGGACGCATGTGGACAGCTCCGAAAAGGAAACGGCGCGTTTTTTGGACGCAAAGAAAAAAGCGCTGGCGGAGCTTGACGCGCTTTACGAAAAAGCTGTGAACGAAGTCGGAAAATCAAGCGCAATGATATTTCAAATACACCAGATGATGCTTGAGGACCTTGATTATATAGAATCGATAGAAAACATAATAGCCGATCAGATGATAAACGCGGAAACCGCCGTTGCCCAGACGTGCGATAATTTTGTGCAGATGTTTGAAGCGATGGACGACAGCTATATGCGCGAGCGCAGCGCGGACGTAAAGGACGTAAGCGAACGGCTGATCCGTATTCTCAGCGGCAAGAGCACCAACGTCCTTGATTCGGATACTCCCGTAATCATTGCCGCGGACGATCTTGCGCCGAGCGAAACGGTGCAGTTTGACAAGGATAAAATACTTGCGTTTGTGACGGAGCGCGGCTCGTCAAATTCGCATACGGCAATACTTGCGCGCATGATGAACGTTCCCGCGGTAATAGGCGTGAACGGTCTTACGGAGGGCGGCTACGGCGGCATGGAGGCTATTGTTGACGGCTTTGCCGGGCGTATTTATATAGACCCCGACGAAAAAACAGCCGCCGATATGGAGGCCAAGCTAAGAGAAGCAAACAGACAGCGCGAGCTGCTTCAGAACTTCAAGGGCAAGGAAAGCGTTACGGCTGACGGCCGGAGGATCGAGCTCTGCGCAAACATCGGAAACGTCAAGGACGTTTCGCTTGCGCTTTCAAACGACGCCGAGGGCATAGGGCTGTTCAGAAGCGAATTTTTATATCTTGAAGCGGAGGATTATCCGACGGAGGATGTGCAGTTTGCCGCATATAAAGAGGTCCTGTCAAAAATGGCGAACAAGCGCGTTGTTATACGGACGCTCGATATAGGAGCAGACAAGCAGGCGGAATATTTTAATATGCCGCATGAGGAAAATCCCGCAATGGGGATACGTGCGATACGCATTTGCCTTGAACGTCCCGAAATATTCAAAACGCAGCTTCGGGCGCTATACCGCGCGTCTGTATTCGGCAGGCTGGCAATTATGTTTCCGATGATAACGTCGGAATGGGAGGTTCAAAAAATACTCGAAATAACGGAGGCGGTAAAAGCGGAGCTTGATAAAGACGGTATCCCGTATTCCGGCACCGTTGAGCTGGGATGTATGATTGAAACGCCGGCAGCGGCGATAATCAGCGACGTGCTGGCGAAATATTTTGATTTCTTCTCGATAGGAACAAACGACCTTACGCAGTATACGCTTGCCGCGGACAGGCAAAACCCCGCGATAGGCCGGTTCTGCGACGCACATCACAAGGCGGTGCTGCGGCTTATAAAGCTCGTATGCGACAATGCGCACAATAACAATATATGGGTCGGCATATGCGGCGAACTCGGAGCGGATCAATCGCTTACGGAGCTGTTTCTGGCGCTCGGCGTTGACGAGCTTTCGGTTACGCCGAGCTCGATACTGCCGATAAGGAAAAAGGTGATTGAAACCGACGTCGGAAAAATACACGGGGATGCTGTAAGCAACGTGGATATTGTAAACAGTTTGTTATAACGGCGGCGCGCACTTTGTGCGCGCCTGTGTTTTTTTATGCCAACCTCCAGTCCCGGCTCATCATCTGGAGTTTTACCATGTGCGGATATATTTTTCCGGTTTTCATTAGATCATCGGGACGTCCCTGTTCAGCGACGGTGCCGCCTGAAAGCACGATCACCTTATCGGCGCCGCTCACCGTCCGCATACGATGTGCGATAACAAGCACCGTCTTATCCTTGATGAGCCGTGAAAGCGCCGCCTGTATCAGCGTTTCGTTTTCGACGTCAAGGCTTGCCGTCGCCTCATCCAACAGGATGATCGGCGCATCCTTGAGGAAGGCTCTTGCGATTGAAATGCGCTGGCGTTCGCCGCCCGACAGCTCGCAGCCGTTTTCGCCGATCATGCTGTTGTAGCCGTCCGGAAGCTTGTTTACAAACTCCTCGCAGTTGGCAAGCCGCGCCGCAGCTATGACCTCCTCGTCGGTTGCGTCCTTTTTCCCGATCCTGATATTTTCCTTTACGGTGTTGTTAAACAGCGTAACGTCCTGGAATACGATAGAATACAGCGACAGCAGCGTTTCCGGATCTATTTTTGATATATCCATACCGCCTACGGTGATCTTTCCCCTGTCAATATCCCAAAAACGCGCGGCAAGGCGTGAGACCGTCGTTTTTCCGCCGCCCGAGGGGCCGACAAGAGCCGTGACCTCGCCCTGCTTTGCGGTGAATGATACATCCTTTAATACCGTCTCGCCTGTGTTGTACGCAAAACCGACATGCTCAAACTTAATATCGCAGCCGTTGTTTGTTATCACATTCGAGCCGGTCTGGACGGGGCGGTCAAGTATCTCGTTCATACGGTCGATGTTCGTCTTTGTGGATATGACCGCCGCGAGGTTTTGGAGCGCGCCCTCTAAAGGTGAATAAAGCCTTGAGGCGACAAGCAGGAATAGAAAGAACAGCGGAATGTTTATCTCTCCCCGTATAAGCAGTACCGAACCGGCAAGCGCGACGGTAGCAATGCCGAATTTTAATATAAGCGTTGACGAGACGACAAAGAGCGCCGTTCCCAGCTCCGTCATGATATGCCGTTTTTCGGCGTGATCTATCTTTTTGTCAAGGCCTTTAATGTAACTCTTTTCGGCATTGTTTGCCTTCAGATCCTGCAAGCTTTCGATACACTCTTGAACACCGGTTTCAAGCGCGACATTTGCGGCGGAGGCTTTTTTATTGAAATACCCCTGGATACGCGCCGAAAAGAGCGTTATCGCAAAAGCGACCGGCAGCACCCATACAGCCGCCAGAGCCATGCGCCAGTCATAGAAAAACAGGCATACCGCAATAAGCGTTGTGGAGATGACCGAGCCCGCAAGCGCCGGGACGTAATGCGAAAATGCCGTTTCAAGGGTAGCGCAGTCGCCCATGACCGAATTTGTTAGGTCGGCAAGATCTTTTTTGCCGAAGAACGAAAGCGGTATCTTCCTGAGCTGTTCGGCAAGCGATATGCGCCGCACGCCGCTTTCCACATATGTGGCAAGGTAGGTGGCGTTGTACTGAAAATATGTTACGGCAAATATGAGCGCAAGGCAGATAACCGCGCCGACAGCGTAAAATGCTATCCTGCCGCCGGTTACGCCGCCGTTCATCATGTCGATGACGAGATAATATAAAAGTCCGACGGGCAGCATGAATGATATATCCTGTGCAACGCAGGCAAGGCAGCCCTTTATCAGATCGACCGCGCCTTGTCTTGACAGTGCAAAGCGTCTTTGAAGCTTTTTTATCATAACTGTTTTACCTCCTTTTCTATTTTCCAGTCCGCAGATTTTGAATAATTCTCCCACATATGCGCAAATATTCCGCCTTTATCCATAAGCTCGGAGAATGTGCCGCTTTCGGCTATACTGCCCTCACTCATTACGCAAATGCGGTCCGCGTTTGTGACTGACGACAGCCTGTGGGCTATCATTATGACCGTCTTGCCCTTTGAAAGAGCTGACATAGCCTGCTGTACGCGTACCTCATTGTCAGGGTCAGCAAAGGCTGTTGCCTCATCAAGGATCAGAATAGGCGCATTTTTGAGCACGGCTCTTGCTATAGCAACCCTCTGCTGTTCACCGCCCGAAAGGTATATGCCGTTCGCTCCCACGACTGTGTCTATGCCGTCCGGCAGTTTTGCGATTATATCGGAGCACTGCGCCGTTTCCAAAGCGCGCATTACTTCTTCTCTTGAAGCCTCCGGCCTTGCCATCCTCACATTTTCAAGTATCGACGCCTTGATAAGACGGCTGTTCTGGAATACGAACGATACCGTGTCCATAAGCTTCTCTTTCGGAATATCACGTATGTCAGTGCCGCCTATGAGCACGCGTCCTTTTTGCGGGTCGAAAAACCTTGTGATGATATTCGCAAGAGTCGTCTTACCGCCGCCCGAAGGGCCGACAAGCGCCGTTGTCTCTCCGGGTTTTATCGACAGGGAAACATCGTTTAAGGCGTTTTTTACACCGTCGTAGCTGTAGCTCACATGCTCGAGCGAAACGGAATTATCGGACGGGACTCTGCCGCGGCTGCTTTCTGAAAGCGGTTTCTCGCCGAGCACCTCATCTATCCTGCCAAGCGCATCGTTTACTATCATTGCATCCTCGCTCATGAACATTATCTTTGTGAGCGTAGTACTGATCACGGGAGTTATGACGATATAGAAGATAAGATTTAAGAGCAGGTCATTCGTTACGCCGCCCTGTGAAAATATGATGGCTCCGGCTATCAAAAACGCGAATACTCCGTTTATCGCCGTGGTGTAAAACATCATTGGCAGGCGCAGCGCCTTTGTGTAGGCTATGACCCATTTTTCGTAATTGTCTATGGACGCCTTAAAGCGCTTAAAAGAAAACACCGTCTGGCCGAATGTTTTTACAACAGGTATACCGCGGACATATTCTACCGCCTCGTTGGACATATCGGAAAGCGAGTTTTGATATTCTTTCATCTTTTGCTCCATGCTCGCGCCCGTCATCTTAGTCATTATCATAAATCCCAAAACAACAGGGACAAGACTTAAAAGCCCGAGCCGCCAGTCGAACACGAGCAGCAAGAACATCAAACCTATCGGCGTTGTTATCGCTCCGGCCTTGTCCGGCAGCCTGTGCGCCAGATAGGTTTCGGCAGCGGAGCTTGAATCGTTCACTATCCTCCTAAGCTTTCCGCTGCCGTACTTTTCTGTGATACCCAAAGGCAGCGCGGCAATATGGCGCATAAGCGTCTTTCTGATATTTGAGGCAATCCGAAATGCGCTCAGATGTGAGCACATAAGCGCCGCTATGTACACGATAATTGATACTACTGCAAACAGCACTGCCGACCAGCCGTAGCCCGTGACATTCACAGCTTTTGAAAAATCGGGGGACACCTCAAGTATGTCATGGATGATGCGCCATATATACCAGAACGGCACCAGTGCAAGCAGCGCGCTTGCGGATGACAGCACCCACGAAAGGTATGTCAGTATCCTGTGCCTGCCGGCATAGCTCATCAGCCTTGATAAGTTAGATCGTTTCTTCATCCAAAGAACCTCCTCGTAAATTTTTTGTGATAAAAACGGCATGTATCCGTTTAATATCCGAGCCAAATAATGGTTAGTTAAAGCTAACCATGAGTCAGAAATTATAGGGCTTTACTGCCCCATAATTTTCATCCATCCGGCGGTGTAAAAGGCGCGCATTTCTTTCAGATAATGCTCTGCCCGCTCAAGCGGCATTTCGTGTATAATAAGCTCAAAAAAGGTGTTGAACATTCCGGTGATAAGGATGTGCTCAAGATGTTCGTCTATAGGCGGGGAGGGTCTGCCGAGAGCCTCAAGCACCTTCAGATATTCGTGTGTGCCCTCCGTCTCAATCTCTACCATCTTGTCAACAAGTCCAGAAAATCTTGTGCCTTCCGAGCTGCACAGTATGAGCTTGAATGCGCTGAGATGCTCGTAGGCGTAATGGAGCATTTCATGCATACATGCACCAGAAATATTGCTAAGCATTTCGGGCTGTTCCTCCAATGGAAGATCTGCAAAATCGGTCTGCGCCTTGATAAAGCAGCTCAGAAAATATTCATACTGTTCTCCCACAAGTGATTCAAACAATTCCTCTTTGCTTTTGTAATAGCCGTAAAACGCGCCGGTCGTAACGCCTGCCGTTTTGACGATATTCCTGAGCGACGCGTCCTTGTAGCCTTTTTCCAGGAACTCTGCTTTTGCCACCTGATGGATGCGGTCTAATGTTGTTACGTTCTCGTCCACAGGCACGCCTCCTTTGTAACGGTGTTATATAGCACTGTTATATTGTATCACACCGAATTTACTTTGTCAAGAGGGAAAGAAAAAAATTTTGTGCAATACAGGCGAACATCTCGCCGAACAGACAGCGGCCGTTTTATTTTCCGAAAACGGACAGACGGCAGTGCGGGGA
>DVLU01000035.1 GCA_018715365.1 Candidatus Ornithomonoglobus intestinigallinarum | reverse complement strand
GAAACATTTTTTTAACATTTTAACGTTGTTTTTTGTTTTTTCATCAAAGGGGCTCCGCCCCTTTGGAACCCCGGAGGCGGCGGTTTGTTTTTTTACGCGGCACATATCACCCCTTCCTCGGAAAGGATGTTACGCTGCACATACATTCCTCGGAAGGGGAAATATGCGCCGCTTTACTTTGGAACCCCGGGCTGGTAACGCACGATGCGCGTTAAGGCCCTTCCGCAGACAGATGACGTGCGCTTTGAAACTGCTGCCCCGCGGGGGTGTGGGGGCGAAGCCCCCACGTAAAAATAAAAATCAGATTTTCAGTGAGCGGCGCAAGCCGCGAACGGTCGGCGGGCGAAAACAGCGCCCCTTTGGAACCCCCGGAAAACAGCACAGCCGCCGGATAAATACCGGCGACCGCACAAACCAAAATAAGCTTATTGTTGATGAATGACGTTTGGGAAGAATATGTTATTTAATTTGAGAATTATTCGCTTAATTGCTGAAGTTAAAAATTGTATCAAAGTCAACTTCCGTTACAGCATTTTCGGCTGTAACTCCGGCATTGTTAAGAGCTGCTTTTGCCGCGTCTATACCGGAATCGGTAACGATATTCTCAATGCTGAACTTCGATGCCTTCATTTCCGGCATTGCAAATTCTTTTTTCATAATATCATTACCTCCTTATTTCGTGTAACCGAGCGTTGCCGTAACGGTAACATCTTCGGGTACATTGTTTACTATAAGTCCGAGATTTACGTTTCCGGCTTCAACCGTCGGAATGTTGGCTGTTATTGTTTCCGTCTTTGTTTCGGTACCCTTTACGGCGGTTACCGTCCATGTCGGAGCATTTCCGTTAAATGCAAAGCCTTTAACCGCAAATGCCTTTACATCACCGTAGCCTTCAACTTCGACCGGCTCAGCAGTTACCTGCTCGGGAACGGGTTTTTCATCTTCTATAAAATATGAATAGAAATTATCAGCAACACTTCCGTTTTTTGCATCGTCAACAGATACATATCTGAATCCACTGCCTGCATTTCTAAGTCCTATCCCTGATTGTTCAAGAACTTTTTTGCCCGTTTCTGTTTCTGTGATTACACAGCTTAATGTGTTACCGGAATCCGCATTTCCCATCGGTACTGTTAAATCAGATGAAAGTATAACAGTGTACCACTTGCCGGGCTCTAATCCGTCACCAATCCACGTACCGCCGCTACTGGTGTAATATCTTACCTCATCAGTTGAGAATACTATCGATGTTGATTCGCCTGCACTTGTAAAAGTGTTTCTATTTGTTTTACCAAGATAGCGTATAGCTCCGCCTTCCGTTAAATAGAAGTCCATCGTTGCATACCACGTGTATCCTTCTCCACGCGCATCATATCCGACGAATTCAGAATTTGCGTTTCCGGTTTTTGAAGCAGTAACTGTTGTTGTATCAATTGCATTTTCCGGAAGTACTTTTTCCGGAGCTTCCGGAATCGGTTCCATACTGAACGTAACATTCACAGGAGCGTTTGTAACATCGAACTCACCGGAATATGGATGATAACCCTCTGCAATCGCTGTATAGGTATAATGACCTGCAGTGAGTAATGTTCCCTTTGTTACATCTTCATCGCCTATCATTACCGTAATATCCGCTCCCGAATTTTCAGCAAACTTAACAGCATATGTTTGAGCAGTTGTTGCTTCAACCGTCAATGTCGGTGCATATTCTTCAGAGCCTTTCCCGTATAAATATCCACCATTATTCATATCTCCAAAGGCAAAAATAACTCTGTCGCCATTTGCGCCATCTATTGCTGCCTTTACATTTGCTTCTACTTTAGTCGGCGTTTTTATTCCTATATTTCCGGATTCCGCAATATCAGCTGATAAGTTGGATATTGTTCCTGTCAATTTTGTTAAGTCAATACCCGTTGTATCTGTTACATATTTCAATTTTACTGTTCTGTTATTTTTTGAATAATTTGCAGCATAATACGTTAATGTCGCACTTGTAACAGTTGCATTATCAGGTATATCAGATATATCAAACTCGGCATACCCTACCGCAGTATAATTTGGCGAGCTATACATATGTATAACCTCAGTTTCCTGATCCACAGTATATGTCCCGGCAGATACATCCACACTTGAATCGTTGAAATCAACATTGTATGACGCCGTATGCACTAGCGTAGCATTGACCGTTTGCGCATTAGCCGTCACGGCAAGTCCCGCGAAAGCGGTAACCGCCATTGCCAGCGCGCACAGCGCGCTGACTGTCTTTTTAATTTTCATTTCTCTTCTTCTCTCCTTTCCCAATTTCTATAATATATTCTCCCTATATGCTACTTCATCTATAGCATATATTGTATTATATATCATAATGCACAAAAAGGCAATGGGGGGGGGGCTACTTTTCAGCGTTTTGCACATAACTTTTTTCATGCTTTGGATAAATCCAACAAACGGCATTTGTTTTTTCGCACAAAAAAAGCGCATGGCACGCGCAGGGCGGGGGCTTGGGGGCGGCAAGCCCCCAAAGAGAAATCAAAAGCCCCTTTTACCCATGCTTTTTTTCCATGCGTCTTTGTATAACCTGCGACAGCACCATAACCGCGACGGTGCCGACTATCATAAGCGTTGAAAGCGCGTTCACGTCCGGCGAAACGCCTTTTTTCACCATGCCGAGGATCTTAAGCGGCAGCGTTGTGCTGTCCGGCCCCGCCGTGAAATAGCTCACAACGACGTCGTCAAGCGACAGCGTAAGCGCAAGCATGCCGCCCGAAACAACGCCGGGCGCAATCATCGGCAGCGTCACGCGCATAAACGTACTCAGCTCGTTTGCGCCGAGATCCCTCGCCGCTTCCTCAATCGATTTATCAAAGCCCGCGATTCTCGAGCGCACCGTTATAACAACAAACGGCATCGAGAACGTCACGTGCGATATTATAAGCGTATATATGCTCGTTTCAACGTCAATCGACGAAAAGAACACAAGCAGCCCGATACCCATAACAAGCTCGGGTATAACGATAGGTATATAAAGCGAATCGCTTATGAGCTGCTTCAGCTTAAATTCAAAGCGGTGCAGCCCCACGGCGCACAGCGTGCCTATCACAACGGAAATCGCCGTGCTTATAAGCGCGACTATTATCGTATTGTAAAACGACTGCATAAGCTGGTCGTTTTTAAGCATTTCGGCATACCATTCAAAGGTGAAGCCCTCAAATCTGATGTTACGCTCCGATGTGTTAAACGAAAATATTATTACAACAACTATCGGCAGATAGAGGAACGTATACGCAAGGCAGGCGTACAGCACGGAAAGCGGTTTAAATTCTCTTTTTTTCATCGGTACGCCTCCCCTACACAATATCGTCAAGCTTGCCCACGCGCGTATAAAGGCGCATAAGTATTATCGTCACGGCGATAAGCAGCAGCGACAGCGCCGCGCCGAGGGGCCAGTTTCTTGCCGAAAGGAATTGGTTTTTAATAAGATTGCCGAGATACATACTGCTGCCGCCGCCGAGCATATCCGATACGTAAAACAGCCCGAGCGCGGGGATAAACGTCTGTATCGATGCTGCAAATATTCCGGGCATCGTAAGCGGCAGCGTTACGCGCATAAAACTGCGGCGTTTTGCCGCGCCGAGATCGCACGCCGCTTCAAGCAGCGACGGATCTATCTTTTCTATAGACGTATACAGCGGCAAAACGGCAAACGGCAAAAGCTCGTACACCATTCCCAAAAGCACCGCGCCGTCTGTATAAAGCATTTCCAGCGGCTCTATCCCGATATTTGCAAGCAGCGTGTTTATTATGCCCTCGCCGCGCAGCATTGTCATCCAGCCGTAAAGGCGTATCATTGAATTTATCCAAAACGGCAGCATAACCATAAGTACAAGTATCGGCTTTACGTTTTTTGACGAATGTGCAATCACGGCCGCAAGCGGGTATCCGAACACAAGGCACAGTATCGTTGTTTTGAACGCAAGCCACATTGAGCGCAGAAATATTAAAACATAGTCAACATTTGCCATACTCCCGTACGCTTCGAGAGTGAGCGGCATATTAACTCCGCCGTGCGAATTTTTTGTCATAAAGCTTATGCCGACAACAATAAAAAGCGGCGCAAGCAGAAATATCAAAAGCCACAAAACCGTCGGCCCTATCATAACGGCCTTAACGGGAAGGCTGCCCGCATTTTTACGCATTTGCGCCGTCCTCCCTCATAAAGCTTTTGAACATCTCCGAAGCGGAGTTGTTTTCTATAACGTCGTAGAGCTTATCCTCCGTCGTATGCAGCACAACGGCCCTGTCGGGGCTCCACGAAATATTGACGCGCTCGCCCACCTCAAACAATTCCGCATCGGGCGTGCGGGCGGCTTTTAATTCCTGTCCGTTCACAAGCTCGATTATCGTTTTTGTCGATGAGCCGACAAATACGTGTTCCTTTATCCGTCCCTTTATCGAAAAGCCCGGGACGTTTTCGCGCGTTACCCTAAGGTTTTCCGGACGGATACAGATATAGAGCATTTCGTCTATATCTATCCCGGCGTCGTTCACAACGGCTTTGCCGGACTCGAATATTATGTTCATGAGCCCGTCGCCGCTTGTCTGCGAATAGCCTTCTATTATATTCGACTCGCCTATAAAGTCCGCAACGAATTTTGTTTTGGGTGTATCGTAAACCTCGCGCGGAGTGCCGATCTGTTCAATGACGCCGTCGTTCATGACGGCTATGCGGTCGCTCATTGTCAGCGCCTCCTCCTGGTCGTGGGTAACGTAGATAAACGTTATCCCAAGGCGCTGCTGAAGATGCTTTAATTCCGACTGCATTTGTTTCCTGAGCTTTAAATCAAGCGCGCCCAGCGGCTCGTCAAGGAGCAGCACGCTCGGACGGTTTACAAGCGCGCGGGCTATTGCCACACGCTGCTTTTGTCCTCCCGAGAGCTGCGACGGCATGCGCCGTTCCATACCCTCAAGACGCACAAGCTTCAGCATTTCCGCAACGCGCTTTTTTATTTCGGCCTTCGGCGTCTTTTTTTCAACAAGCCCGAAGCTTATATTGTCCCTGACATTCATATGCGGAAACAGCGCGTAATTCTGAAACACCGTGTTCACGTCGCGCTCGTTCGGCTTTTTATCCTTAACATCCTTGCCATGCAGCAGTATCGTGCCGGCCGTAGCCGTTTCAAAACCGGCTATCATGCGGAGCGTTGTTGTTTTTCCGCAGCCCGAGGGACCGAGAAGCGTTAAAAATTCACCCTCCGGTACGTCCAGATTTATCTTTTTAACAATGCGATTATCGCCGTAGTTCTTGTCAACGTCCTTAAGACTTACGACAATATTTTCCTTCACAGGCGTAGCCCCCTTTTTATCAGAGTATTTTTTCACCGCGCTCTCCGCTTCGTATTCTTACAACGTCCTCGATGTTTGAAATAAACATCTTGCCGTCGCCTACGCTGCCGGTTGTCAGATTCTCCTGAAGCTCGCATATTATTTCTTCAAGGTCCTCGTCCCATACGACAGTCATAACATAAATTTTGGGAACAAGATTAAGCTCCTCGTTAAGCGCTTCAAAATCCTGCGACGACGCCCTCTGGCGTCCGCAGCCCATCGCCGCCGTAACGGTCATGCCCGAATATTCGTTTTTCGCAAGCACCTTTTTTATTATATCGAGCTTATCGGGTCTTGTGATTATTTCTATTTTTTTCATAATATTACCTCATGTTACCTCACAAATATACGGTTAGTTCTTCATTGACGAATAAACCTCATCGTATATCGACGCGGCGTCGCCAACGTCGCCTATAAGATGTGCTCTTTCTATTTCGGCTTTATCGGGGTCTGCGCCCTCGTTGCTCTTATATTCCTCGCTCATAAGGTTAAAGCCTTTCTCGTTCATCGAAATTGCGGGATATGCTTCGAGGCACATTGCATAGACGTCGGGCCTGTGTATAAAGTCTATAAACTGCTCGGCCTCCGCCTGATGCTGCGTGTTTGCGGTCATAACAAAGTTGTCCACCGAAATTTCACACGGTTCTGTTGTGTAAACCACCTCGATGTCGGGGTTTTCGTCGATTGCAAGCGCCGCGTCCATGTTGTAAACTATGCCTGCCGCAACCTCGTTTGACGCAAGCGACGCAAAGGCTGTGTCGCTGTCGTATATCTTTATGTTCTTTGCAAGATCGCCGAGCCACGGTTCAACACTTCTTATTTCGGCTTCATCGGTCGTGTCGGGGTCAACGCCCGTTGCCTTCATCGCTATGCCGACGATTTCGCGGCAGTCGTCAACGGCAACAAGGTTCTGCTCGAGCCTTGTATCGAGAAGATCGTTAAAGCTCTTTATCTCAACGCCGAGCTCCTCGCACTTTGCCTTATTTACCGCAATAACCGTCATTGTTGCCATATAGGGCACGCTCCACTTGTTTTCCGGGTCAAAATCCATGCCCTTGTAAAGGTCGTAGAGATTTGCGAAATTAGGTATATTTGATACGTTAAGCTCCTTTATAAGCCCCTGCTCCTGCATGGCGGGGATAACGTAGTTGCTTGCCGTTACGAGATCGTACTGGTCGGATCCGCCTGCCGTAAGCTTTGCAAGCATTTCCTCGTTTGACGAGAACGTTGACTCAACAACCTCAATTCCCGTTTCCTCCTCGAACAGGTCGTATACCTCCTGCGGGATATACTCGGACCAGTTATATATATGAAGCGTTGTTTGCTCCTCCGAGCCGTTTCCGCCTTCACCGCCGCCGCAGCCCGCGGCAAGTCCCGCCGTAAGCGCTGCGATAAGCGCCGCCGATACGATTTTTTTAACATTGCTGAATTTCATTTTTTTCATTTTCCTCCTTAACTTAAAAATGAGGCAAAAACCGGTTAAGTTTTTGCCTCGCATCGCGTCTTATTTTATAAAGCCG